>JAZNCK010000001.1:0-11662 GCA_045587505.1 Acutalibacteraceae bacterium
AGCAAGAAGGTTACGTCTGTGACCAACCATCTTAAGAAGACCACGTCTTGAGTGATGGTCCTTCTTGTGCTCCTTGAGATGCTCTGTAAGGTCGTTGATTCTCTTTGTAAGAACAGCGATCTGTACCTCAGGTGAACCTGTATCACCCTCGTGAAGAGCATATTCAGCCATAATAGCCTGCTTCTCTGCCTGTGTCATTATTTTCACCTCATTTAAAATATTTTTTATGCTCCGGAATCCCAGGTTAAGGTAGGTGAACACTGCTTAGCAGTTTAACCCAAAATCCGAGAAACGGAAACATAGCGAAAGTAGTTTACCACAAATAATACGATTTGTAAAGGGGTATTTAAAAATTTTTGTTTCCGTCTGAAAAGCACAGGCATATACTGTAACAGGATGTAAAAAATAAAAACAAGCGGATATGGGTAGACGGTGGCAGTCGACTGCCTACGGGGAGCCGTGACCCGCCCTTCGGCAAAGTATCTGCTGAGAATATTCACCGACGGTGCAAAAGTGCTGTCGGTGATTCGATTTTTCATCTTTCTTTAATTATTATAATCAAAATAGTATAAAAATCAATTATGAATATCCCGACAATTTTTTCATACCCGGAATAAACTTTATTTTAATTGACCAAAGCCGAATTTTTTATTATTATATAACAGATCAAATAAAAGGACTGATATTATGACAAACAAAGAAAAAATGCATTCGGGTGAGATTTACTATCCGAGTGGTGATGAAATTATGAAAGAACAGCTTTTATGCCTCGAAAAACTCTATGATTTCAATATGACAAGACCTCTTGAACAGGAAAAACGCACTCAGATGCTCAAAGATATGTTTGCTGAAATCGGTGAGAATTGCTACATAGAGCCACCACTCCACGCTAACTGGGGCGGAAAACACGTACACTTAGGAAACAATGTTTATGCCAACTTCAACCTGACTCTCGTAGACGACACTCACATCTATGTCGGTGACTGCACAATGATAGCACCAAACGTTACAATTTCCACAGCGGGACATCCTGTAAATCCCGAGTTACGTGAAAAAGCTTACCAGTTCAACCGTAGTATACGTATAGGAAGAAACTGTTGGATCGGTGCAGGAGCAGTTCTGCTTCCGGGCGTAACAATCGGTGATAACACAGTTATCGGAGCCGGCAGTGTGGTAACAAAAGATATCCCTGCGAACGTAGTAGCTGTAGGCAACCCGTGCAGAGTTCTCAGAGAAATCGGCGAACACGATAAAGAGTATTATTTCAAGGATTGCAAAATTGATTATAATAGTATATAATGTTAAATGTAGAAATTTGAGAGGAGTATCAGAATATGAAACACCCCGAAATCGTAAAAAAAATGAGCCTTGAACAAAAGGCGGCTTTTGTATCAGGCTATGACTATTGGCATCTTGAGGAAGCTCCCGAACTCGGTCTTCCTAAAATTATGATTACTGACGGTCCTCACGGTCTTCGTAAGCAGAACAAGGACAAGAAGGCTTCTCAGGGAATCGGTCTCGGTAACTCCGTTCCGTCAACCTGCTTCCCCCCTGCTTCAACTTCTTCCTGCTCATGGGATGAAGACTTGTTGAGAGAGGAAGGCATTGCTCTTGCAGAAGAGTGCCTTAAGGAAGAGGTTTCTGTTGTTCTCGGCCCCGGCACAAACATCAAGCGCGCTCCGACCTGTGGCCGTAATTTCGAGTACTTCAGTGAAGATCCGTACCTTGCAGGTAAATGTTCTGCAAGCTTTGTAAACGGTGTTCAGTCAAAGGGTGTCGGTACATCACTCAAGCACTTCGCTTGTAACTCACAGGAAGCATTCCGTATGGTTATCAACGAAGTCGTTGACGAAAGAGCTATGCGTGAGCTTTACCTCACTGCATTTGAGATATGCGTCAAGGAAGCACAGCCGTGGACAATTATGAACTCCTACAACCGTATCAACGGTGTTTATTCTTCACAGAACGAGTGGCTTCAGGAAAAGGTTCTCCGCGGTGAATGGGGATTTGAAGGTATGATCGTTACTGACTGGGGCTCATCTGTTGACCGAATCCCCGGACTCTACAACGGTACAGATCTTGAAATGCCGTCTTCAGCAAGAATCAATACAAACAAAATTATCGCTGCAGTAAACAGCGGTGAACTTGATATTGCCGTACTTGACAAGAGAGTTGACACGGTTGTTGACCTTATCGTAAAGTCAAAGCCGGCTCTTGCAAAGAAACATACATACGACATTGAGGCACATCACGCTATAGCACGTAAGGTCGCAGAAGGTTCTATGGTGCTTCTCAAGAACAACGATAAAATCCTTCCTCTTAAGGCAGGTCAGAAGGTTGCAGTTATCGGTGAGCTCGCTGCTTCACCCCGTTTCCAGGGTGCCGGCTCTTCCGTTATCAATCCGAACAAGCTCGACAATGCTCTTGATGAGCTCAAGAAGCTCGGTGTTGATGTTATTTATGCTCCCGGTTACGTTAAGAATAAGGACGAGATCAAAGCAGATCTTGTAAATGAGGCTGTCAATGCTGCGAAAAATGCAGATATTGCTCTTGTATTTGTTGGTCTTACCGATGAATTTGAGGGTGAAGGCTATGACAGAGAAAATATTGAAATGCCGAAATGCCACAGCAATCTTGTTTCTGCAGTTGCAAAGGCTAACCCGAATACAGCAGCTGTTCTTGCAGGCGGTTCCGTTATCAATCTTCCGTGGATTAACGAAGTCAAGGCTCTTCTGAGTACAGGTCTCGGTGGTCAGGCAGTCGGCAGTGCTACTGCAAATCTCCTTACAGGTAAGGTTAATCCGTCAGGTAAGACAAGTGAGACTTATCCCCTCTCATACAGCGACAACCCGACATACCGCAACTATCCTGCCGGTCCTGTTACAAGTGAACACAGAGAATCCGTTTACATCGGTTACCGTTACTATGATAAAGCTGACAAGAAGGTTCTCTTCCCGTTCGGATACGGTCTTTCATACACAACATTTGAGTACAGTGATCTCGCTGTTTCTGCTGACAGTATTAAAGATACAGACAAATTAACAGTTTCTTTCAAGATCAAGAACACAGGCGATGTTTACGGCGGAGAGGTTGCACAGCTTTATGTTGCTGACAAGGAATCAACAATCTACCGTCCCGTTAAGGAACTCAAGGGATTCAAGAAAGTATTCCTCAACCCGGGTGAAGAGACAACTGTTACACTCGAACTTTCCAAGAGAGCCTTTGCTTTCTATAACGTAAAACTCGGTGACTGGATGGTTGAAAGCGGTGAATTTGATATTCTCGTAGGTGCTTCAAGCCGCGATATCAGACTCACAAAGACAATCACAGTTGAGTCAACCGTTAATGCTGAAATCCCCGACTACAGAGCAGTTGCTCCTGCATACTACACAGCAGACGTAAACGGTATGAACGGTGCACAGTTTGAAGCTGTACTCGGCTTCAAATTGCCAGAAAACAGCCGCGACACATCAAAGCCGATCGATCTGTATTGTTGTCTTAACGATGCAAGGCATACAAAGTGGGGTGGCAGAATGTGCAACGCTATTGAGGGCATTATGTCAAAGTTCGGTTCTGCTGAAAACGGTGACGGCAAAATGATTGCTGCAATGGCAACACAGATTCCTATCCGTAACTTTATGGCAATGAGTATGGGCGTTGCTTCACCGGAAATCATTGACGGCCTTCTTATGATTCTTAATGACGGTCAGTCAAGCTTCAAGGGTCTTTGCAAGATTCTTGTAAGAATCCCCGGTGCTCTTACAAGACTTCCTGCTCTTCTTAAATCAATCTAACACATAAAAACATAAAAACACGGTGCAATTCGTTGAATTGCACCGTGTTAACTTTTTCTTTTAGATAACGCCCTGAGACATCATTGCATCTGCAACCTTTTGGAAACCTGCAATATTTGCACCTGCTACAAGATTGTAACCGAGGCCATATGCTTCCGCTGCTTCCGCTGAGGAGTCGTGGATTGACTTCATAATTGATTTAAGTCGCATATCAACTTTTTCTGTTGTCCAGTTGTATCTCAAAGAGTTCTGAGTCATTTCAAGAGCTGAAACCGCTACACCACCTGCATTAACCGCTTTTGACGGAGCAACTGCGCGACAGTTTTCCATAAGATACTTAAGAGCATCGTTCGTTGACGGCATATTTGCAACTTCGATGTAATACTTAACGCCGTTTTCAACAAGCTGTCTCGCTTCCATAATACCTACTTCGTTCTGTGTTGCGCAAGGCATAGCAACATCAACGGGAACGCCCCACGGTTTCTGACCCGGGAAGAACTCAACGCCGAATTTATCTGCATAGTCCTGAACCTTGTCTCTGCCTGAGTTACGCATCTCGAGCATATATTCAATTTTTTCGTCTGTATTGATTCCGTCGGGATCATAAACATAACCGTCGGGACCTGAAATTGTAACAACCTTACCACCAAGTTCAGTAACCTTCTTGACTGTACCCCATGCAACATTACCGAAACCTGAAACAGAGAATGTCTTGCCCTCAATCGTCTCACCAAAGTGTGCAAGAACTTCCTGAGCATAGTATGTTGCACCGTAGCCTGTTGCTTCAGGTCTAACAAGCGAACCACCGTATGAAAGACCTTTACCTGTGATAACACCGTTTTCGAATGTACCCTTGATACGTCTGTACTGACCGAAGAGGTAACCGATTTCACGGCCGCCAACACCAACGTCACCTGCAGGAACGTCAAGATTAGGACCGATGTGTCTGTAAAGCTCTGTCATAAAAGCCTGACAGAAACGGAGAATTTCTCCGTCTGACTTGCCTCTGGGATCAAAATCCGAACCACCCTTGGCACCGCCGATAGGAAGGCTTGTAAGGCTGTTTTTGAAAGTCTGCTCAAATGCAAGGAACTTAATTATACCGCTGTATACTGACGGGTGAAAACGAAGACCGCCTTTATAGGGTCCGATTGCACTGTTAAACTGGATACGGTAACCTGTGTTAACCTGAACTTTGCCTTTATCGTCAATCCAAGCGACACGGAAAATAATCTGTCTTTCAGGTTCAACCATTCTTTCAAGCAAGCCTGCTGCCTCATACTCCGGGTGTCTTTCAACAACAGGAACAAGGCTTGTCAAAACCTCTGTTACAGTTTGAACAAACTCCGGCTCGTTTGCGTGTTCTTTTGCAACGCGTGCAATAACTTTTTCTACATAATTCATTATAAGGTCATCTCCCTGGATATTAGCGCAATAAAATAAGAATATACTGTGTTTAGTATGTGTCATAATTAAGAGAAACACACCTATATATGTATTCTTTTTCTTCTAAAACAATACCAATATAAATTCTTTTTATAACGCAATAAAAAAATATGTCCTATTATACTCCCTTGTTTCACAAATTTCAACAGTAAATTTGAAAAAAATTACAAAAAAACAGGGTGGCTTTTGGCCACCCTGCATAAAAACCAGATCAATACATAAACATAAATGCAACTGAAACACCGAGAGCAATTACAAAGAAAGCAATTGCTACATACTTTGTGATTTTTGCAAGTTTCTGCTCGATTGTCTTACCCTTCGCCTTACCGAAGAATGTGTCAGCACCGCCCGAAATAGCACCTGAAAGACCTGCTGAACGGCTCTCCTGAAGAAGAACTGCAACGATAAGAACAATTGCGAGTATAATAAGGATTATACCTAAAACGTACTGAATAGCAGACATAATTAAACCTCCGTTAGTATTTTTACCAAGACATTCTATCACACATTATTTGAAAATGCAATAGAAATTTTAAATCAAAAACAAAAATAAGGCATATTTTTCCGATTATTATTATAATTTTTCGGGTTAATATATTTTTAGCGGAAGAAAACGAATGATTTTGCGTTTGCGCGTTTTTCCGCTGCCACCGAAGTGAGAACACTCAACTCGGTGGTATTTTTTAAAATTAAATAAGTGACATCTGCTCTCCCGTATCCTCCGCACTCAGGAGCGCACCCGATGCAGGAAGATTCTTCGTCTTATAACGATAAGGCTTTGCAAACTCACCTTTATTGTAAGCTCTTACTTTTTTCAGGATATGGCCTTTTTTCATTGTCATTACAGAAACACCCTGAGTATCCTTAGTTGTCTTGGGTGAAACCGCACCTGTATTGATGAGAAGAAGTCTGCCGGATGTGGATTCCATAACAAGATCACAGTCTTCCGTAATGTGTCTGATTGCACCAATCGGGAATTTTTCACAGTAGGCTTTGATCAGCTTCTTACGGTTTGTCTTTGTCGCGTAGGCAGAAAGATCAACTTTTGCAACCTTACCGTTTTCAAAAAAGAACATTACATAACCTTTATAATCAAGAGTGGCAACCATATAAATTGCTGTTTCGCCCTCATCCATTCCAAGTTTTGAGGCAACAAAATCACCGAGCACACTCGCCTTACCCATATCAAACTCTGATGCTTTTGACTTATAAACCTGACATTTGTCAGTAAAGAAAAGCAATTCAGTATTGTTTGTAGCTTCGAGTTCAAGGAGCATCGAGTCTCCCTCTTTGAGCTTTTGTTCACCGCTTGTACGTAATGCCTGCGGTGTAATCTTTTTGAAATAGCCTTCTTTTGTAAAGAAGAGGTTTACCGGGAAATCCGGTTCTTCTTCCTCTTTTTCGTCAAATTCAACATCTATTGCAAATATAATTTCGGTTTTTCTCGGCTGGCCGTATTTCTTCGCAATATCGTTGAGCTCGTTTACGATAATCTTTTTAACCTTAGACTTGTGTGCAAGTATATCTTCCATCTCTTCAATATCTTTGCGGAGTTTCTCGATATCCTGAGTTCTTTTGAGGATATACTCACGGTTGAGGTGACGGAGTTTGATTTCCGCAACATAGTTTGCCTGAACTTCGTCGATACCAAAACCAATCATAAGGTTAGGTACAACCTCACTCTCCTCTTCTGTCTGACGGATAATTCTGATAGCCTTGTCAATGTCAAGAAGAATCTTCTGTAAGCCTTCAAGCAAGTGAAGTTTTTCTTTTGCTTTTGCGAGTTCAAAGAATACTCTGCGGCGTACGCCCTCCGTACGGAATGCAATCCATTCAAGGAGAATATCCCTTACGCCGAGCACTTTCGGTACACCTGCGATAAGAATATTGAAATTACAGGAGAACGTATCCTCAAGCGAAGTTACTTTGTAGAGCTTCTGCATCAGCTTGTCAGGATCCGTACCCTTTTTAAGGTCGATTGTGATTTTAAGACCTGATTTATCTGTTTCATCACGTATATCACTGATCTCACGAACCGATCCTGCCTTGAATTTTTCGATAATTTTGTCGATTATTGCTTCAGCAGTTGTTGTTGGCGGAATTTCAGTGATTTCGATACATTTATTATCTTTGTCGTATCTATACTTCGCTCTTACCTTGAAGCCGCCTCGGCCTGTACGGTAAATCGTCTCCATTACATCGCGGTCATAGACAATCTGTCCTCCGCCGACAAAATCGGGAGCTTTGAGCGTATCCATTATGTCGGCATTTTCATCTTTTATGAGTGCAACCGTTGTTTCGCAGATTTCCTGAAGATTGAACGAACAGATAGAACTTGCCATACCAACAGCTATACCTGTTGTCGGGTTTGTCAGCACTGTAGGGAATTTAACCGGAAGAAGAGTAGGTTCTTTTGTTGTATTGTCGTAGTTGTCAACAAAATCAACCGTATCCTTATCAATCTCAGCAAAAAGTTCTGCACAGATAGGAGCAAGCTTTGCCTCCGTATATCGGGGTGCTGCCCACTGCATATCACGCGAATACGCCTTACCGAAGTTACCTTTTGAGTCTACAAACGGATGAAGGAGTGCCTCATAGCCTCTTGACAGACGCACCATTGTATCATAAATAGCTGCATCGCCGTGGGGATTGAGCTTCATTGTCTGGCCGACAATATTTGCAGACTTTGTTCTTGCACCCGTAAGAAGACCCATCTTATACATTGTATAGAGAAGCTTTCTGTGAGAGGGTTTAAAACCGTCAATTTCCGGAATTGCTCGTGACAGAATAACGCTCATAGCGTAAGGCATATAGTTAGTTTCAAGAGTTTCTGTGATATTCTGCCTCAAAACCGTGCCGGCACCAAGTATATGGGTATTCGGATTCATCTCTTCTTCAGTTTTCACAACTTCTTTTTTCTTTCTTGCCATACTGTCACCTCTCTTAGCTTAAGTCGAGCATATCAATGTACATATAGCCGTTGTCAGCAATATGCTCTTTTCTGCCCGCAAGATTGTCGCCGAGGAGCGTTTCAAAAACCTGTGCCGTACGTTCAGCATCCTCAGGAAGAATTTCAACAAGTCGTCTTGTCTTCGGATTCATTGTTGTAAGCCACATCATATCGGCTTCATTTTCACCAAGACCTTTTGAACGCTGAATGGTGTACTTGGCATTGCCGATTTGCTCGATTGCTTCCGCTTTTTCTTTTTCCGTATATGCAAACCACACCTGATCTTTGGTGTTGATTTCGTAAAGCGGAGTCTCTGCAATAAACACCTTGCCCTCCTCAATGAGTGTGGGCATAAGACGGTAAATCATTGTCAGAATAAGTGTACGGATCTGGAAGCCGTCAACATCGGCATCTGTACATATAATTACTTTATTATAGCGAAGAAGATCAAGATTGAAATCTGCAAGACCTTTCATGTGTTTGGATTTGACTTCAACGCCGCAACCGAGCACCTTGACAAGGTCAGTGATAATTTCACTTTTAAAAATCTTATCATATTCACACTTAAGACAGTTAAGAATTTTTCCTCGGACGGGCATAAGTGCCTGGAATTCGGAATCACGAGCCTGCTTACAGGCACCAAGTGCTGAATCACCCTCCACGATAAAAAGCTCTCTGTCCTCAGAATTCTTCGCACGGCAGTCGACAAATTTCTGCACTCTGTTTGCAAGGTCATTCGCTGTTGTGAGTGTCTTTTTGATGCTCTGTCTCGTCGTCTCAGCCTTGACTCGGCTTCGCATATTGATAAGCACCTGATTTGCGATTTTTTCAGCTTCCGTGCGATTTTCGATGAAGTAAATCTCAAGCTGACGTTTGAAGAAATCCGTCATCGCTTCCTGGATGAATTTATTGGTAATTGCTTTTTTAGTCTGGTTTTCGTAAGATGTTTCGGTAGAGAAAGACGAAACGACAAGCACAAGACAATCTTCGATATCCTCAAACTTTATTCTCGGATCAGATTTTGTATACTTACCGTTGGTTTTGAGATACGAATCTATCTGATAAGTAAAGGCATTACGCACAGCCTTTTCAGGTGCACCGCCATGCTCCAGCCAGCTTGAGTTGTGATAATATTCCTTTTTCTGTGCCTTGTTAGAAAAACACAAAGCAGATGTGATAAGCACCTTGTAATCCTTGTGGTCCTCCCGGTCACGTCCGACACGTTCCGTCTGCCATGACTGAACCGATGTAAGTGCAGCATCCTCAGCGATTTCGGTTACATAGTCGGAAATTCCGTTTTCGTAGTAATATTCAAAAGTTTCAAACTGAGTTTTGTTAAGCTGGTTTTTAAGAATAAATCTGATTCCGGAGTTAACGATTGCCTGACGCTTGATAGTGTCCTGATAATACTCAAGAGGTACTGCAATATCAGTAAAAACCTTAAGATCGGGACGCCATTTGATGCGTGAGCCTGTGTCACGCTTTGTATAAGGCTCTTTTTCCATCTGTCCGACAATCTTGCCTTTTTTGAAGTTAAGTTTGTAGCAGAATCCGTCACGGTGAATTTCAGCCTCCATATACTCGGATGCAAACTGAGTTGCGCAAAGACCGAGACCGTTAAGACCGAGCGAATAACCGTAGCTGCTGTCGCCACCCTTTGAATACTTGCCGCCTGCGTAAAGAGTACAGAAAACAAGTTCCCAGTTAAATTTCTTTTCCTTTGTATTATAATCAACAGGGATACCTCGACCAAAGTCCTGAATCTCAACAGAATGGTCAAGGTAACGCGTAATAACAATTTTATCTCCGAAGCCTTCACGAGCTTCGTCGATTGAGTTTGACAAAATCTCAAAAACGGAATGCTGACAACCCTCTATGTCGTCCGAGCCAAAAATAACTGCAGGGCGTTTACGCACCTGGTCAGGCCCTTTGAGAGAAACTATGTCATCATTGCCGTAGCTTGCTTTTTTTGCCATAACTACACTCCTTTTTATATAGTAACAACATAAACTTCCATTTTATATTTTACACTATATATTGTGGTTTAGTCAAGTAGTTTGTCGGATTTCAAGTGATTTGAGTCCGTTTTTCAGGGCTGTGGACACACATTCAACAATACAAAAAGAGCTGACCCTTCCGGATCAGCTCTCATTTACATTTAACGTACCTTACGGTAAATTACATCATACTTGCAATCTCTGCAGCGAAGTTATCAACCTTCTTCTCGATGCCTTCACCCTTTGCAAAACGAACAAAGCTCTTAAGCTTGATGTCTGCACCGATAGCCTTAGAAACTGAGTTAATATAGCCGTTAACGTCACCTTCAAAGAGGTCTGAACGAACAAAAGCCTGCTCAAGGAGACATACTTCCTTGATCTGCTTTGAAAGACGACCCTGAACAAGACCAACGAAAATCTTGTTTTCAGAAATCTCAGCCTTGTGTGAAACTGCGATTTCTGCAAGAGTAGCCATTGCTTCCTTTGAAATGAAATTCGGGAAATTCTTTCTCTGCTTCTGATCAAGACCCTTGTAGATTTCTGCGTCCTCATCGCTCCACTTTTTGTCATTGATTGCTTCGTCAATGATGCTGTTGAGGATAGGTACAGGAAGTGATTCAGGCTTATTGAGAGCACTGTCAATAGTGATTGACTGCATCTTAGCAAGCTCTTCATCTGAAATGTCAGCCTTACCTAAATATTCGGGATTCATAGCAGCAATCTGCATTGCAACGTTTTTACCCATTGCTACGAACTCATCACTACCTGCTGTTGCATCGTCAACGTCAAATGCAGCAAGAACACCAACGGAACCACCTGCATGGATATATGATACAGTGTGTCCTTCAACAAGAGCAAATCTACGGACTTTCATGTTTTCACGAAGAGCAAGGAATACCTCCTGAACTTCTTCTTCAACTGTCTTGTCTGAATCAACTGCCTTTGTTGCAAGAAGAGCCTCAACATCAGCGGGCTTAGCAGCAACAACTGTCTTAACAACCTTAGCAGCAAGCTCTACGAACGGAGCACCCTTAGCAACGAAGTCTGTTTCACAGTTAATCTCAACAAGAGCACCTGCATTAGCATCGTTGTATGCTGCAACAACACCTTCAGCAGCAACACGGCTAGCCTTCTTAGCAGCAGAAGCAAGTCCCTTTTCTCTGAGAATATCAATAGCCTTGTCGATGTCGCCATCTGTTTCAACAAGAGCCTTCTTACAATCCATCATACCAACGCCTGTCTTCTCACGAAGAGCCTGAACGTCTTTAGCTGTAAATGCCATAATAAATTCCTCCTATAAATTAAGTATAATCTAAAAGAAACCCCGTCACAGAAATATAACGGGGTTTTAAATCAAAAATTATTCAGCAACTGCCTCTTCTGCTTCAGCAGGAGCAGCTTCTGTCTGCTCACCCTGACGTCCTTCGATAACAGCGTCTGCCATTGCACCTGCGATAAGGCGAACAGCACGGATA
>JAZNCK010000002.1:0-23124 GCA_045587505.1 Acutalibacteraceae bacterium
TTCTTGATGCAAAAGCCAAGAATACTTTGATCATTGTTATCTGCTTCCGGTTCGATAATTTTTATTGCACCGAAAAAACAATCTTCATTTACATTAACTTCAGAACGTAAGTTTTGTTTTCCGTCAAGGTATTTTTCGTAATATCCGAAACATAAGCCTGCGTTTTTACAGTATTTCTTGCTCTGACTTACAGATAGGTAAGCTACAGTTAGTTTTTCTGATTTTTTATTTTCGTCTATTTCTTTTAATTTGTCACTGAATTCAAAAATCAAGATAACATCTCCAAAATTTAAGACCGGACTCATGTCCGGCCTTTAATGTTATTGTTTCTTGTATTTGTTGACTTTATTCACTGCAATTGCTGCTGTTGTTACTGCTGCAACCGTACCGAGCACAGTACCCGCAACTTTGATTTTAAGATCCTGACGATCAGTTACATTCTGCATATACGGGCTCAGACTCTTGGATTTAAGTCCGAACTGCTTGAAATGGTACATTTTTGTGAATATGTTTGACGGATTGTTTTCGTCGATTGTGATAAGCCTTACTCCGGAACGGCATCCGTCTGTATAAGGACGGAATCCTGCAGTTTTGCATTGTGCAAGCATAATACCGTCAACGTATCCTGCAAAATCGTTCATATGGTCGTGACCGAAGAAAGCACCCATAACATCTCCGATTTCTTTCCATGCTGCAAACTGACCGCTGTTAACGTCGGGTGTACACGGACCTTCACCGAGGTAACCTTCAACACTGTCCTTTAAAACATAGTTTTTGTTTGACCACTTTCCGTGACCGGGAACAGAATCAAGTCTTTCGTGCGGTTTTGCTTCTCTTAAAAGCTCATATTCCTCGGGCACGGGTGTGTGTTGGAATAACAGTGCCGGGATAACCTTACCGCCGTTTTTCTCCTTGAGTTCAAGTGCGGTTTTCTTGTACCAGTCAATCTGGTCCTGATGCACCCAATCATATTTTGAGAGCTCCTGATCCTCGGCTAAGTTGTTACTGTCCATAAACCAGAGGTTAAGAATATCTTCATCAGACTTAGATGCTTTTACAAGCAGGTTGTAATTACCGTATCCGGTGATTGAATCGTCAGCATTATACAGGTAACAGTTGTCGTGTTCGTTGTAAAGCCTTGTCTGCTCCACAAGGCTGAGACCGGATTCGTGATCATGATTACCGAAAACAACAGCAAACGGAATATCCCTGCTGGAAACGGGGTAGAGAATTCTGCTTATTACAGAACGCATCTGCATCTTGTCTCCCGCAAATCCGTTGTCACCGAGGTAAACCACAAGGTCAGGATTGAGCTGCTCAACAGCTTTTGTAAGTAAAGCGTGCATATCTTCGACCTTCTGGACCGCATTTTCGGTGTGCATACTGTATTTTTCGTGCAAATCAGCAACGAGCATAATTTTGAATTTTCCGTTTTTGAATCTTAATGGTTCCCTGTTCATAAAACTACCTGCCTTTATGTCAGACTTATAGTTATATTATAACTTTATATGAACCTGTTGTCAAATAAAAAAGCGGACAGTTATCTGTCCGCTTATCGGTCAATCAACCGTTTCAACCGTTCCGACTTCAAGCTCATCTCTGTCTCTGAAAAGCATTGATATGCACCATACACCTGCAAGACAGACAAGAGTGTAAATGATTCGGCTAACGATCGCGCCTTGTCCGCCACCGATCCAGCTTACTACATCAAACTGAAAAAGACCGATTGAACCCCAGTTCAAAGCACCGACAATTACCAAAATCAACGAGATTTTGTCTAACATCTGATCATCTCCTAATTTTTTGCTCAACAATAGTTTTGTCTGCAAAACATAAAATATACCAACATTTTTATTAAAACGGTTGAAAAAAAAACGGATTTGTTATATCATTAATATGAATATTTTTGGGAAGTGTTTAAATGATTTTTAAAAATTTTGTTGATATGCATTCACACACGAATCATTCTTTTGACGGTAATTATCCTATTGAGGATTTGTGTGAGAGTTCAATTGCCAGAGGAATAAAAACCGTAGCTTTTACTGACCATGTTGAAATGGACTTTTTCAGAGAGAAAGAGTTTGACAAAACTGCTGACGAATCTTATGCTGATATAGTCAGGGCAAAAGAGCTTTTTAAAGACAGAATTGAAATATGTGTCGGCGTTGAGCTTGGTCAGCCGACGTATAATATTAAAGAATCGGAAGAGCTTATATCTTCAAAGGATTATGATTTTGTTATCGGTTCTATCCATAATCTTCGTGATATGGAAGATTTCTGTTATCTTAAATACGACGGTGCAGACATTGACTCTTTACTCAATACTTATTGGAAAGAGTTAAAACTTCTTGCAGACTGGGCAAAATTTGATACTTTTGCACATCTTACATATCCGCTTCGTTATATTGTCGGCGAGAATAAAATACCCGTAGATATGGCAAAATATCAGAAGGACGTTGATGAGATTCTCTCTATCCTTGTTTCAAAGGATAAGGCACTGGAAATCAATACATCAGGTCTGCGTCAGCCTATTGGAATAACAATGCCTGCCGAAGATATTGTAAAACGCTTTAAATCCCTCGGTGGTAAGATGGTAACCGTCGGTTCAGACTCTCATTTTACCGAGCACATGGGTGCAGGTATTGAGCAGGGTATGCAACTTGCAAAGAACTGCGGTTTTGACAGCGTTTGTATTTTCAGAAAGCGTCAGCCTGTTGAAATTCCTATCGAATAAGAGGTGATACAAGTGGAAGTTTACGACGCATTTACCGAGGGTGTTGAGCCCGGCGGACTCAGAAGCCGTAACGAGATAAAAACGCTTATCTGCTATCTTGTGTCTCATCTTGACACTCCGCTTACAAAGGGTCAGCTGAATACTATCATCTGTGAAGAAGGTCTTGCGAATTACTTTGAACTCAATCAGGCTCTGAGCGAGGTAATTGAAAACGGCAATGTTAGTGTTTCAGCAGATGCAGAGGATCCGGAGCTTTATATTACTCAGATAGGTAAACAGAACACCTCAACCCTCGAGAACGATTTGCCGTACACTGTGCGTGAAAGTGCATTTAATGCTGCTGTCAGGTTGCAGACACGTCTCAGACGTGAGAGTGAACACAGAATTGAAATTACACGCCTTGATAACGGATGTAATATCACAATGTCGGTTCTGGACGGAAATGACGCACTTATGACGGTAACGGTTTTTGTTGCAGATTATGAACAGGCACTGGCAGTTAAGGAAAAATTTCTTTCCGACCCTGTTACGGTTTATTCAAATATAATATCGTTGCTTATGGCATAACAAAACGGCAAGGTGTAAGCCTTGCCGTCAGTTTATTTTATTCCGAACAAATCAAAAGCATTTTGACGTGTTTTAATAATCAGTTGCTGAGTGTCAGTTTTTCTGACCTCGGCAATTTTTTCTGCCGTAAATGAAATCATATCGGATGTACAACGTTTACCTCTGTTCGGAACCGGAGCCATATACGGACAATCTGTCTCAAGCAGAATCCTGTCCTCAGGTAAGTACCCGGCAACCTCAAGCGGTTTACGAGCATTCTTAAAAGTTACTGCACCGCCGAGTCCGATATACATACCGAGTTTTATAATCTCTTTCGCCATCTCAACACTGCCTGAAAAACAGTGAAGAACTCCGCGCGGTTTATATTCTTTGAGTAAAGTCATTGTGTCTTCGTGTGCTTCGCGGTCATGTACGATAACAGGTAAATTGTTCTCAACAGCAAACTGAAGCTGCTTTTCAAAAAATACGAGCTGACGTTCTTTCGGCACAAAATCATAGTGATAGTCAAGTCCGATTTCTCCGATTGCAACGCATTTTTCGTAACTGCAGAGATCCTTGATTTCTTCAAACTCAGCTTCGCTGTTATCCTCAATTTCGCTCGGATGTATGCCGAGTGCACAGTAGAAGTAGTCAAACTTATTGCAGATTTCTATACTCTTTTTACATGACTTCAGATCGCAACCGCAGTTTATAACAAATTCAACTCCGTTTTCGGGGAGTGAGGAAAGCAGTTCATCTCTGTCTTCATCAAATTTACGGTCATCATAATGTGCGTGTGTGTCAAAAATATGCTTGTACATTATCTTATTCTTGCTCCTGCAGGCATATCGTCAACGAAAATTACCTTGACATCGTCTTCTGCGCAGTCTGCAGCAAGAATCATACCGCAACTTTCAACACCGCAGAGTACTGCGGGTTTAAGGTTAGCCACAAGTATAACTTTTTTGCCGATAAGATCTTCGGGTTTATACCACTTTGCAATTCCGCTTGCGACAGTTCTCGGTGTATCAGTACCGTCATCAAGAGTGAGTTTGAGAAGTTTCTTTGCACGTTTAACGGGTTCGCAGTCCTTAATCTGAGCAACGCGTAGCTCAACCTTTGCAAAGTCTTCAATACCAATTTGTGCAAGGCCTGCAATTTCAGGCTTCTCTTCCTTCTTTTCAGCCTCTTCCTGAGCCTTTCTCTTTGCTTCGATTTTTTCAAACATCTCGTTTGCATCAATTCTGCCGAAGAGAGGTGTAGCAGTACCTACCTTTGTGCCGACTTTAAGTCCGCCGAAGTTTTCAAGGCTTTCATAAGAAGTAACGTCTGTATTTAGCTGCTCGAAAATCTTCTGAGAAGTTTCAGGCATAAAGGGGGAGAGAAGTACCGCTGTAAAACGGATACCCTCAAGAAGGTTGTAAAGTACAGTGCCGAGTCTTGCTTTCTTTTCTTCATCTTTTGCAAGTGCCCAGGGCATTGTCTCGTCGATGTACTTGTTGCAACGCTTAGCGAGTGAGAAGATTGCTTCAAGTGTATCGCTTACGCGGAATTCTCCGAAGAGCTTGTCAACCTTTGCAACCGTATCAACTGCGAGTGATTTCAGTTCATTGTCAATATCTTCTGTTATATCACCGGGCATAATTTCGCCACCGAAATATTTGTTAGTCATTGCAACTGTACGGTTGACAAGATTGCCGAGTGTGTTTGCAAGGTCGGAATTGTAACGTTCAATAATTGTCTCATAGGTTATTGAACCGTCAGATGTATACGGCATCTCTGAGAGAAGATAGTATCTTACCGCATCGACACCGAAAAGTTCAACAAGGTCATCTGCGTAGATAACGTTACCTCTTGATTTTGACATTTTATCAGCACCGAAGAGAAGCCACGGATGACCGAAAACCTGCTTCGGGAGAGGCTCACCGAGTGCCATAAGCATAATCGGCCAGTAGATTGTATGGAAACGCACGATATCCTTACCGATAACGTGAACATCTGCAGGCCAGTATTTTTTATACATTTCACTTGAGCCGTCAGGGTCATAACCGATACCTGTAATATAATTGGTCAGAGCGTCAATCCAGACGTAAACAACGTGATTGGGGTCGAAATCAACCGGAATACCCCATTTAAAAGATGTACGTGAAACGCACAGATCCTGAAGACCGGGTTTAATGAAGTTATTGAGCATTTCCTTCTTTCGGCTTTCGGGATAAATGAAGTTTTCGTTATTCTCGATGTAATCCTCAAGCTGTTTCTGATACTTTGAAAGCTTAAGGAAATAGGCTTCCTCTCTTGCCGGTTTTACGTCACGTCCGCAGTCGGGACATTTGCCGTCTACAAGCTGAGATTCTGTCCAGAATGATTCACACGGAGTGCAGTACATTCCTTCGTATTCGCTTTTATAAATATCGCCTTGATCATATAGTTTTTTGAAAATCTTCTGAACAACCTTTTCGTGATAGTCATCAGTTGTTCTGATAAACTTGTCATAAGTAGTGTTCAGAAGGTCACAGATATCCTTGATTTCGCCTGCTACCTTGTCAACGTGTTCCTTGGGGGTGATGCCTGCATCTTTTGCAATTTCTTCAATTTTCTGTCCGTGCTCATCAGTTCCTGTCTGGAAGAACACGTCATAACCCTGCATACGCTTGTAGCGTGCAAGAGCATCTGTCATAACGATTTCGTAAGAATTACCGATATGCGGCTTGCGTGATGTGTACGCAATGGCGGTAGTTATATAGTATTTTCCTTTATTCATGGAAATCCCTCCTGAATTTACATATACAGTTATTATAACATTTTTATGGGATTTATCAAGTGTAAAACCGCATTTCATTGAGTGTATTTCTTGAATAATCATTTGTTTTATGGTACAATTACCAAAATAAATCCGAAAGGTCGTATTGTTATGCCGATTATCAGCGTGATTTTGCCCGAAATTTCAGATAGTTCAAAATTAGCAAGGTTCTGCACCTCGCTTTTTTCGTGTAGCCTGGATGTTGAGCTTTTGATCTGTGATTGCGGAGATTCGGCTGTACCTGCTGAGCTTTCAGATAAAATCAGAGTAATTTCAGCAGAGGATGAGCTTGCTGCACTTAAATCTGCTCTTAATAACGCTTTGGGTAAATTTATCGTTATTTCGGATGTAAGTGTCACTTTTGCCGGTAATTCACTTGAAAAACTTATTGTTGCCTCAAACGGCAATTCTTCTGCATGTAATGTGGGAACGGTCTCAATGGCTGAATGTAGCAAATCTTTTGCCGACGGGTTTGATTTTGACGAGCTTTCTTCAAAACCGTATTATTTCTGTCATATGCTTTCAGCAGATATAATTAAGGCAAACTCGGTTTTTCCCTGTGGTACGGACAGGCTTTCACTTATGTTGTTTATTGCTGATTACTACAGATACGATATATGCACTGCAGTAAATGAAGTCCTTATGTATACAGATGCTGTTTCTGAATATACTACAGAATCTTCGTTTGACAGTATTGTCGGATATGCCGAAGTGTTTGCACTGACACAAAATGACAAAGCCTCACTGTTTTTTCTGAGAGCTGTTTTTACGGCACTTTTAATCAACATACAGAACGAGTCTTTTGAAGTCATGAAGGCGATTACTCGTCTTTATAAAGGGAATTATGCTGTCCTCGCGTGGCTTAAGGCAACTTTCGGTATTGATACATCGATTCTTTTGGATGAACACACCTCTATATCTGATTTCAGAAATAACGGTACGGGCGTTTTTTACAGAGAAATAACTCTTCCGGTTACTGTTGATTCGGTTGTCAGAAACTTTTATTTCGGTAAATTCGGAATAGATGTTCTTAAAAAATGTATCGGTGCCTGGGGTTATTATAAATTCTACCGTATGAAGGACGGACCTGTAAAGAAATACGGTTGCGTAGTTTTCAGGAAACTTCTCGGAGGTGACTTCGATGCCTGATTTTAAATACAAGGTAAGCGTTGTCATCCCGGTTTATAATGCGGAGAATTATATTAAAATCTGCATGGATTCCCTGATTAAGCAGACAATTGATTTTTCACAGATGCAGATTCTGCTGATAAACGACGGTTCTTCGGACAACAGCGAAGTTATCTGCAAAGAATATGCAGAACGGTATGACAATGTTTTTCTTTATACCAAACCTAATGAAGGTGCCGCCGAAGCCCGTAATTTCGGCATCATAAAAGCTGAGGGAAAGTATATTTTTTACCTTGATTCGGATGATTCGGTTACACCCGAAACAGTTGAATCGGTATGCTCGTTTTTTGATACTGTTTATGATGAGGTTGATCTTGTTACTTATAAAATCATCCAGTACTATCAGGGAAAACCGTCAATTGTACACTACAGATATATGACACTTACAAAAACCGGTGTATATGACCTTACAAAACCTGAGAATCGTTTTATTACACAGACTCATATGAATATCTGTGTCAAAAATCTCGGTGAAAACAACCTCTTCTTTGCAAATATAAAGCACGAGGACGAAAAGTACTGTTGCGAAATTCTTCGAGATAAGATGAAGATAGGCTATTGCGATAAGGGCGAGTACGTATACAACAGAAACAATATCAACAGTGTTGTGTCGACTCAGTTTTCTCCCGAGCTTATATTTGAAACATCAATGAAAATTTATGAAGATCTTTTTGCACCTTATTCAGGCGATGTACCTCTTTATTTTCAGGGTATTGTTTTCAATGATTTCCGATGGACCCTTATGGACGGTAAGTTTTTACCGACACATCTTGACGGTGAGGAATGGATAAAAGCCAACCGTCGCATAGATGCACTTCTTCGCAGAATGGATGCGGATACAATCGTTCTGCACCCGTCTTTGAGTCAGACCGATATGCATTATTGGTTAAAGCGCAGGGGAGGATGTACTATTGTTAACGACCCGTCTCAGGTGCTTGTTTGCTGTGAGGGTAAGGTTATTATGCGTGTTTCGAGGTTTAAAGCAAGCAAAAACGGCAGTGTTATAACCGTAAAATCACCTGTTTTTAACCATCTTAAAAAGAATCAGGTGCAATTTAAAGTTAACGGTGAGACTGTCAGATTCAATATGGCTGTTGACCATTACGATAAATCAAGTTGTGAACCCGATTCATTTTATCCGTCATTAACGGTTGCTGATGAAAACGCAAAGATAACTGTTCTTATAAATTCTGTTGAGTATAATGTTGAATAGCAAGGTGATGAAAAATGGGAAAAGAAACAGCCGTAATTGAAATGGAGCTTTATATAGTACGTCACGGTCAGTCTTGCGGTAATATCAAAGGCGGCTACGGTGTTCCCGAGGAGGAGCTTACTCGCGACCAACTGGTAAACCCTCCGCTTACGGAACTCGGAAAACAGCAGGCACTGCAGCTCGGTAAATATTATAGTGACGTTAAATTCGATGCAGTATATGCAAGTCCCTTACGAAGGGCAACGATGACTGCATTATATGCACTGGATCAGAATATGTGCTCCGAAAAGAATGTATACACAATGCCGTGGCTTATTGAATGTGGTGTTGATGAGGATTATTCAGCGGTTACTTTCGGGGAAATGAATGATGAGTTTAACGGCAGAATTCTTGCCCCTGAAGGAATCGATGTCAGCGGATATCTTATTAACGGTGACGGACAAAATCAGGATTCACACCGTGACAGAGCAAAAAACGTTATTGACTATTTAAGAACCCGATATACTAACGGAGAAAAGGTTATGTGTGTTGCTCACGGCGGATTTAATACCGACCTTTTTCTTTACTCAATCAAGGCGCAGGATAAACGTTTTTTTGATCCCGATTTTGCTAACACAAGCGTAACAAAGATCATTTTCTATAAGGAAGGAACCGGTTCCTACGGTTATGATATTGAGTTGTGCTGTTCAAACAGTACGGCACACTTGAGAAAAGAGAAATCTACGGTATAAAGTAGGTGTAATTATGTCCGAAATGACAAAGAAACTTGTTGTGCTTCACAGTTCGTATATGGGCTTATCTGAAGCAGATGGTGAAGATTTTGATTTTTTGTTAAAATGTGATTTGGAGGACGAAGATTTTCAGGAAATTCTTATGTCTTCTGATGAGGAAACAAGAGAATTGTTTCGGGAACCTTATAACAAGCAAGGAATCAAAGATTGGTTTAAAAAAGCAAACGATGAATACGAAAAAGCGATTGAAGAAAACCGGGCTGAATTATTTGAAAAATTAAATGTCTTTGAAAATTCAGATTTTTTGAAAGATTTTTTTTATTCAGAAGAAACCCTGTTCGAACCTGATATAAGTGCTGATAAAGCTGTGATAGAAGAGTATTCTGACAGTGTATTTCGGAGAATTACTTTTGAATCTGCTGAGGTGTATCATAACGGTAATCCTGTGATTGATCAGAAGCTTGATATATCTTATGAAACGATACAGCTGATTGCAGATAACGATACATATATTCTTGAGTTTAAGGAGTTTTACCAGGGCGATGTGTACCGAATCAAATTCAGCAACATTTCTGTTTTATTAAAAGCGTACAGTGCTCTTGAAGATTCTTTCTCTTGGCTTTTTATTGAGACTCCGTGGGATTACGTAACAGCGATAGCGGGCAATATTTATTCGCATCTCAATTATGGCGTGGCAAATCAAAAAGAGAAAAAGCTTACCGCACTTATCAGCCATCTTGTTGGTGAAAAGCTAATTGATGCGGTTACAATTCCGCCTATGCTGTATGATCTTATTAAAAAGTACAATTTTCATAACGTTATCAAACCGCCCTATGATCTGAAAAAGCCTTTGTTGTGTCAAAAGAAATTTGAACCCTTTTGGAGGGAAGTTTATAATATTCTTGCAGAAAGTCAGGAGGACTTACCATCTTATTTTGAGGAAACTGTTGATACAGAAGATGTTAACAAACATAAAAGACTAATAAAAGAATATATGAATTCACTCGGATACGAGGGAGAATATCCTGATTTCTATAAAAAAGACAGAGTTATTAAGCCGACCTTATTGAGAGCATATAATCTTTCTTATGTTGTCGGTTTTGAAAAATTTGCCGAACATCATATACATTGCTGGTCTTTTAAAAACGTGGATGTTATTCATACCGTTTTGTTTTCCGGTGTTATTTTTAATAAAAATAATGGTGAAAAGACGGATATATACTCAACTATGTTTGACTGTAAAGGTAAAGCATCTTTTGGTATATTATCGACAGCTAATGCAGGCGCGATGAATCCGCATACTTACGAGGAATGGACTAAAAAAGCTATTGACGCAGCAGTCAGAAAATCAGAACTTAAGAAGGCGGAAGAGGATGACTATTTCTTCAAAAATATTTTTAGCCGCAATCATACACTAAATCTTAAATTTTTAGCATTGATTTTCATAATATTTACTGTTGGATTTTCGCTTATTGCACCTCTTCTGTTGATTTTGATTGACGGACGATCAATATACGAAGTGATTATATTTTTAAAAGAAGAGCCGATATTTCTCTCTTTCAGTGTTATCGGTGGCGTTCTTGCAACAGCATTGATAGCTCTTGTGGAATGGATAAGCAGTAAAAAATAAACAAAACACTTGTAAAGCTGATTTGGTCAGCGTTTACAAGTGTTTTTATTTTGGCTATATTTTTTATTTTCTTTTATATGTACACCAACGGAATTTGTATCCGTTGCATTCTTTTTCGCCTGAATCCTCGATAAGATTCCATTCATCTTGTGAGAGTGCCGGAAACTTTTTATCTGCCTCATCAGCTAAAGCATCTACGTGTGTAATTACTGCTGTGTCGCACAACGGTAAAAGCAGAGTGTAGATTGCTTCGCCACCGATAACATAAACATCATCTGTATTGTACTTTTTAAGTTCTTCCTGCAACTCATTAACATCTTTAACAAATGTTGCACCCTCAACATCAAGCTCGGTGTTTCTGGAGAGAACAATATTTACACGGTTTTTCAGCGGCTTTGAGCCGGGGAAAGATTCGAGTGTTCTTCTGCCCATAACACAGACCTTTTCAACTGTCTGTGAACGGAAAAACTTAAGGTCATCAGGGATGTAAAACAAAAGGTCACCTTTGTTACCGATATTCCATTCTTTATCCACAGCAACTATTAACTTCATATTTTTACCTCATATAGCAATCGGAATATTTTTAATCTGTTCGTGAGTTTCATATCCGTCGAGTCTGACGTCATCTACCGTGAAATCATAGAAATCTTTGATTTCAGGATTGATCCAGAAAGTAGGTGCGGGGAGAGGCTCGCGTTTGATAAGCTCTTCAATGACAGGGATATGTCTGTCGTAAATGTGTGCATCTGCGATAACGTGAACAAATTCACCGACTTCCATGTCACATACCTGTGCAAACATATGAAGAAGAACACAATACTGAACAACATTCCAATTGTTAGCTGCAAGTACATCCTGACTTCTCTGGTTAAGTATACCATTGAGTACCAGTTTTCCGTTTTCGCCTTGTGTAACGTTGAATGTCATACTGTACGCACAGGGATAAAGACCCATTTCACTCAGGTCGTGGTGGTTGTATATGTTAGTCATAATTCTGCGGCTGAACGGATTGTTCTTAAGGTCGTAGAGAACTCTGTCAACCTGATCGAACATACCTTCTTTGTACTTATGCTTAACGCCGAGCTGATAGCCGTATGCTTTGCCGATACTGCCTTCTTCGTCAGCCCAGGAATCCCAGATATGTGAATTGAGATCGTTTATGTTGTTAGACTTTTTCTGCCATATCCAGAGTATTTCGTCAACACAGGATTTAAAAGCAGTGCGGCGAAGGGTAAGGGCAGGGAACTCCTTTTTGAGATCGTATCTGTTGACAACACAGAAAAGCTTTTGTGTATATGCGGGTGTTCCGTCTTCCCATACGGGACGGACTTTTTCTCCTTTTGTATCTGTTCCGTTTTCAAGGATGTTTTTACACATATCTATAAACAATTTATCAGCGTAGCTCATTTTTTACTCTCCTTTAATTGTAATCAGACATATTTCAGGTCTGTTGTTGAATCGTAGGGGCAAGGGGTAATTGCCGAGTCCCGATGTAACAAACAGACTGGTATTCTTAAATTTGTATAGTCCCTTGTCGGTTATCGGACCCTTATAGGTAAGTTTGGGAATAAGATAACCGTTAAAATACAGTCCGTCTAAAAACGGTAAACGGACCATGCCTCCGTGTGTATCACCGCAGAATATAATGTCAAACCCGAAATCACCGACATTTTCAATTGACGGAATGTGAGAAAGCAGGATATTGAATTTATTATCTGAAGGAGGCTGGAATTCGTTAATCAAGTCAAACGTTGCTGAATAATAAACATTATCAATGCCGTATACGGAAAGATTGTTACCGTTTACGATAATGTCTTCTTTACGGTAATCAAGCAGGTTGATTGTTTCTGCATTACGAAGAGCTTCTTTATAACTGTCATCCGTATCGTGGTCACCGGTTACGACGTAAACTTCAGCAATTTCGGCAAGACTTTTAAGAAATCGTACGGACGTATCAATTTTATCTGTTCTTCCTCGTGAATACATATCACCTAAGAAGAAAATCAGGTCAGGAGACAAAGAACTTATTTCTTTAATAATTTTTCTGTTGTTTTTACCAAAACTGTAGCCGTGCAAGTCGGAAATAACTGCAATACGGATTTCACCGTTTATTTTATCGGATGTAATGGTTTCATTGACTGTTTTGAGTGAAAAATTATTATAGAACCAAATTGGCAGCATAATAATTATCACAGTAAGTATCAAAGCAATAAATTTTTTAGTTTTTGCTTTCATAATGCTCACGTCCCTGCAAAATATTATACATCATCTTTTATTAAAAAACAATATTAAATTAAAAACGTATCCAGTAATACAAGAGTTATGGTTGACGGCAATCCGAAAAGGCAAACGCAGGAGAGTGTATACCAGTTGACAGCAATAGTTACACCGGTCATAAGCCCCAGAACATTAACAGCCATTAAAGAAATAACACCTTGAAAAACAGATTTTATTATACTTTTAATCGGATTACCGCTTTTGTATGCAAAATAAATAACAGCCAACCCTGCAATAATAAACAAAATGATAACCGTGTATTTGATCATAATATATATCCGCCTGAGAAATCATTACATGCAATTCTGTCAAGTTTAGCTTCTTTGATAAGAAAACTGTAGTGCAGTTCAAGTTCTTTCATCCTGTAAATAAGCGATTCTGTTTCATAAGGGTCAGTAACTTCGTTGAACAACAGATATGTCTTGTTAAGCTCTGCAGTTACACGTCTTATTTCTTGTGTGATCTGTTTGTTTTCTTTTTGCAGTGCATTGCGGTCAGCAAATAAATCTATTACCATCACTTGTCCCTCCAATAGTTATATAAATAAATATTGTAAAAACGGCAGATTTATGATAGTATTATTCAGGTATCTTACGGAGGTGAAAAAAAGTGTACGATATAGCAATCATAGGAGCAGGCGCTTCCGGTATGGCAGCGGCAATAAGTGTAAAAAGAAAAAAGCCGCACGCGAAAACCGTTCTGATTGAAGCCTTACCCCGTATAGGCAAGAAAATACTTGCAACGGGGAACGGAAGATGTAATCTGACAAATCTCACGGCAAGAACTGAAAATTATAATACAGCCTTTGTTTCATCAGGTTTTAAAGTGTTACCTCCAGAGAAAATTGTAGACTTTTTTTCTTCAATAGGTCTTAAGTGCGTTTCGGATTCTGAGTCAAGAGTGTATCCGATGAGCAATATGGCAACGAGCGTGCTTGACTGTCTGCGATTTGAAATTGCAAGACTTGGTATAGATGTTCTGACGGATACTAAAGTCGAGTCAGTAAAGAAAACAAACGGGATATTTATTGTTAATTCTTCAATCCGTGCCAAAAGACTCATTATTTCAACAGGCGGCAAATCATCTCCGTCTCAGGGATCTGACGGAAGCGGTTATCCCTTGTTAAAGAGTTTTCAGCATAGTGTTACTCCACTTTATGCAGGCCTTGTTCAGTTGACCGTAAAAGAAAATGTCAAGGCTTTAAAGGGAATCAGGGTCAAGGCTGAAGTGATACTTAAGAATACAGACGGAAAAACGCTCAACACCTCAACAGGTGAGGTGCTTTTTGCAGATTACGGACTTTCAGGTATTGCGATTATGGACGTCAGCCGCAGTGTGTGCGAGCATAAATGTCTATGTACTCTTAATGTTCTTCCGGAAGTTTCGGTTTCAGAGATTGCAGACTTCCTGTTTCAATCAAAGAATAGAAATCCGGATCTTTTCCTCGAAGATGCTTTTACCGGTATTATACCTAAGAAGCTCGGGCAGTATCTTATCAAAAAGTGTGAGCTGCGACCGGATATTACGGTCGGATTACTTAAACCACAGCAGATAAATGTGCTTGCAAACAGTCTTAAAAATCTCACATTTATTGTTACGGGAACCAAAGGCTTTGATAATGCTCAGATAACAGTAGGCGGAGCAGATACATCGGAATTTGATTGCGGTACCCTCGAATCATTAAAAGTCAAAGGATTATACGTTACCGGTGAGTTGCTTGATGTTGATGCACCGTGCGGCGGATTTAATCTTCAATGGGCATGGGCAAGCGGAATCCTGGCGGGAGAATGCTGTGCACAGTCTTTATAAAACAAAAAACGCTCGGAATTCCGAGCTTTTTTCGCTTATTCAATATCCTTCAATGCTTCGATTTCAGACTTCTCTACCGTAATGCGTTTATCTTTTATAAGTTTAACTTCTTTTCTGTTATAAACAGCGGGAGCTGCTTCGGGATATCTGTCAAGACGTATTTTAAGCATGCCTTTGAGAAGATTGACTTCAACAACAGTTCCTTTACCCTGAGGCGTGTCAACAATTGCACCTACCTTAGGGGTGACGTGCAGAAGATGTTCATAAGCATTTTGTTCGTATTTAAGGCAACACATCAGTCTGCCGCAGGTTCCGCTGATTTTTGTCGGGTTGAGCGAAAGTCCCTGCTCTTTGGCCATTTTGATCGAAACAGGCTGGAAATCGCCAAGAAAACTGTTACAGCAGAAGGGTCTGCCGCAGATTCCGAGACCGCCTTTCATCTTTGATTCATCACGCACACCGATCTGGCGTAACTCAATTCGGATTCTGAAAACACTTGCAAGATCCTTTACAAGCTCACGGAAGTCAACTCTGCCGTCAGATGTAAAGTAGAAAAGCACCTTACTGCCGTCAAAGGTATACTCAACGTCAACGAGTTTCATATCAAGCTTGTGGGCAGCGATCTTTTTAAGACATATTTCAAAAGCTTCTTTTTCTTTTTTCTTGTTGTTTTCAACTACGATAAGATCTTCATCGGTTGCAAGACGGATGATGGGTTTAAGCGGTTTGATGATTTCTTCATCGTTGATCTCGCGGTTTTCCATAGCTACTTCACCGCATTCAATACCTCTTACCGTCTCAACGATAGCGTGATCTCCTTTGTTAAAATCAATATCCATCGGATCAAAATAGTAAATTTTACCGACTTCTTTAAATCGTATTCCTACTACTTCCATAGTTAAATACCTCCATGTATTGTGTAAATCTTATGCACCGTATGCCGTGTTTCTCATAACGCTGCAGAAACGGGTGATAAGAAGATTTTTGTTTGCATTTTTATTTATGCAGTCAAAAAAGTGTTCAGTAACTTCAATAAGTTGAATAAGTGTGCGAAGCGACAGCTTTGATGCAAGAAGTCTTGCGGTGTCTTCATGTGAGCTCAGTATAAGTTCGCTTGATGATTTTATTGCCACTGCATCACGGAAAATCAATTGCATTGAAGATAAGACTAACGGGAATAAATCTTTATCTTTCTCAAATCGGGCAGTAAGTCTCATAAACTCCAGCTCGGTAACACTCATCAAAGCGTTTGCAAGATCATTAGCAAGTGCGTCAGCTTTCTGCGAGTATTCATCGGTAATTGCATAGTCATCTGCTCCGAGACTGAACGGAGTGACACGGGACATAATTGTCTCAAGCAATGAAGCTCTTGATTCACACACCAGAATAAAACGTGCATACTCAGGCGGTTCTTCGATTATTTTAAGAAGAGCATTCTGTGCAGAGACATTCATTCTGTCTGCATTTTTAAGAATATAAACTTTGTGCTGTGCCTCGTTGGGTAAAATATATGCATCCTTGCGGATATCACGTACAACATCAATTTTAAAAGTTTTATCACCGGTAATATCGGGGTCAGAAACCATAATATCAGGGTGTGTACCGTTTTCAGCTTTCTGACAATCAGCACAAATTCCGCATATACCGTTCCTGCAAATAAAGGCTTTTGCAAGATACAGTGCTGCATCGTTGCGTGCCGAAACACTTCCGCCGTCAAGCAGAATTGCGTGAGGCATTCTTGCGTTTTTTATAAGTTCATTTACAGTGTTGTAAAAAGTTACGTTCATAATCAAAATTCTCTGTTAATTACATTTTATGGAATTGATCTACATCAAGAACAAAAACAGTTGCACCGCCAACGGTGATCTGAACAGGTATTGCAGGCATAATGCCGCCTTCAATTGAAGGCATCACGGGAGTTAATTCTTCTCTCTTGCGACAATTTGCTTTGAGTAATTCAAGAAGTTCGTCAACCTTATCATCTTCAACACCCATAAGAAGGGTGAGGTTGCCTGTACGAAGGAAACCGCCGGTTGTGGAAAGTCTGGTTGCATAAAATCCGGCTTTGGTAATTTCGCTGAGAACATTCTGTGAATCGTCACTGTTGATAATAGCAATGATAAGTTTCATATCGGATCTCCTATCTTATTTTTTGAGTATTTCTAAATTGCGTTTAATTACTTTTTCTCCTCGCCATGCATAAGCACGGTCGGAAATATCAGAATCTGTTCTTGCTGTGATTTCAGCACCGCTTTTGAAAATCTCAATAGGTTCGGATTTAACGGTTTTATTCATCGGGCAGATGTTCTGACATATATCACATCCCCAGGCACAACCGCTGTTTTTTATGAGCTGTTCCTGCTCCGCAGTAAGTTCGCCTTTTTTCTGAGTAATGAAAGACAGGCATTTTTCTGCCGCAATTCCGTTCGCCGTAATTGCCTGTGTCGGGCAGGCTGCAACGCATTTACCGCATTTCGAACAAATCAGATCATCGGTATCAAGGTCAAAACAGTCATATTCTTTTGTTGTGACAATTTCTCCTATGAAAATCCAGGAGCCGTAAGTTTCATTTATGAACAGTCCGTTCAGACCGCGAACCCCGAGCCCGGCATACATTGCTGATTTAACCTCGGGGATAGGGGAGTTGTCAGTGAAAGCGATAAACTCCTCGTCGGGAAAAGCGTTTTGCAGCTTCTCGGCAGTATCTTTTAAAATCTGACCTATTGTGTCGTGGTAATCAGGGACAACAGCGTATTTTGATAAATTTGAACCTTCATAAGCGTTTTCACCGAGATAGTACGGAAACAAAGTAACAATCACTGTTTTTGCGTTTTCGGGCAGTCTTTTCAGGGCCCTGCACTCAATCAAAGAATTTTTGATCTTGTCGAAAGGACAGAAACCGTAAACAGGTGAAACGTCAGACAGTATTTTTTTAGTAATATCCATTTTCTTAATATCAGGCAAGAGTCTGTACAGCAGCAATTATTATCGGCATAGTGATAATTGATATAAAACTGACTGTAGCGACTACCTGCGCGGCAAGGCTTGTGTCTTTTTCGTATTTTGCAGCAAACATTACCGTATTGTTTGCTGTCGGTGCACACGATGAAATCGTAAGTGCTGTCAGGAGAGTACCGGAAAGTCCGGCAAGTTTGTAAATTACAATCATAACTGCAGGCAACAAAATGAGTTTTGAAAGTGCAACAAGCATGATTTTTTTGTGCTTAAAGACATCACTGAGTTGTGTGTGTGCAAGAAATGTACCGAAAATAAGCATTGCGACCGGTGTTTGTGTTTCTGCAATAAAATCAATTGGTTTATAGACCATTTCCGGAAGATTTATCTTCAGCAAGAATAAAGGAAGACCAATCAGAACGGAAATAACCCCGGGATTAAAGATAAGCTTTTTGGGATTGAATTTACCGGATTTCCGGTCCATCATATATACACCGTGTGTAAAAGAAACAACGTTAAATGCCATTACAACAGCTGAACAGTAGAACACACCCTCACTGCCGAGAATCGCTTCGGTAAGCGGGAGGGTCATATATCCTACATTACCGTATATCGAGCTGTATTTGTATATGCAGTTTTTTTCTTTATCACTCCGGATATAAATAAGTGTATTAAGAGCGATGGCAACAAAATGTATAAGAAAGCCGAATCCGACGGCTGTCAACAGGCTGAGACCTGTTTCTTTTGTGAATTCCTGTGTCAGGAATGACCGTATGATTACGCACGGGGTTATGATGTAGAAAAGCAGGTCGGTACAGGCTTTTGCAGTTTTTTCTGTAAAAATACCGATTTTGTCACAAACTACACCTATGAGCACAATCACATATAGTATGCCGACTTGCTGTGCGGCAATTTTAACATTTTCAAAAAACATATTAGCAACTCCGTAAGGTTACTGAAGTATTACTCTTCTGCAGAAATTTTTGTTTTTGCAGATGAAATGCAGATATATATTGCGTAAACTGCAAAAGTAAAATCACTGAAATTCGGAAGATATACGGGATTCAGCTGTTCTGTGCTTCCGGTGAGAATAAGGATAAATCTCGGAAGGAAGCAAATAAGAGAAAACATAACAGCAGGGAAACCGTATGCAAAAAGTTTCCAGAAAACAACTTTTGCGTCAATTTTTGAATTAACCTGTGCGAGTGCAAGGAAAAACATCATAACAAAAACAATCATAAACATCTCGAGAAGAAGATCGGATACGTTTACAAAGCTGATTGTTCTTTTGAAACGGAAAAGTAAACGGAAAATGCACCAGGCAACGGGAGAGAGAGCAAGGAATCTGAGCTTTGGCACGTTTACTTTGTTAAGTGAAGAAATGCCGGAAACGGCAAAATAAACAGCACAAAGAATTCCGAAAACTGCCTGGATGAGCATAAGTGATCCGCCCTGTGCCGAAACATACTCGTTTATGCTCAGATAGTTGCCTGTTCCGGAAGAATAAAGCGCAATATAGTCGGAGATTATGCTGAATGAGTCTACAGCGACACCTATAGCCATCAGAATGCTCACCGCTATATAAGGAATCGCCTTATGGTTGCCGGATACAGGTTTGATTGATTTGTTTTTGATGTATGAGAAGCCGATGCAAACAAGCATAGCAACTGCGAGAACAAAATAAACAACAACTACAGAAAAGTCGGTTTCATCGTAAAATCCGGTCTCGGGATTGATAATCTTAAAATACTGGTAAACACGCAGAGGAACTGCGATAAGTATGGCTGCAAGCGTTGCAAAAAGCGGAACTTTGTATATAAGATCGTTTGTCTTTTTCATGATAGTTCACCTTATTTTGTAATCCTTTCTTCAAACGGAATATAGTTTGTTTCAGGTGTAAATTCATCGATTCTGTCTTCAAGATTGATGTATCTGCGTCTTGTCGACACACTTTTGTAAGCAGGACGGATAATTCTACCGCCTGTCATAAGCTCTTCAAGACGGTGTGCGGACCATCCTGCAATTCGTGCAGTTGTGAAAAGCGGGGTATAGATATCCTCAGGAATACGAAGCATTTCGTAAATAAGTCCCGAATACAAGTCAACATTTGCACAGATAGGTTTGTTACTTCCTTTGATAGACGAGAAAACTTCAGGTGTGAGTTTTTCGATAAGATTGATAAGCTCAAATTTTTCTGCATAACCGCATTTGTATGCAAAGTTTTTAGCTTCTTCTTTAAGGATAACTGCTCTCGGGTCGGAAAGCGTATAAACTGCATGACCCATACCGTAAACCAGACCTGAACGGTCACCGGCTTCTTTTCTGATAATCTTTGCAATGAAGTCTTCAACCTGACTCTCGTTTGATGTGTCAGCAACGCCTTCCTGGATGAATTTGATCATTTCAGCAGTTTTGATGTTTGCACCACCGTGCTTCGGCCCTTTGAGGGCACCTATGCCGGCTGCAATAGCTGCATAAGTGTCAGTACCGCTGGAGGTAAGAACTCGTGTGGCAAAAGTTGAGTTGTTACCGCCACCGTGCTCGGCATGTACCATAAGGCAGAGGTCAAGAAGTTTTGCCTCCTCATCGGTAAAAAGCTTATCTGAACGCATAGAACGAAGAACAGATTCAGCAGTTGACTGATTTGGTTTTGTAGGATGAATATACATGCTTTTTTTATAGTAATGACGTCTTTTTACCTGATAAGCATAAGACATAATTGCCGGAATCTGAGCAAGAATCTGGATTGACTGTCTTACTGTGTTCTCAATCGACGGATCATCAGGATTGTTGTCATAGGAATAAAGAGCAAGGACTGAACGGGTAATTTTGTTCATAATGTCCGGGGAGGGCGCCTTCATAATCATATCTTCAATGAAATCTTCAGGCAGATTTCTGCACTCAGCAAGAATTTCATTGAATTTCTCAAGCTGTTTGGTTGTGGGAAGGGAACCGAAAATAAGAAGCCACGCAACCTCTTCAAAACCGAAACGATTGTCTTCTTTGCAACTCGCTACGATATCTTTGATGTTTACGCCACGGAAGTAAAGCTTACCTTCCATCGGAACTCTTTCACCATCGTCAATGTAGTAACCGTTAACGGAGCTTACCTTTGTGAGACCTGCCATAACACCGGTACCGTCAGCGTTTCGAAGACCGCGCTTCACTCCGAATTTTACAAAGTCATTGGAATTGATCTGATTATTCTTAATAAGTTCCCCGACAAGGAACTCGATGTTTTCGTTATTGATAGGTGTAAAATAAGAACCCATAGTTTCACCGCCAAAAAATATTTCAGAACATTATACTATATATTGTTTTGTAAAGTCAAGAAAATTGCATAGAAAATATATGCTTTTCAGTGTAATTTTTTTGACCGGTCTGCATAGTATTTCTGTGTAGGAGGAATAACGGATGAAAAGAAATTTTATAATGTGTGCAATCCTGGCATCAGCAATGCTTCTGATACCTCTGGCTGCGATGCAGCAAGAGAATGTACCTGCCGGTGCACAGATATCTGATGATAATGTCACTGACGGATATATAAGTGTTATGAAAACAGATGACGGTACTGTTGAAAAGCTTGAGGACCGCGAATACCTCGTAGGTGTTCTGGCCGCGGAAATGAGTATGCTGAGTCACAACGAAGCATTGAAAGCTCAGGTGATAGCGAGTTATACGTATGCAATTTATTTAAAGCAGGACAAGTCCTCTGTAGAAATAAACAGAGCTGATATTTCAGATGATCCGTCTGTTCATCAGGGCTACATCTCAGAAGACGAACGAAAGGAACGTTGGGGAGACAAATTTAACGAGTATGAGAAGAAAGCGGGGGATATAGTTGATGCTGTATACGGACAGGCAATCTACTATGAAGATAAACCGATTATGGCTGTTTACCACAACCTCAACAGCGGGAGGACACAAAGCTCGTTAACCGTATGGAAGAAAGAATTACCGTATCTTACAGAGGTGGAAAGTCCCGGCGATAAACTGTCTGCAGAATATACACGCAGTATGAGTTTTTCGCCTGAAGAATTTGAACGTAAAATCAAACAGATTGACGGTATAACTCTCGATGATAAAACGGAGGATCTCATAGGTAACATTGACAAAACGGATCACGGTTATATTAAAAGCATTGAGATATACGGAAACGTTATTTCATCAGTCGATTTTCGTACTGCATTGGAGCTTGACAGTTGTTGTTTTGAAATAATTTCCGATAAGGAAAAAATCACTGTTACAACGTTCGGTAAAGGACATCTTGTCGGTATGAGTCAGTACGGGGCTGACTATATGGCGCGACAGGGAGCAGATTACCGTGAAATATTACAGCATTATTACCGTGGCACAAAAATTCAATGAATAATTGATGAATTTTTGCAAAAACTATTGCTTTTTTTCGAGGTTATGGTACAATAGTGTCAAATCTGGGACAAGGAGGATGAACAAAATGGCATTTGTAATTACTGATGATTGCATTTCTTGTGGTGCATGTGAGGCAGAGTGTCCTGTAGGCGCTATCGCAGAAGGCGACGGAAAGTACGTGATCGATGCTGATGCTTGCGTTTCTTGCGGCGCTTGTGCAGACGCTTGCCCGGTAGCAGCTCCTGTTGAGGAATAATCGATTTACACTTGCAGGGTGGATTTTATCCACCCTGTTTTTCTTTTTTTGACATAATTTTATTTTGGTAGTATAATGACCGATGGGGTGATTTAGATGGCAGAACTCAGAAAAGAATATCTTGGAAACGATGTGTCTGTTGTTGTGTCCGATGAACACGGTTTTGGGACAGATGCTGTTCTGCTTGCTGATTTTGCCTCGCCTAAACGTAAAGAGAATGCCTGTGATTTCGGTACCGGATGCGGTATAATTCCGATGCTCTGGTATCGTAACGGAGAGGCAAAGCATATCTGGGGAATTGAACTTCAGAAGCAGGGCTTTGAGCAGGCAGTAGAATCTGCTGAAATAAGTTCAGCTGAAGAAAAAGTCACTTTTTTAAATATGAATCTTAAAGATGTCAGCTCTTGTTTTGAACACGCTTGTATGGATGTGGTTTCGATGAATCCACCGTATAAAGCCGCTGACAGTGGGATAAAAAGTGCTTCCGAATCTGACCTGATTGCACGTCACGAGGTAGAATGTAATCTGGACGATATTACCGCTGCTGCTGCACATCTGCTCAATTTTGGCGGCAGACTGTGTATGTGTAACCGACCCGAGCGTCTTAGTGA
>JAZNCK010000003.1:0-37898 GCA_045587505.1 Acutalibacteraceae bacterium
GAAGAAACAGAGTATGTTGAAGAATCAACACCGTTGCCACCTGTAAAATTAGAATTTGTGAATGAGAACTCTACGTTTTCAGGAGCAGTACCTGTTACATCGTATGTAAGCCTATACTCAGTCTGAGCATCAAGATGAGCATAGAACGGGATATACTGTATCTGCACGGCCGTTGTCTTAGATGAGCTCCACGCAATAACATCATTTCCCTCAATCATATAATTAAAATCAGTATCAGTATCCGCATGTTCCGTATAAGACGGATATGTGATACTTCCAAGCTCAACAGGCATTCCGGATACCTTAGCTTTAAGAAGGTTAAATACACCGTCATTTGTATCAACAATTGAAGTTACATCACCGGGAACATAGAAGAAAGTATACGAAAGGTAGTTCTCAGCAACCTTATTCTTAGTAATAGTTTTGTCAGAACCCTGAACAAGCTGAGAGTAATCATTACCAACGATTGAGCCTATATCCCCCTTATTACCTGTTGAGTAACCTACAAACTCATAACCTGCAAACTCGGGAGCACTAAAAGTAATGTTATCGCCGAACTTATAGTTCTTCGTATAGATTGTCGCAATATCAGAAACTGAAGAATCATAAATACTCTTGATAACAAACTGACCTTCCGGATTTTTCTCAAGAGAAGCAACACTAACTGTAGCCATTGAAGTATATCTTACAGTTTCGAGTGCAGCAACTGCAGAATTAAGAGCAGATGCAAGAGACTCTGGACTATAATTAACTCCTGAAACAGTTATTGATGTCATAGTATCAAGGTTTGCAACAAATTGACCCGCTGCTTTATAAAGTGCAACATAATTCTTCCACTGAGTTGAGTTTGAATCATAATACGGTGAAGAACCGTCAGCAAGAAGACCCAAAGCAGCTGCCTTATTTAATGCATTGTGATAAGCATCACGCAATAAGCCCTTATCATTGATTGTAAGATAAAGACGAAGAATACCGATGTTGAAAATTGTATCACTTGAACTGCTATTGTATACACTAGTCTGTATGTTGCAGTTGCCACTTGATGTCATACCGGAAATATTTGAAGTGATCTTTCCGTTATATTTAATACCTTCAGTACCGCCCTCACCGGTTGTAGCGTACGGATCTTCTCCTCTTGCAATAAGACTATTATAGCCATACCAGAATGATTCGCCTTCTGAAGTTGTGTTCAACTGAGAAGTATAATTACTTGCTCTGACACTCTTACCCATCATATCAGCAACAATCCATGCACCTTCTACAGCACCACTTTCACTCCAGTTAGAAGTTACCATAAGACCAACAGTGAGGTTTGGAACGCCTGAAAGATTACCGTATCGGCTGACATCAACCATAAGATTAGTCTGAGGCGAAATACCATAGTTTGTAAAACAAACATTACCGCCCGTAGGTCCGGAATTTCTGTTTTCAACAAGGTTAAAAGACGGGATATTGAACATTGTCGTTGAAGTGATATCACTCGAAAGGAAATAGTGAGCATCAACATCATTAATTTCTGCCTGATCCCATGCAAAATAACCACTTGTCATCGGATATGCTGCCCACTGTGCATATAAATCCGAGTCTTTATTGTAAGAATTACTATAAACCTTAGAACCTTCCGGATTAGTTGATGAGAACGGAAGGATGGACCTGTTGTTACCTTTTGCAATGATCGGATAATGACTACCAACATTATAATAGTCAATATTATGGAAACCTGAAAGCCATGACAAAGATGCAGCATCTGTATCATATCCACGATCATTCTTTGTAAACATTGCAAGACCAGCCGGCATAATGTTAGGTTTATAAACATAAGTATACGCAACAACAGACTTAGTCAGACCGTCGAGCGCATCTACATAAGTAGCAGTCCACTCGATGTAACAACCTGACTTGTCAGAAAGAAGATACGGAGACACACTTTCGTTTGTAATTGTTGTATCAATGACATTTGTATTCAATGAATAGTGTGTTCTTGAAGTATCAGTACGTGTATTTACAGCACTGATTGCAGATGAATATGAAGAAAACTTAATAGTACTGTTCATATTGACATAGTTTTCTGTAGTCGAAGATGAAGCAGTTGATGTATAAGCCTGCATCAAGCTAAAATCGTCATTAAGATATTTGAACGAAATTGAAACACTTGAAGCATTCTCATAATAGAAATAAAGGTTACCGGACGCATTTTCTCCGGTTCTCAGGGTTTTAATTTCGTGGGTGTTTCTATCAATTTCAGCATCAACAAACCACTGAAAATTAGCCCTTTCAATATTTTTGTGCGCGGTCAGAGAAGGTTTCAAATAAACCTGCTCAGGTACGTAGAAAAATACCTTATCTGAAGAACCGCTATCGGTAACACTTATTACTGAAGATTCAGCAGATGATGTTGTGGCACCGATATTAAAAAACACAAGTGTTGTTACCATCATCAAAACTGCAAGAAAAGCAGATATGAATCGTCTGGTTACACTTTTTGCTTTTTTCATATGTATTCCTCCTAAATAGTATTACACAACATATAGTTATGCCTATACCAATTTTATCACACAATTAGTTTACAAGTCAATAAACTACAAAGTTATTTTATTTTTTTGTCAAATAAGCATAAAACAAAACACTTCAAAATGTTACACTTCACCAAAATTAGGTAGTTTCTGTTGCATTTTCAACAGTTTTTCTCTGTATTTATAATCAGGAATATGCTCTTTTACACAATTATAAAACGCTTTACTATGATTGTGATGCTTAATATGAGCCAATTCATGAACAACAACATAATCAATAGCTTCATCCGGATACAGCATAAGCATATACGAAAAACACAGTGAATTTTCAGCATTACAACTGCCAAAACGTTTCTTGGCCGAAGTAATTTTAACACCGATAGGTTTAACTCCCATAAGTTTTGAGTAATACTCTACTTTTTCCTTAATTTTTTTCTCAGCAAGTTTCTTTAACTTTTTAATATCCTCTGAGGATAATTCAATATAATTTGATAAATTTTCTTTTTGTTTCAATTTAGTTTTCTCAATCCACGATGAATTTTCATTCACGATCTTTTCAATTTTTTCTGTCGGATAACGATATGGTACCCTGACGATAACATCACCGTTCTGTGTAATCTGAACGCAAACGGTTTTTCTTGCTGATTCAATAATTCTATATTCAGTCAAAACATCACATCCTTGCAAAAATGAATTCTAACACATAACTTACTTACTGACAATAATTTGTTAATATTTGTTTGCTTTTTACTTACAATTATGTTATAATTCCATGAAATATGTATCCATAAGACGAATTACTTCGCTTAAAGATAAGGAGGACTATTATGAAGTATTTAATGTCCGGTAACGAGGCCGTTGCACGAGGTGCATACGAAGCAGGTGTTAAAGTCTGTTCAGCATACCCGGGCACACCGAGTACCGAAATTTTCGAAAATTTACCGCAGTATAAGGACAGCCTCTACTGTGAATGGGCACCAAACGAAAAAGTTGCTGCTGAAGTAGCCTACGGAGCCTCAATTGCAGGCGTAAGATCTTTGTGTGCTATGAAACACGTCGGTCTTAACGTTGCAGCTGATCCGATCTTCACAGCAACATATAACGGTGTTGGTCGAGGATTCGTAATAATCAGTGCTGATGACCCTGACATGCATTCATCACAGAATGAACAAGACAACAGATATTACGCCAAAGCTGCAAAAATGGCTATGATTGAACCTGCTGACAGCCAGGAAAGTAAGGATTTTATCAGAGAAGCTTTTGAGATTTCAGAAAAATTTGACATTCCCGTTTTATTCAGAACAACGACAAGAGTGTGTCACTCAAAGAGTCTTGTTGAATTTGGTGAGGTTGTCGAGAGTGAACCTTACGAATATGAACGCAACGTTTTTAAATATGTAAGTGCTCCCGCAAACGCAAAAGCTCATCATCCGGTCCTTGAGCAAAAACTTAAAGATATGGCTGAATACGCATGCACTTCATCTCTCAATAAAATCGAAATGAACGGAACCAAAGTCGGTGTAATCACTGCATCTGTTGCGTATCAGTACGCAAAAGAGGTGTTTCCTGAAGATACATCCTTCCTTAAACTCGGCTTTACATATCCCCTTCCAATGAATCTCATCAAAGACTTTGCATCTAAAGTTGATAAGTTGTATGTCATTGAGGAACTTGAACCGTTTATGGAAGAGCAGATTAAAGCAGCCGGAATTGACTGTATAGGTAAAGAACTAATTCCTAATATTTATGAGCTCAATCCCGAGATTGTCGCAAAAAGTATTTTCGGTACCGAACCTGAAGTTAAAGAACTCGCTGTAAAAGCTGTAGGCAGACCACCGGTGCTTTGTCCTGGTTGTCCGCACAGAGGTTTCTTCTACACAATGAGCAAAAACAAAAGCTTTGTGATTTCAGGTGATATCGGCTGTTACACTCTTGGCAGCGCCAAGCCGTTAAGTGCAATGGATTCTGTTGTCTGCATGGGTGGCGGTTTCTCTGTCGGTATGGGTATGTCAAAAGCTTTTGACATGATTGGTGATACCAACAAGAAAGTCTTTGGTATCGTTGGTGACTCAACATTTTTCCACAGCGGAATGACCGGTGCTGCTGAAATCCTTTATAACAAAGGAAATATTATTCCGGTTGTTCTTGACAACAGTATCACCGGTATGACAGGACAGCAGGAAAATCCCGGTAGTGGTGAAAACCTTATGGGCGAGCCTGCTCCGATTATATCCATTGAAAAAGTACTAAAGGCTTTTGGATATCAGAACGTTATAATCGTTGATCCTCAGGATCTTACAGCAATGCAGAAAGCTGTTGATGACGCACTCGCAAGCGAGGTACCGGCTGCTATCATCACAAGAAGACCCTGTCTTCTTATTAAGAAGATCAAACATAACATCAGTCAGTGTACCGTAGATTCAGAAAAATGCCGTTCTTGCAAAAAGTGCCTCAAGGTTGGCTGTCCGGCAATCTTTATGAAAGACGGTAAAGCAACAATCGATGCTACTCTTTGTGTGGGTTGTACAGTATGTAATCAAGTGTGTCCGTTCGGAGCAATCGAAAAGGAGGGTGAATAATATGTCAGACGTTAAGAGTATTATCCTTGTCGGCGTAGCCGGACAGGGCGCAATCCTTGTGAGTAAGGTTCTTACAAAAGGACTTATTAAAGCAGGATTTGATGTAAAAATGAGCGAAGTTCACGGCATGTCTCAGAGAGGCGGAAGTGTATCGACACAGGTAAGATTCGGCTCTAAAGTTTATTCCCCTATCATTGGACAGGGACAAGCAGATATTCTTGTTTCTTTTGAAAAAATGGAAGCTGTAAGATATTCAAATTTCCTGAAACCAGACGGTATAGCTATCATCAATGACTATGAGATCGTTCCGATGAACGTAGCTGCAGGCGAAGAAAAGTACCCTGAAGGAATTATCGCTGAAATGCAATCAGCGTTTAATACTGTTGTTCTCGATGCAGCCAAAATTGCACTGAATCTTGGCAATTCAAAATGTATGAATATAGTTCTTTTCGGTGCAATGGTTAAAGCCCTCGGTCTTGATAATATCGATTGGGAAGAAACACTCAAAGAAACGTTGCCTGCAAAAATCCTTGACATCAACCTGAAGGCTTTTAAGGCCGGATATGAAGCATAAAGGAGCGTAGTACAAATGGTTTCAGAAAAAATGCTTTCACTCGGCAGTAACCGTTCTACAATCCGTGAACTTTTTGAATACGGAAAGAAACGTGCTGCAGAAATCGGTGCAGAAAACATTTATGATTACAGTCTCGGTAATCCAAGTGTACCGGCACCAAAAAAAGTTAACGAAACAATTGTTGAAATTCTCAATAACGAACCGGCTATTGCTGTGCACGGTTATACAAGTGCGGTCGGCGACAATACAACAAGGGACGCAATTGCTGATAACCTTAACCGCAGATACGGTACTGACTATACACGTGATAACCTCTATCTCACTTGTGGTGCCGCAGCTTCACTTCTGTGTGCTTTCAGAACACTTATCATCGACCATAACAGCGAGATAATCGGAATTGCACCGTATTTCCCGGAGTATGAAGCGTTTGTAAGTTCAAACGGCGGTGTATTTACGGTCATTCCTGCTGACGAGGAAGAATTCCAGATTAAATTTGACTTACTCGAAAAAGCAATAAATAAGAACACACAGGCAATAATAATAAATACTCCAAACAATCCTTCGGGTGTTGTTTACTCTGAGGAAACCATTAAAAAGCTTGCTGAACTGCTTACTGTTAAAAGTGAAGAAGTTGGTCATCCGATTTATCTTATTTCTGACGAACCGTACCGTGAACTTGTTTATACTCAAGAAGGAGTTCCCTTTACGGCAAAGTACTATAAAAATACAATCGTATGTTATTCTTATAGCAAATCGCTCTCTCTCCCCGGCGAACGTATCGGATATGTGCTTGTTCCCTCTGAAGCAGATGATTTCGCTGAAGTTTATAACTCAATAGCAGGTGCGGGCCGTTCTTGCGGCTATGTCTGCGCACCGTCACTTATGCAAAAAATGATTGCGAAGTGTGCAGATGTTATGCCTGATATCAGTTCTTATAAAAAGAACAGGGATTACCTTTATAAAGCTCTTACTGAAATCGGATACGAATGTGCTGATCCTTCAGGTGCTTTTTATCTTTTTGTCAAAGCCCCAAACGGTGATGCTGATGTATTCAGTGAAATTGCAAAAAAATATGATCTGCTTCTCGTTTCAGGCTCTGCATTCGGATGTTCATCATTTTTCCGTGCGTCATACTGTGTTGATTACGATATGATCGTACGTTCAATTCCTGCTTTCAAAAAAGCTTATGAGGATGCTGTTAAATAATGAAAACCATAAAACTTTATGATACAGATGCATACATTTCAGAATTCAAAGCAACTGTCTTAAGCTGCAACAAAGATGGTGACTTGTTCGATATTGTTTTAGACAAAACCGCTTTTTTCCCCGAGGGTGGAGGTCAACCTGCAGACATAGGTACAGTTGGGTGTGCAAGAGTTCTCGATGTTCAGATTAACAATAATGTTATTATTCATAAAGCTGACTCCCCTTTTGAAGTCGGCTCAGAGGTAAACTGTAAAATTGATTGGAATACCCGGTTCAGAAGAATGCAGAATCACACCGGTGAGCACATTGTTTCCGGAATTGCAAACAGGCTTTACGGGTGTACTAACGTCGGATTTCATATGGGTAATGAGATTACGGTAGACTTTGACATTGAGTTATCTGACGAACAAATAGCAGACATTGAAACACTGTCAAACGATGCCGTTTATAAAAACGTATCGGTAACAGCTGAATATCCGACAAGCGATGTACTGAAAAATCTTGAATACAGAAGTAAGCTCGACCTTACGGAAGATGTAAGAATCGTTACAATTGACGGATATGATAAGTGTGCTTGTTGTGCGCCTCACGTAAAACAATCCGGAGAAGTCGGAGTAATCAAAATCCTTGATTCTATGCGGCACAGAGGCGGAACAAGACTGTTTATTATTTGTGGCAAGGATGCTTTCGAAGATTATTGCGTCAAAACAAAAAATCTTTATGAAATCGCAGTTAAACTTTGTGCAAAGCACAACGAAGAACTTGAGGCATTTAACAGATTATGTAATGAAAACTCAGAACTTAAACAAAAGTGTTCATCGCTTTCTAAAGAACTGACTCAGCTAAAATCACAGAATGTTGAAACAGTAAACGGAGTCGCTTTGATTTTTGAAAAAGATTCTGATATGCAGACAATAAGAAATCTCGCACTTGAAACTGCAAAGAAAAACGGTTTTACAGTTGCAGTTTTTTCAGGTGCAGACGAAAACTTTAAATATGCACTTTCTTCTATGAATGAAAGTGTCCGTGAGTTAGGTGCAAAGCTTAACTCAATGTTCAACGGCAGAGGCGGAGGTTCCGACGAACTTGTTCAAGGAAGTATTTCTGCTGATGAATCAGCAATAAGACACTTTTTTAATAACTTATAAGAGGTCTATATGAAAATCTGTGTTTATGGTGCTTCCAGCACAACAATCGATAAATCATATATCATCGACGGTGAAAGATTAGGAAAAGTGATGGCTGAGCGTAATCATTCACTTGTCTTCGGCGGCGGTTCAAACGGTCTGATGGGGGCCGTAGCACGAGGCGTTCATTCAGTCGGTAAAACAGATATTATAGGTATTGCACCGGCTTTTTTCAATGTGGATGGTGTTCTTTTTGAACATTGCACAGAATTTATTTATCCTGATACCATGAGAGAACGAAAAAAAATGATGGATGAATATTCTGATGCTTTTATCGTTACCCCCGGAGGAATAGGCACCTTTGACGAGTTTTTTGAGATTCTTACTCTCAAGCAATTGGGTCGTCATAATAAACCGATAGCAATGCTTAACACTAACGGCTACTATGACCATCTCAAATCTTTTCTTAAGAATGGAATAGATGAAAACTTTCTCAGCGATAAGTGTAATAAACTTTTCTATATTTCTGACGATTGTAACGCAATCTGTGATTATATTGAGAATTACAAACCTGACGAAACCCCAGTAACACAATTCAAATCCATAAAATAAATTAACCCTGCGATTTTAAATCGCAGGGCATTTTTATTGAGGTCTGTTTGGGTTATCAAAACGATAGATTTCTCTTTTTTCGATATCCATATCAGGAATCATAATAGGCTGAATTCCAGCATTTGCAGTAATCGTTGTTACTATTGCACGTGCATACGGGAACAATTCCTTATAAGTCTGAACATGAATTATTTCACGCTCAAGTTCAGGATCAAAAGCAAAAATACCGCCAAGAACCAGCTTAATTGAAAAAGTCTCCGGATTCTCTTTATCAACAATTGTTATTGTAAACTTACCCTCACAGATATTCTGGTTGGTATATCTTACATTATAACCGTAACTGTTTTTTAATTCAATTTTAGTGGTAGCCTTAACCTTATTAACAAGCTGCAACTCTTCAATTTTATAAGCTTTAAGTTTTAACTTTGCCATAAATGTATACCTCAAAAGTTTTTTCTTTATTCTATCACAGTTTTGTTATCATTACAATAGTTATTTTTAATTTATAAGAACCGGTTGAATCTGACAACCTTTAAGCGCTGCATTTACAGAATCAGGAATACGTGAAAAATCAGCAACAATTGAATTTTGTTTCTTTTGTGGATCATCCTGACCCATCGGCACAAAAAATATGTTTTTATAGTTGAGTAAGAATCCGATATTCTTCGCAGACCCGCCGAGTCCGTCGTTTGTCGAAACCGCAATAAGAACCGGTCTCTTATTTCTAAGATGTGATTTAGCTGACATTGTAACAGACGTGTCTGTTATTCCGTTTGCAAGTTTTGCCAAAGTATTACCGGTACAAGGTGCAATAACCAATAAATCAAATTTTTTACCAGGCCCAATTGGTTCGGCGTCCTTAATAGTATGAATAACTTTATGTGAACAAATTGTTTCAACTTTTTCAACGAAATCAGTTGCATTACCAAAACGTGTATCAGTGGAATACAAGGTTTCAGACATAATCGGAACAACATCATAATTCAATTTTTTTAATTGTACTATTTCGTCAATTACCCGAGATAATGTGCAAAACGAACCGCACATGGCAAATCCTATACATTTATCCATATTTTCCCTCCTTTAGAATTTCGACGATAGTATCTGCTATATAAGCTCCGGCACTCTGAGGTGTAAACCTGCCCGGAAGACCGGACGCTAAAATGTAATTAAATTTTAATTCACTGTACTCATCTGCACTAAAGGCATACGGATACGACGCGACTTCAATAAATATATGATTATCATTTAGTTTATCAATACCATATTTGCTGATAACATTAAACGGAACAGTGTTTACAATTATATCAAATGAATCTATCTCACAATCTATTTCTGAAATATCACCAGTACTAAAACCGTTATCCTGAGCCAAAAACCGAGTAACAGATTTGCGGGAAAAACTTGTTACTTTCAATCCATTATCTTTCAGCATACTACAAATCGCCTTACCGCAATTACCGTAACCCAGCACAGCAACTTTACAATGTAAGAGGTCTTTTTCGATAATTTCAAGAATTATCCTTAAAACACCCTGAGCAGTAAGTCTTGAGTTTTTAGTAATAAAATTCTTATTATAATAACTGCAACCTTTATACTCGAAAGGATTACTGTCAGAAATTCCGTAAAAAACATACTTATCATCAATCAGTCTATCCTTGAGTTCTTGAATTCTCATCCCTGTACCGGAAACTACACCGTTAACAAAACTCTTCAACGGCAGTACAATATATTTAAATTCACCAAAATGCTCAACAAACTGATTCTCTGTATAGCATTCAGCGTAATAGCCGTACTCAGACAACCGTTCTCTGCATTCTCTCATTCTTTTATCACATCCTGCAATCAAAAATTTTTCACCTTTCATTTTTTACCTCCACAGTATATTATGAAAAAATTTAATTACTGGTGTATATTTTTTGATTTTACTATTTATTTTTATTAAGACTTGCACTATAATATGATATATAAATAATCAGGAGTTGACTGCAATGCATGAAATAGACAAATTACTAAAAGAAGTCAAACGAGTTCACTTTATTGGAATCGGTGGCTCCGGAATGTGTCCTCTCGCTGAAATTCTGCATAATGAGGGATATTTACTTTCAGGATCCGATAATAATGAAACAGACACACTTGCAAGAATCAGGAGTATGGGTATCCCGGTAACACTCGGTCAGAAAGCAGAAAACATTGAAGGCTCTGAAATGATCGTATACACGGCTGCGCTTCTACCCGACAATCCTGAGCTTGTTGCTGCCAAACAATCCGGAATACCTACGTTTGAACGTGCTGACTTATTAGGTGCAGTCACAAGGATGTATAACAATTGCTTCTGTGTCTGCGGAACACACGGAAAAACAACGGTGTCTTCGATGCTTACTCAGATAATGATACAATGCGATAAAGACCCCTCAGCTGTAATCGGCGGAAAGCTTCCTCTTATACAATCAAACGGACGTGTCGGAAAAACTCAGAATATGGTATGCGAGGCTTGCGAATTCAAGGACACATTTCTTCACCTCTCCCCGGATATTGCAATTATACTTAATGTTGATGCTGACCATCTTGAATATTTTAAAACTCTTGACAACATAATTCTTTCATTTAATAAGTTTTCTAAACTTGCAACCAAAGCTCTCATTATAAACGGAGATGACAGTAATACTTTGAAAGCAGTTTCAGATATCGAAGATAAACAAATTATCACTTTCGGTACAGGTAAAAACAATAATTTTTACGCTGACAATATCACTGTCGACCACGCTTTTGCAAGATATGATTTATATAAGGATTCCGAATATATCTGTGCAGTAAAGCTGAAAGTACCGGGTGTGCACAACATTTCAAATTCGCTTGCGGCTCTTGCGGCAGCAGATTACTGCGGTATCGATCTTATGCAGGCAATCAAGTCACTCGAACAATTCGGTGGTGCATGTCGCAGATTTGAGATCCTGGCAGAAATAGATGGTATTACAATCGCAGATGATTATGCACATCATCCAGCAGAGCTCAAGGTAACACTCGATGCAGCAATGCAAATGGGATATAACACGGTGTGGGCGGTATTTCAGCCCTTCACATACTCTCGCACCAAAGAGCATATGGACGACTTTGCAAAAGTACTTCAGATTCCCGATAAATGTGTCATGACTGAAATTATGGGCTCCCGTGAAGTAAATACTGATGGCGTCTACACTTCTCAATTGGCTGAAAAAATTCCCGGAAGTGTCTGGTTTAACACATTCGAAGAAGTCGCCAATTATGTATTAGAATACGCCAAAACCGGAGACCTTATCATTACATTAGGTTGCGGAGATATTTATAAAGCAGCAAAAATTATGATTAACAAACTCAAATAATGAAAAAAGATACCTTATCAACTCCACGGTTGATAAGGTATCTTCACTTCTTAGTAAAAGTATGTCTATTAAAATTCTCATTAAAATATTCACTTACAAGTTTTGATATTCCCTCTGCATTATCAGATGTATCATTGTTATTGTCCTGTTCGGCATTCTCCTCTGAAGAGCTACCCATATATTTATTAAAAAACGCTTTACTCCTTTCAGATGGTTCAGAATCATGGTTATCAACTTGAGTGTTATAATTGAATTGACTGTCATCTATTGCATATCCTCTGACCGATAAAGTCAGATCTTCTTGCGTCGGCATATCAACAACATTCAGAGAGACAGGTTCTTCAAAAATAGACTCTTCATCGGCAATTTTATGCCCGTCAGCAAAAGCATCTCTCTGATTTAAAAGACCATCTATCCTTTTTCGGACCATACTCGGAGAATACGTATCAACACCCATTTTCATTGCTTCTTTACTCAATGCGTATTCTGCAGCTGCAATCTCATTCATTTTATCGCGTCGCATATAAAAAGGAACAGAAATAATAACTGATAGAATTTCAACTGCTACAACCTCAATTATATACCATTTTTCCGGAAGCCTGTTGTCCGTAAAGAAAAAAGAGCTAAGTATAAAATTAGTAAGGAAATGATCCGTTACCGACATCCATACTGTGCCGTTAACTTTATAAAACATACCCCATTTAAAACCCGCAAGGAAATTATAAAACAAATGGCCGCAGATAAGAAAAACAGTCATAATAGGTCCTTGAGAATCAAATTTTCCTGTAATAATGTAATTGACAAATGTTGGTACAAAAGAAATTGTATAGATTACGGACTGAATTACGATTGATTTATATACACCATATTTACCGGAGAGTTGCGTTATAAGAAAACCTCTGTAAAACACTTCTTTAAAAACAGAAATTATTAGTAATGTAGCAATGTACAGAAGCAGATAAAACATAAATTTATCAGAGTTTAAATCATTTGCCATTCCTGAAGGTCGGAACGTCAGTACAAGATTCTCATATCCTCTGTATCTGAAATAAAAATATTTCGATGTATAGACAATTAGAATAGGCAAAACAGAAAAAACAACTCCGTGCAAAACATCAAAAAACCAACCGTATGATTTAAAGCAGAATCTTTTCAAGCTGAGTCTCATAACTGCTGATACACTCATAGCCAAAAGTATTCCAAAAATTCTGGAAACAATATTTGTAACTAAAAATGATTCATTATTGTGCAGAAAGAAAACATCAATAACCTGAAAAGCAAGTACAGCAACACACAGAATGTATGCAATTTTAACACGTTTATTTTCTGTCACTGTAACCACCCATTCAAAATTTTTTTATAAATAAATTTAATGTAATTATATCATAAAATAATCTTATGTCAAACTGCATGATATTCTAATTTTTTATTGAAAAACAAATAAAATTATGATAAATTATTGTTGTATATTTTTGAATAAAAATATTCATTACAAATATTTCTTTCACAATCTTAATACTAGGAGAATTTCACTTCAGCTTATAAACGTATAGGCGTAAATTTCGAATAAGCGGAAAAAATATGGAATGTAATAAACAAAAACTTGAGCTCATTGTTTTTACTGATGCTCATCATTATTCAAAGAAACTCGGAGTCGATACTCCATCATACAAAAAATATGATTCCGGCAACCAAAAGTTAGTTAAGGACAGCGGAGACGTTATAAAATCAGCTTTAGCTCAGATGGCTGAAAGCGATTGTAAATACATCATTTTCTGCGGTGATTCAACCTGTGACGGTGACGTTGACAGCCATGCAGAGTTTGTATCTTTTCTTTACGCACTCAAAAAATGCGGTAAAAAAGTTTTCGCGATTACATCTACTCACGATTTTAATGACAACGGTATCACGCACAAATATACCGGAGATGTCCGTGAAGAAACTAAAGCATTAAAAAGAGACGAGATACCGAACTTATATTACCAGTTCGGTCCTGATGATGCACTTTCGGTGTATAAAGACGGCTTGTCATTTTTTGCTGAATTAGATAACGACTACTGCATTTTCGGTCTTAATTCTGACAAAGACGGTACGGGAAGAAGCGGATACAGTGAAGATATGAGATCATGGATTAAAGAAAATGCCGAAAAAGCAACAGCTCAAGGCAAAAAACTTCTTGCCTTCTCTCACCATCCACTAATTTCCCCCTCACCTTTTTATTCGCTCATAGGTAAAAATGATATGATGGGTGGCCATAAAGAAATCCGCGATTTGCTTGCTGACTGCGGAATAAGTATGGTTTTTACAGGTCATTCGCATGTTCACGATATATCATATCATATATCACCAAAAGGTAATGTACTGTACGATGTCTCCACATCTGCTCTCGCCGGATACCCCGGATATTTCAGAAAAGTTGTACTGACAGACGACAAAGCCGAAATAACAAGCGAACACATAACCAAATCTGTCGATATTGATTTTAACGGAAAAGATCTGCAGGAACATCTGTATAATAAATTTTTCGGTACAGTACGCCTTACTTTAAATGCAGCAGCAAAAGACATTCCAACATTTGCTGACTGTGCTGTAGGTATCAGTATACCCAAGAAAACATCTTATAAATTCGGATGGATAATTAAACCCGTTGCAAAACTACTCAATAAACTTACAATAGGAAATGTCGCTTCCTGGGTCAGAAAAGAAACCGGACTTAATAAAAATGACTATTCACACATAAAGGACAACAAAGTTGTTGACTTTATTATTGACTTGGTTATGCATCTTTACGAAGGCGATGCCCCCTACTCTCCGGATACCGCCGAATATAAAATTACAGTCGGACTTTTAAACATAATTGACAGTATTCTTAACACAATACATCTTCCCTTTTCAAAAATACTTAAAGATTACAACAGTCCTTCTGACTTAGTAATTCCTTTACTTTATAATTCGGGAATATGTGATAAGGAAGCAATTCTTACACTTTATGCGAAAGAAAAAGATGTATTAGAAATATGTAATAACAAATATAAAGATACGGTCAAAACCAGTAAAAAAGGTCCGTACATTGTAGCAGCAACTGTAATAACAATCGTTGCACTCTTACCTTTAATACCAATAATTGCATTGATTATACTTGCTTTATATATCTGTAACAATATAAAGTATTCAAAAGAAATACGAGGTAACTAACATGTTTAATCCTTTAAAAACAGTAATTGTAGGCGGTGGTCATCGCTCACTTATTTATGCAGAACTCAGTGAAATCAAGCCCGACATGATGCAGATCGTTGGTGTTGTTGATCCCAACGAATTCCGAAGAAAAACTATTGCAGAAAGGTTTTCAATCCCTGAGGAAAATATTTTCACAAGTGTCGAAGAATTTACTGCACGAGAAAAATTTGCTGATGCCGTAATCAACGGAACAATGGATCATATTCACGTAGAAACTTCTATTCCGATTTTAAAAGCAGGTTACGATATTCTGCTTGAGAAACCGTTTGCTGTTAATGAAAAAGAAATGCGTGAACTTGTAAAATGTGCAAACGACAACAACAGGAAAATTATGGTATGTTTTGTACTTCGCTATGCTCCGTTTTACAGAAAAATTAAAGAAACACTTCTTACAGGTGAAATAGGTCAGGTTGTTAATATCCAGACAGTCGAACACGTCAGTTATCACCACATGTCAACCAGCCACATCAGAGGTAAATGGAGAAATGAAGAAGAGTGTCACGCATCCATGCTTCTAGCAAAATGCTGCCATGACATAGATATTATGATGTGGTTGATGGGTGATGATGCCCCGATCAATGTTTCAAGTTTCGGCGGACTTATGCAATTCAGGAAAGAAAACGCACCTGAAAATTCAGGAACACGTTGCCTGGTTGACTGTCCTCTCGTTGACACTTGTCTGTATTCCGCAAAACGGATTTATCTTGATCACCCTGACCGTTGGTCATTCTACGTCTGGGATAAGCTTGAAGATAAAGAAAACGGTACACTTGAAGAAAAGCGTGAGCTTTTAAAAACAAGTCCTTACGGTATCTGTGCTTATAAAAGCGACAACAATGTCGTTGATCATCAAAGCCTTAACATACAGTTTGCAAGTGGTGCTACGGGAACACATAATATGATCGGCGGCACTGCAATTCCACAAAGGAAAATCCATATCATTGGTACTAAGGGTGAGATTTACGGTACTCTTGAAAGCGGTAAATTCACTGTTTCTCTCATCGATCCAAGACCGGGTTGCGAGCATTGTGACCGTGAAGTTGATGTAAATGTTACTGATGATTCACACGGTGGCGGCGATTTGCTTCTCACTGAGGATTTTGTCAAATATGTACGTGATCGCACACATTCAATTTCATGTACTTCAATCAATGAATCAGTCAAAGGTCATCTTACTGTATTCAAAGCTGACGAAAGTATGAAAAACTCAGGTCGTGTTGAACAAATTATTTTATAAAGAATAAAAACCACACTTTGGAGTATAAATATACTGAAAGGTGTGGTTTTTTGACAGTTACATCAAACATTAAGTGGAAATCATTATTACTAAATATTGCTATACCGTTAGCAGTTGGAGGAGTTTCGTCTTTAATTACAAAGGATGGATTTAAAGATTACCAAACCGTAAATCAGCCCCCACTTTCACCACCTGCGTGGTTATTTCCGGTGGTATGGACAATACTATATATCCTTATGGGTATATCCTCATATCTCATCGTAGAAAAAAATGATACAGACAACAAAAAAGCCTTGACATTCTATGCAATTCAACTGGCTATCAATTTTATATGGCCAATATTCTTTTTCGGTTTCGATGCGTATCTGTTTTCATTTATTCTTTTAGTTTTGCTCTGGGTATTTGTTCTGCTGACAACAATTAACTTTTACAAAATCAACAAAACGGCAGGAATCTTTATGATACCATATCTTATCTGGTTAACGTTCGCAGCATATCTCAATCTTGGTGTATATCTTCTTAATTAAAACAACAAGCCTGTTTCACTCAAGAAACAGGCTTGTTGTTTTACTGTTTTTTATATGTTGTTAAAATGTTTTCCATACTCTTTTGTGCTAAGACAAGAGTATCATTATCAATAGTTACATAATATGAATTACTTACGGTTACTCCGGCTACACTGATATAGTTTACTTTTAAAACACATCGCTGTGTCACAGGATCAATGCTTACAGAATATGTGCCGTCATAACCAACACCGTATATTTTAAGATAAACGCTTGAATCCGGTCTGAATTCATATCCCGAATTTGGAACATCTTCTGATAACCATTCACCAATAATTTCTTTTTGGTAAACATCAATACCCAGATTATACACGGTTGTCTCTTTACTGTCAGTAGTTTGAGCATCAGTGTACAAAACATCATCTCTATAATAAATCATTTTAACTGAATCAAACTGTGTATCAATAAGAGATAACTTATCTTCTTTTAATTCAGCTTTAAAATATCGCTCTACCGATATTCCGAGTGAAGTTGAATACTTGATTTTTAAAGTATGCTCTTCAGATTCAAGATTATAAGAATCTGAATACTCACCGTTAAGAACAATACCTAACATAGTAAGTGACGTTGTACCGTCTTCATTGAACGTAATCTGAGAAATTGAGTGTTGACCTTTCCAGGTTCCAACTATATCTTCAGTGAAGGTGTCAGCGATTTTTCCCGCCTTATCCCCAATCTTACCTGTATTATAGGCATTGAGCATAAACACTGCTGTAAAAGCCAATAATCCGATAACCAGAACACCAATTATCACATTTCTGATAATTTTCATCAAATCACCTCATCAGAAAGTTGATATTTCAATCTTCTCAATTATGATATCATCAAAAGGTTTGTCGAGCATATCAACACGAGTCTGAGCTATTGCATCAACAACATCCATACCCTCGAACACCTGGCCAAAAACGCTATGCTTAAAATCAAGCCATGGAGTGCCGCCGACCTCCTTATAAGCTTCGATGCAATCTGCCGGGAACATCTTTTCGCCGATTGATTCCATCTGGCCCATCAAACCTGCATCAACTTCACCGGCCTGTACAATAAAGAACTGGCTGCCATTAGTATTCGGTCCCGCATTAGCCATTGAGAGTGCTCCACGAAGATTGTGGAGATTGATGTCAAACTCATCGGGAAAATTTCTGCCCCAGATACTTTCACCGCCTCTGCCTGTTCCTGTCGGATCACCGCCCTGAATCATAAAATTGTTGATTACACGATGAAAGATAATTCCTTCATAGTAACCATTCTGCGCATGAGTAGTAAAATTTTCAACAGTTTTCGGGCATTCTTTTTCAAAAAGTTTAAACTTAATAACACCTTTGTTCGTTGTCATAATTGCAATTTTTTCACCTTTAACAGGCATAGCAAGCTGTGAATTCATAAAAAACCTCCAAAAATTTTTTGCAGGAAAATTATAACATTCTTCAGCAGAAATATCAACTAAAAGAGCTAATGTTAACTATTCTTTTTATAAAATTTATTGTATTGATAATCCTGATGTGGTATAATTATTTAAAGTATGGTAATGTTAAATCATCAAGTGTTTTAAATGAATATCCGTTTTCGATTGCATAACTGATTATTCTGTCAAGTGCATCAGCATTGTCTTTAGACACTGAGTGAAGAAGTATTATCGCACCCGGATGCAGTCTTGACGTTACTTTTTCAAACGCATATTCTTCACCCTTCTGATTATTAACATCCCAATCTGAGTATGCCAATGACCAAAAAACACTGGTATATCCAAGAGACCCTACTAGTTCAAGTGCATTTTCGGAATACTCCCCTTTCGGAAATCTGAAATACTTAGAACTGTACCCAAAATATTGTCTTAAATAATTCTCACAATGCTCTATCTCTTTTGCCATAGCTTTTCTGCTCAGTTCAGGAAAAGACGGATGCGTTGTCGAGTGATTGCCTACAATATGTCCTTCTTTAATCATTCTTGAAATAAGATCAGGTTCTGCTTTTATATCATCAAGTGTGCAAAAAAAAGCTGCTTTTACACCATTTTCTTTTAATACATCTAGAATTTTTGATGTGTTTCCGTTTTCATAGCCGCAATCAAATGTCAGATATAGTAGCTTTTCATTATCTGATGTATCAAATGTAACTGCTCTGTATCCTTTAGATTCAAAACTTTTTTGTGATGAAACAGAAATGCTGTGCGGTGCAGAGTTTTTCGCAACTCCGTAAGCGTGTTCAATTTTTTCAGAAGGAAGTTTTTGAATATTATCCGGATCTTTCACTGAAAAACTAATTGTATCAAGCGGTTTCATTCCGGTATAAGTTGTATGCTTCTTTTCTGTTGTAGCAGCCGCATTATCATAATCAGATTTTATATCACCTTTTTGTTGACATGCGTTTAATAAAAACGCAGTACAAAATACTGTGATTAACAAATAACAAAAAATTTTTTTCACAAACATCACCCATACTATTATTTGCTGAGGAAGTGTAAATATGAAACTCAAAAAAATGGCTATTATTATGTTATGCAGCGTCATTGTTTTTACAAGTTTGCCCTTTACCGCAGTTGCTGAATCGGAATACGAAAACGTTGAATACGTTCCCGGCGAAATTGTAATAACTACTACCGACGAACTTATTGATACTTCTTCAACATTTCTGACTTACAGCGACGATGACTACACATTGATAAATTTTGAAGAAGAAGATATCAACTGCGCTGAAGAAGTAAATACGTTCAACGAAACATCAAGTGAAAAAACTTATAAACTTGAAGTTGATGGTGATGTCTTGGAAAAATGTAAAGATCTTGAAAGCCTTCCCGGTGTTAAGTATGCTGAACCTAATTTACTATTTCATACTATGGCTTTTACTATGCCCAATGAAATCAATTATAGTTCGCTATATAAGACGCATATGAAATGGTATTTTGATTTAATGCAAATACCTGATGCATGGGCAGATTTTAATGAGACAGCGGGCAAAGGAACAGTTGTTGCTGTAATTGACAACGGTTACAACATCAATGCCACAGATTTTCCAAAAAATCTCTGGACTGATGCAAGCGGTAATATCGGATGGAACACTTATAAGAATTCTGCAGATATTTCACCGATATATAAAAAAGACGGTTCCTTGTTTTCGAACACAAGCCACGGCACTCATGTTGCCGGTATTATAGGTGCATGTGCTGATGGTTCCAATATCATCGGTGCAGCATACGGAGCCGATATTATGCTTATTAACGCTGCTCATTACATCAGTGAAACTAAAATTCCGAGTTTTAGCTTAGATGACCTTGTTGAAGCTGTTGATTACGCAAGAGAAAACGGAGCGGATGTAATAAACCTTTCACTAGGCTTACTTGGCGGTTCTGCTTCTGCTCTTGAGGCAGCTGTAAACAGAGCCTATAATGCAGGCATTGCTGTTATTGCAGCCGCCGGAAATGAAGGCACATCAACCGATTCAAGTAAAGCTATACCTGCAGCTTACTCAAATGTTATCGGAGTTATGGCTATTGACAAAACAGATCCTACGCAGTTAGCTTCTTTTTCGAATTATGATCCTTCCGGGAAATATTATGATGTTGCCGCACCAGGTTATCAAATTTTAAGTTGCAGTGCTGTGTCAGGTAAAGTTGAATATATGTCCGGTACTTCTCAGGCTTCACCTCTTGTTGCATCTCTTGCTGCAATATATCTTTCTGAATACCCGAATGCAACAGTTGATGAGTTATATAAAGCAATCAGAAATTCTCCTAGTACATTGATATATCCTAATAAAACATTAGTTTCAAACGCATCATATAAATTCAAACTATCAAATGCACTTGAGATGCTTGTCTACGGTAAAATAAAGCCGGAAATCATTTTCAATACCGATACTGCTGCAACACGTGATAAAACAAATGAATATATATATAATCTCAACGAAGGTTATTCTGACATATCAGATTTTATGACTGTGACTGAAGGCACCGGAACAATTGAAGTTATTCCGACATCAAACGGTAACGGAACTGGTACGCAAATCAATATTTACACTATTTACGGTGAGTTATATGAAACATATCGAATAATTATTTTCGGAGATACTAACGGTGACTGTTACGCTGACGGACAGGATGCAGTTATTACGTCCTGGATAATCGACTCTCCGGACAATTTCCCCGATTACCTGAAATTCGCGGCCGATGTTGATTTCAGCGATAGCGTTGATCAATATGACTATGATATTACCGCCAAATATGCAGTAGGCACGGATTACGTCTTCCAGATGAGATAAATAAAGACCACTTCGGTGGTCTTTATTTTTTGGATATTTATCGACTATCTGCATAGAATATTATAAAAACATTCAGGTGGTATAACTATGTGCGGAATTATGGGATATTTAGGAGAAGAGAATGCTGTAGATGTGATAATCAACGGTCTTGAAACGCTTGAATACAGAGGTTATGATTCTGCCGGAATAGCATTATTGAACAACAATAAATTTGAAATAAAAAAAACAATCGGCACCCCAAAAGGTCTGTATAAAAAAACACGTGATCTGCATTCAAACATTGGCATCGGGCATACAAGATGGGCAACACACGGATCTGTAACAGAAACAAACGCTCATCCGCATGTAAGCCAAAATCAATTATTCAGCGTTGTTCATAATGGTATTATTGAAAACTACAACGAAATAAAGGATCTTCTGGAAAAAAAGGGATACTGTTTTATAAGCGAAACCGACACTGAAGTAATTGCTCACTTATTGGAAGAAAACTACCGTGGAGATTTAAAAGGTGCCGTCAGTAAAACCATAATTATGCTAAAGGGCTCATTCGCACTAGGAATACTTTGCAGTGATTATCCTGATACAATTGTTTGTGCCAAAAAATCAAGCCCACTCTTTGTCGGAACTTCAACAGACAATGTTTATCTTGCCAGCGATATATCAGCAATTTCAGAACAATCAAACAGAATTTTCAGGTTAAACGACGGAGAAATCGGAGTATTAAAAAAAGACGGCTTAAAAGTCTTCGACTCTGATGGTTGTAGAATCAAAAAAAGCGAATTAAAAATCAAAAAACAGGATAATCAAACAGATAAGCACGGATACGAACACTATATGCTCAAAGAAATATACGAGCAGCCGGACGCTATTAAAAATACATTATCTGAGATAATGACCGGTAAAAAGCTGACATTTAAGTCAATCAAATGGTCGTCAGACGAAATCAAACAAATTAGCAATGTATGTTTTGTTGCTTGCGGCTCAGCATACCACGCCGGATTAGTAGGCGCATACTTATGTGAAGAATATTTTAAGAGAAGTGCTAAAGCTGAAGTCGCTTCCGAATTCAGATATAAAAATCCTCACATAAATGAAAACACATTAGTTGTTATAATCAGCCAGAGTGGTGAAACCGCTGACACACTAGCTGCATTAAGAATAGCAAAAAAGAAAAATGCAAAAATAATTTCTATTGTAAATGCAGAAAACAGCACTATTGCAATGGAAAGCGATTGTGTAATATTTACTAAGGCCGGTAAGGAAATCGCAGTTGCAACTACAAAAGCATATTCTTCACAATTAGCCGTAATATATGCACTGATCATATATCTTTCGGTAATTTCAACAGAGTTAGACAAAAAAACAGCAGGAATTATGATTGATGAACTAAAGAGTGTACCGCAAAAAATAGAAGATATTCTTAGAGATATGCAGAATATCTACGAACTTTCAAAAACAATTACTAATTATAATTATGTTTGTTTCATAGGAAGAAAATACGGATATTGCACCGCCAATGAAGGAGCATTAAAATTAAAAGAAATCAGCTATATCCCCTGCGATTCTTATGCTGCAGGAGAGCTTAAACACGGTACAATTTCTCTAATCGATAAGAATAGTTTAGTTATTGCTTTATCCTCGTGTAATAGCCTAAGAGATAAAATGTCGAGCAATATCAATGAAGTAACCGCAAGAAAAGGAAACGTTATCAGAATTACCGATCAATTATCATCAGGTGAAATCAAAATACCAACCGCACCGGATTATCTGTATCCGATGCTTGAGGTTATTCCCTTGCAATTATTGGCATATTATGTCGCAAAAAACAAAGGCTGCGAAATTGACAAACCCAGAAACTTAGCAAAAAGTGTTACGGTAGAATAGAAAAACACACCGAGAAATCTCGGTGTGTAATTTTTTAATCTCTTCGCAATGCCTCAATCGGCGTCAGCTGTGCAGCTCTCTTGGCAGGATAAATTCCAAAGAAAATACCTATAGCACTAGAGAATCCTACCGCTATTGCAACAGTAGAAGCTTTGACACCAATAGGAATTTTCAGATAAGCGGCTACACCCAATGCACCTGAAACTCCAAGCACAAGACCTATGAATCCACCAATAAGACAAAGTATAACTGATTCAGTAAGGAACTGGAACATAATTGTCGATGTTTTAGCACCTAATGCCTTTCTGATACCAATCTCCCTTGTTCGTTCCGTAACAGAAACAAGCATAATATTCATAACACCTATACCGCCAACCAAAAGTGAAATTGCACTGACAGCTGCAATAAACGTTGTAAAAATGTTAATAACAGAATCAAGCAGATCAATATAAGTCGCCATTATACTGAGAGTATACATTGAGTCGTCAAAACTAGCGTGTCTTGTCTTGACAAGATTAAGAGCTGACTCACCTGTATTCTGCAAATCTGCGCCCTCTTCTGCCATAAAGAATATTGTTGTATACTGATCAACTTTATTGTTTAACTGAGCATTAAGAGTTGCAGGAATGCCTATCATACCCATACTCATTCCACCCATCATCTGGGTCATATCCATCGAAGCCATCTGCTCATCAGACATCTGCATCATTTCGGCCATATCAACGACACCGATAACCTTGAGTGGTATTGTCTGTTCATTAACAGTATAATTAAGTGTTTCGCCAACACAATTTTCTTTACCAAAAGCATCTTTAGCAGTGATTGTACTGATAACACACACGTACTTCCCCTGCTCGTACTCAGCTTTAGTCCAATTTCTGCCGTATTTAGTAGCAATTTTGTTGATTCGAAAGATATCTTCGTTACCGGCTATTGCAAAAACAAAACTGTCATAATTTCTGGTCGTTACCTGTCCGAAAGAATACTCATACGGAGAACAATACTTAACGTTATCAAGTTTTTTTATTGATTTAATATCAGCTTCAGTAAGATAGTCGGAGGGTTCTGCTGTGGTTGCATTAACCATAATCTGAATAGCATCTGAACCCATATCTTCAATCATATCAACGATATAATCACGACCGCCATCACCGATGGTAATAATGGCAATAACAGAAGCAACACCAATTATGATGCCCAGCATTGTAAGCAAAGAACGCATCATATTTGATTTGATACTAAAGACAGCTATGCGAATGTTTTCTCTTATATCCATAGCGTAAACCTCCGTTTACTTTGCTTCTACGCGTACTCCGTCTTCAAGACCTACAGTATTCTTGATAAGAACATCGGTTTCAGTTACACCGGAAAGAATCTGGTAGTGTGTATCACTTGCAATACCCAGTTCAACATTTTTCTTGACAGCTTTGCCATCTTCGAGTGCATAAACGAAGACATCTTCACCATCAATACAAATTACTTCAACAGGTAAAACAATAGCATTTTCAACCGTGTCAGTAATAATTGAAACCTGAACATCAACACCGACAATAACAGAACTGTCAGCATTTTCTATTGTAATCTGTGCAGGAATAGTGCTGGAAGATGAAGCACCACCCATAATGGAATTTATGTTAAGTCCGTTGGATGATGTTGCTACAGCGCTTACATACGAAACTTTACCCTCGAGTTCATTACCGTTTGCTGAAGTGATGATAACGTCCTGATTAAGGTCAACTTCGAGTACATCATACTTGTTTAATGAAATATCTGCAACAAGAGGATAATAAAGAATTGTGACTGATGACTGGTTTTTATTAAGGAAAGTAGAAAGAAGACTTGTAACATCACCGCCTGAAGTAACAGCAGAAAGTACAGAGTTTATGTCCATTTCAGTTGATTGACTCTGTTGACCATCTTCAATTATGTTTACTCGGCTGACAATACCTTTAGCAGTAGCTTTCCAACCGTCTTTCATGCTGTCAATCTGTGTCTGCGCAGCAATATATGCTTCCCTAGTTGTATCAGCAATCGTTTTAAAGGTAGAAACATATGTGCTGTCAGACTGCAGCTCAAGAGTTGCAAGCTGGGCTTTGAGCTGAATGAGGCTCATCTCTGCAGACATAAGTTCAGAAGAGCCTGACATTCCCATAAGTGAACTCATATCAAAAGAACCGGAAGCACCGGCAATAGAATTAAGATTATCCATCAACGACGAAATATCACTAAGACTGCTACCAGCTGAAAGCATATTAACAAGAACTTTTTTTGCTTCTTCAATTGAATAATCAACACCAAAAAGCTTGGCAACACTTACAAAGCGCTTAACAAGAGTGTCAGAAACTTTAACCTTGTCTGCTGAAGAAGAAGGTTTTTCTGTCTCAGAAGAACCGGCATTAGACTTAGCCTGAAGATCAGCTATATCCTTTTCCAAAGAGGCAATCTGATTTTTCACTTCAGCAACTTTTGTCTTTGATTGCTGAGCCGTCGTCTGAGCATTTTTATATGCAGACTGAGCCTTTTCATAAGCATTCTCTTTTTCAAGCAGAGCTTCGTTAAGAGAATCAAGATCAAATGTTGCTATCACATCTCCAGATTCAACAATGTCGCCCTCTTTTACATTAAGTGAAAGAATCTTAGCTCCGGACGGAACTGTGAAAACTTCCTGAGAAGCAGATGAAACAGTACCGGTTGTGTCAAGTGTTTCATTAATTGTTTCTTTAGCGATTTTTACAGTTTCAACCTGTAACTTCTTATCAGGCTTAAACGCAACGACACAAACGCCTGCAATAATTGCCACAGCAAGAACAGATGCAATTATAATATTACGCTGCTTTTTCGTGATTTTTTTCTTTTCCATTAAGATTACCTCTTTCGTGATAAAATACTGATAAAAAGAATATATATAAATAAAATAATTGACGGAGTAATTAGATGAAAATAACTTTGAGATTTACACTTATACTTATGCTTATCATAAGTCTTAATTCATGTGCAACAGAAAGCTGTTACGATATAAATGAAACTATTAAAAGAATCAACACAAACAGTAATTTAAATCTAAGATACGAGGATTTTAAAATAACTAAGCATGAGGAATATATCTACAGCACAAACATAAACAATACTACATTGCTCAGATTATACTGCAACACAAAAAATGAAATTATTAAATGTACTGTCACAAGCAAAACTGAAACACAAAAAAATTATAAAGAAATATGCAATATAATTAAAAAAGTTTTAAATAACGAAACAGAAGCTGAACCATGGATGTCAGCAGAGATAGATTCTGATATCGGGAAAACATTTATAATATACAAATCAAAATATACTCTCAGTTCAAACAAAGAACTTGAATTAAAAGAAACGGTTGAAGAAGATAAAATTACCAGGCCCAAAAACTACCATTCCACTATTCAAGATATTATATCATAATTAAAATGTAAAATTGTTAACTAATCATTAATTTTTTAAAAAAAGAAAAAAGGTGATGTAACCATCACCTTAAATCTCTTTTAAAAATATTAGCCGATATAGCCTGTGTCAGGAATTGTTGTTTCTTCTTCAACAATTGTTGTAACAGTTGTTTCTTCTTCAGCTTCAGGAGCAGAATAGTAGATACCAAGAACTGCATTTGCGATTGTACTCTCAGCGATAGCCTCATTGAGTTCTTCAGTATTAATACCTGAATCCTCAAGGAAAGTATCAATAACATCACGAATAGCACCTGTATCTTCGAGGTCAGAAACTTCGAAACCTGCACCGTTTACATACTTTTCAAGAGCACCAAGCAAAGAAACGATATCGTCGCTTGTTGAACCTGTCTTGATAGCATCAACGAGTTCTTCTGCCTTAGCCTGAGCTTCTTCGTCATTTGCAAGCTGATCAGCGAAATCTGCTACAGGATTTGTTTCTTCTGTTGAAACAACAGCAACATCATCTGCAGGAGCAACTTCCTCAGCACAAACTGCAAAAGCAACAGTTGCACAAAGTGCAGAAGCAAGAAGGATTGCTAAAAACTTTTTCATAGTTAAATATCTTCCTTTCTAAAAAATTCAATACCTAGCGTATGTATTGTATATCAAATAAATACATTTGTCAAGCATTTACAAAAAATATATCAGAATTTAGTAAAATTAACTTATGAATCAACTTAATTGTTTTCCTGGAACTTATCTTCATCGTAATAACGCCACATAATAGTAACTTTCTTACCATTTACCGAATAACGCTCAGTGCTGTTATAAGAAGCAGTACTGCCCTCTTTGAATCCTCTTTCCTCAAGACCTTCAACAAAAAGCTCCATCATTTCGTTTGTCGGGAATTCAATTGAGCCACGCATAACAAGTGTTGTTCTGTCATGATGTTCTTCCAAAACACCGTTCTCGAAATCAGCAGCCCACCAACAACGTCTGCGTCCGAAATCAATTCTCTTTACAGGCTCAGCGTCCGTTGACTTAACATATTGCCAGAGCTCCATAGAGGTATACATTGTGTCTTCATCGTTGACAGATTTGAAATGCTTCTTTTCTGCAACACTCCAATCAAGTCTACCGTTTTCATCAGAAGAAGGTCTGTCATTGTAATAATAACCGATTTCGCAACCGACAGAAGCCATGGCGTACTCACCCTTCCAAAGTTCAATAAGCCAATCTCTGCCGTCATAAGTGAAGTATACACGAATTGTATCAAGGTAGAAATTTGCAAGACCCGCAAAATTATCATAAGCCTTATTAAATCCAAATTTTCTCTGAATAGCAAGTGCGTTATATACATTAAGCTTTGTCGTTGTAGGTTCAGTTTCAGGCTCATTCGGCGTAGGATCAGGTTTTACAGGTAAATTCGGAGTAACAGGTGTATCGGGTGTGTTTGGTGTATCAGGTACAATCGGAGTATTCGGAACATTTGGAACATTCGGAACATTCGTAGTAACCCCCGGCTCTATGTAAGCAGAAGTAGGATTGTAAACAATAGAATTACCCTCACCGTCAACAAGATACGACTGTCCGTCACTACCAATAACGATCTGTGAGTCCTCAGGGATCTCACCGTATCCGTCTCCAATGTTTATAAAATCATCAGCGCCGGTAGTTCTCTCAGGTTTTGAAATCTTCTTAACAGATGCGCAACCGGTAAGAACAAGTGAAAACACAAAAATAAAAGAACAAAGTAATGCTAACAGTCTGATTTTAGTATACTTATTATCCATTTGAAATCTCCGTCCATAATTAACATTTTACAAATTATATCATAATAGTTCAACTTTTACAACAATATTTTTAAAGCTAAATATTTCCTGAATTAACTAACATTTCGCGAGCACTCTCCAACTGAAGTTCAGTAATCTCAATACCGCCCATAATTCTGGCAACTTCATACACACGGTCTTCGGAAATCAAGGGCTTGATTTCCGTGAATGTTTTTCCGTCACGTACTGATTTGCTGATATATAAATGCACGTCACCCTGTGCGGCAATCTGTGCAAGATGAGTTACACATATTACTTGTCTGCCACCGGAAACCTCATGGAGTTTTAACGCAATTTTATGTGCTGCACGTCCACTGACACCTGTGTCAATTTCATCGAAAATCATAGTTCCTACGTTATCAGCATCAGCGAGAACATTCTTAATAGCAAGCATAATTCTTGAAAGTTCACCGCCCGAAGCAATCTTCGCCAGTGGTTTAGGTACTTCTCCTGCATTGGCAGAAATGAGAAATTCTATGTTATCGGTACCATTCTCCGTTAACTCCGACGGAGTTCTGTTCACAATAAACTTAACATTAGGCATATCGAGAAATTCAAGTTCATCCGTAATCAGTGCACTTAATTCATCTCCTGCTTTAAGTCTTACAGCTGTCAACTCTTCCGCAAGTATTTCTGTTTCGCTTAGCAGAATCGCTTCTTTTTCCTGTAATATCCTAATATGTTCATCAGAAAAAGTAATTGTTTCAAGTTCTTTGCGAGCATTATCAAGAAAGACAAGCATTTCATCTTCTGTCTCACCGTATTTTGTCGAAAGTCTGTACAAAACATCGAGTCTCTCTTCAATAATATCAAGCTCAGAACTGTCAAAATCAAATTCTGACAGTTTATCCCGGATAATTTCAGCGACATCTTCAAGCTCATAACGAATACCGTTGATATTCTCAGCGGTCTGAGATATCGGCTGATAATAACCTGAGGCTCTTTCAATTTGCACTGCCGCATCCGCAACACAGTCAATAGCACAGTTATCGCCTCGCAGTGCTTCATAAGCATAATTAAGACTTTCGATTACACGCTGCGAATTATTTATAAGGTTCTTGCGCTGTAACAGTTCTTCACGTTCACCAATAACAATGTTAGCCTTTTCAAGTTCATCGATCTGATATGTCAAGAGATCAATTTTTCGTGCTTTGGTGCTTTCATCAGTCTTCAACGATCGAAGCTGTGAGCGTATCTCAACAAGATTATAAAATGTAGCTCTGTATTTTTTTATAAGGTCAGAACACCCCGCAAAGCTATCAATGAAGCCACAGTGTTTTTCGGGAGTCATTAGTGATTGATTGTCATGCTGGCCGTGAATATCTATCAATTCTTTAGTAACACTTTTAAGCATTCCTACCGTCACCGGACAACCGTTAATTCTGCAAACATTCTTTCCGTCACGGTTAATAATGCGATTAACAATCATAACATCGTCGTCACAGTCAATGCCGTTTTCATTCAGGATAGTTTTTACACTTTCAGTTATTTCCTCAAAAACAGCATAAACCCTGGCACTGTCTGCGCCTGTTCTGATCAGTTCTTTAGATGTGCGTTCACCGAGCACAGCATTGATTGAATCAATGACAATTGACTTACCCGCACCTGTTTCGCCGGTCAGAACATTAAGACCGCAACCGAATTCAATCGCAGCACTCTCAATTATTGCAACATTTTCAATTTTTAAACTTGTAAGCAAAAAACCACATCCGAAAAGTTATTTAACCAATTTATCAATTGAAATTTTAAGTTCTTTAGCAAGAAGTTCAGTTCTGCAAAGAGCAAAAATTGTATCGTCACCGGCAATTGTACCGACAAGACCTTCCCACTGCATGTTGTCAAACGTTGCACACGCGGCCTGAGCCATACCGGTATAACACTTGATAACAACAGTGTTTAATGCATAATCACATGAAACAACCGAATGTGAAAAAATTGCATTGAATTTCGAAAGATACTCTTCCGTTTCACTCTTGCCCTCAACATATCTGTACGAGCCTTTTTTTCCCATTTGTTTGATAAGTCTGAGCTCTTTTATATCTCTCGAAACTGTTGCTTGTGTCGCATCAAAACCATTTTCACGAAGTTTTTTCATCAATTCGTCCTGGGTTCCTATCTCATACTTACTTATAAGTTTAAGTATCATACTATGTCTTTTCTTTTTCATAACACAATCTCCTTAAAGTCTGCGTTGAGCAAGCTTGCTGTTTAATATTTCAAGGAAAGTTTCATTCTTAATTCTGATAAACTCACCCAACATATCTGCTTTACTGACAAGAACACTGTGGCCTTCAGGAACGACTATCGTTTCTTCCCCGTCACACGAAAGTCCCAATTCAGTATCGTGAGGACTATACAGCTTAAAAACTGAGTCCGGTTTAAAAATCAATGCACGAGAAAAAAGTGAATGGGTACAAATCGGAGTTAGCAAGATACTCTCTATCTGCGGATCAACAACAGGGCCTCCGGCTGAAAGGCTGTATGCAGTTGATCCTGTAGGCGTTGAAACAATAACACCATCCGCAGTATAATTGTTAATTAACTTTCCGTTATGTTCAACAGAAATGTCTTCCATTTTTATCTGAGTACCTCTTGCAACTACTACATCATTAACACAGTATCTTGTCTGTATACATTTGCCGAGATTATCACAGATTTCCGCTTTTAACATCATTCGTTTGTCAAGTTCATAATCACCGATAATCAATTTATCAAGCATATCAAGTTCGCTCGGTTCAAGACCTGCCATAAAGGCAATTCGTCCTGCATTAATTCCAAGAATCGGTTTCCCGTACTTAGCCGCGTGGATAAATGTTCCGTCACCTCCTACGGCAACGATGACATCACATATATCAAGCATTTCTTCTTCATTCAAAAACCTTGCATCAGTCTGTGAAAATAAATCCCTGTGCTCATCTTTTACTATGTAATCAGCATCAAGTCTGTCAAGCTCTTTACAGACATTCAACGATATACTTAATGCATTTTTTCTTGTAAGATTGGGCAGTAATGCAATTATCATCTTCATCACTCCGATTTTTTATCTAAGCTGTTATGAGACGCCGCAACAAGATCGGAAGCATTCACCTCGCACAATCGCTGAGCATCGTCTGTCTTCATAATGTGCATCAGATATTCGATATTACCTTCCGGACCTTTAATTGGTGAAAAATCAAGATTTTTCAGCGTAAAACCACACTCAACGGCAAATGCCGTTATATTTTCAACAACCTCAGTGTGCACACCGGGATCGCGAACAACACCTTTTTTTCCTATTTTTTCTTTACCTGCTTCAAACTGAGGTTTAATAAGGCAAACTGCCTCACCGTTAAGTTTCAGAAGCTCACGAAGAACCGGCAGAATAATCTTTAACGAAATAAAAGACACATCAACGCTGGCAAAATCTATCTCTTCCGGAATCTGTTCATGCGTAACATATCGGAAGTTTGTACGTTCCATATTAACAACACGCTCGTCTGTACGAAGTTTCCATGCAAGCTGTCCGTAGCCGACATCAATTGCATAAACCTTTACTGCACCGTGAGTCAGCATACAATCTGTAAAACCACCGGTAGAAGCACCGATATCCATACAAGTACATCCTGATAAATCAATACCAAAGTTTTTTGCTGCTTTTTCAAGCTTCAATCCGCCACGACTGACAAACGGATTCTGACTTCCCCTTACTTCGATTTCATCATCAGGCTTAACATTGGCACCGGCTTTTAATTCCTTTTGGCCGTTAACATATACCTGTCCTGCCATAATCAGAGCTTTTGCTTTTTCCCTTGACTGAACAAGGCCACGTTCAGTCAAGGTAATATCAAGTCTTTGTTTCTGTGCCACAATTACACCTCTATTATTTCAAAGCGGATACTTTTTTTACGATACTTTCACTATCAAAATGATGCTGACGCACCAACTCATCAATCTTGGCTTGCTTTACAAAACAGTCTTCAACAGCAGTTATATCATATGTGCCTTTATAACCTTTCTGCAGAAGAGTGGCTGCAAATTTTTCACCGATTCCACCACTTCTGACACCTTCTTCATAAAAAAGAATGTGTTTAGCATCAAGAACGCTGTCAACAGCATCTGCATCAATAGGTTTGATCCTGTTAAGCTTCAATACTTTTACTTTTATATTTAGCTTTAGAAGTTCATTGGCAGCTTTGGCAACCTCACCGAAAAGCCTGCCGTAAGTTACAATCACAATATTTGCCCAGTTATATCCGTACAGATCAAACGTACCGTAAGAAGGAACAAAATCTGACGGTAATTCAGGCTCACCGCCTCGCGGATAACGAACAGCAACAACGTCGGTATCACGGTAAAAAGCGTTACCGAACGCTACCTTCATTTCATCATAAGTAGACGGAGAATATACAGTCACTTTAGGAATACTCTGTAAAAAGGCAACATCATAAAGTCCGTTATGAGTCTCGCCGTCATCGCCAACAAAACCTGCTCTGTCAATTGCAAGAACCATTTTCTGATCCTGCAAAGCACCGTCATGAATAATCTCATCATAACAGCGCTGTAAGAACGTTGAATATACTGCAAAAACAGGAAGCATTCCGCCTTTTGACAAACCTGAAGCAAATGTTACTGCGTGTTCTTCAGCAATCCCTACATCAAAGAACCTGTCTGAATACTGTTCACTGAAATCTGTTAGTCCTGTTCCAAGTGACATAGCAGCAGTAATAACAGCAATCCTGTCATCTTTTTCAGCCATCTTGCACATCAGTTTTCCGAACTCATTACAGAAAGTATCACCACCGAATTTAAACTCACCTGTATCAATGTCAAAATTTGAAATACCGTGGAAAACACTCGGATCTTTTTCTGCGAAATCATACCCCTTTCCCTTGACAGTATTTACATGAAGAACAACAGGTGTGTCAAGAGTCTTGGCTGTATTGAGAGCTTCAGTAAGTGTTCCGATATTGTGACCGTCAACCGGACCCATATATCTGAAGCCGAGCTTTTCGAAAATAGTGCTTTCGTACATAAAGTTTTTAACAGAAGTTTTTAACTTGTAAAGACCGTGTGCCATTTTTTCACCGATAAACGGAATTTTAACAAGAAAACTTTCAAGCTTAGCTTTCATACTTACATAACGCTTTTTTGTTCTGATTTTAGTCAGATGCTTTGCCAACGAACCGACATTTTCAGAAATTGACATCTCATTATCATTAAGAATGACAATTAACCTGTTACCGGTACGACCTGCATTATTAAGAGCCTCATAAACTAGCCCTCCGGTAAATGATCCGTCACCAATTACAGCAACTGTATAAGCATCTGATTTTTTGATTTTGTTTGCCTGGGCAATGCCGAAAGCAGAGGAAACGGAAGTACCGCTATGACCGCTGTAAAAAGTGTCATGCTCACTTTCATTAGGATGACAAAAACCGGAAATACCGTCTTTTTGCCTGATTGTACTGAATTGATCATATCTGCCGGTAAGAATTTTATGTGTGTAAGCCTGGTGTCCAACGTCCCACACTATTTTATCAGTTGGCGAATCAAACACCCTGTGAATAGCAATAGTCAGTTCAACTACACCGAGATTCGATGCAAGATGCCCGCCTGTTTTTGATACCGTATCAATAAGTACGTCTCTTATTTCCTGAGACAATTCAGGTAACAATTCCTCGTCAATTGCTTTTAAATCATCCGGGGATTTAATTTTATCAAGATATTTAATTTCCTTATTCATTAAATCACATCCAAAAAATTAAGCTTAGTTTTTCCTATTTTCCATGCTGATTGCGAATTTTTTTAAAATCGATGTATCGCCGTCAAAAACATCAAGTGATTCTATAGCTCTTTGGGTAAGCGCCGAAACCAATTTTTTTGATTCATCCAGACCGAGTAATGACACATAAGTACATTTTCCATTCTCTTCATCACTGCCGACAGGTTTGCCGAGAGTCTGGTCATCACTTGTAATATCAAGTATATCATCAACAATCTGGAATGAAAGACCAATACTTTTTGCAAAAGAAGCAGCATGCGGTACTTTGTCTTTTGCTCCTGCAACCATACAACCTATAACACACGCTGCTCTGATCAGCTCACCTGTTTTTAACAAATCTGTCTTTTCGATTTCATCAACAGAAACCGATTTGCCTTCATTCTGCAAATCACAGACCTGACCACCTACCATGCCTGCCCATCCTGCTGCAACGGCAAGTTCTTTAGTGGCCGAAACAACAACATCTGCGGGAAGGTCAGCGCATAACGCAGTTTCAAAAGCAAGTGTAAGAAGCGCATCACCGGCAAGAAGTGCATATTCATATCCGTACACCTTATGACATGAGGGCTTTCCGCGACGGAAATCATCATCATCCATACAAGGTAAATCATCGTGTATAAGTGAATAAGTATGAATCATCTCAAGAGCACAGGCAAACGGTAATGCCCTATTTATATCACCACCGCAAAGCTCGCAGAAAGAAAGAAGCAGCGACGGTCTTATCCTTTTGCCTCCGATTTCAACGCTGTATCGCATTGCCTGAGATACAACATCATCCCCGTCAGGTAAATATTCAATCAAAGCTTTATTTATCAAATCAATATATCTGTTCATTCAAAAAACCTCATTCAGATTTTGCAAGTTCAGTAACTTTGAGTTTTGCTTTTTCAAGGTAATTGTTGCAAAGAGCAGCAAGCTTTGTACTCTCCTCAAATAGTTTTATCGATTCTTCAAGGGAAAGATTTCCGTTATCAAGCAAATTAACAATTTCTTCAAGGCGGTTGATTGCCTCTTCATAAGTCATTTTAGTTGCCATTCAAAGTACCTCACAATCTTTTTGGGAATTACTGAATTTTAAAGTAATCACATCACCTTTTTGCAGAGATTCGGCCTGTGAAACAATTCTGTTATCTTTATAAACCAACGAATATCCCCTGCACATAACTTTCAAAGGACTTAACGCGTCCAATTTAGCTGTTAACGCACCAAAACGGGCCATTTCATCAGCAATACGATTCTCTGTTATATTCTGAACGGATGAAAACAAAAAATCTACCGTATTCAACCGTTCATCTATAAGTGCTACAGGATTTCTTAATTTAAGACTCTCCGAAAACATCCGTAACTTCACTTTTTCTTTTTCGATTCTGTCAGAAATACATGAAGCGATATGAGGAAGAACCGAGGAAAGTAACATCATATCGTCTCTGACATCCGGAACAGCTAATTCCGCCGCAGCCGACGGTGTGGGGGCACGTAAATCAGCAACAAAGTCACAAATCGTGAAGTCTGTTTCATGACCGACTGCCGAAATTATCGGAACCCGGCTGTTAAACACGGCACGAGCAACAATCTCTTCATTAAATGCCCATAAATCCTCTAAAGAGCCGCCGCCTCTTCCTACAATCAAAACATCAGCGAAATCACCGTTATTAAACTTTTCAATCGCATTAACAATCTGCGGAGCAGCATTAACACCCTGAACCTCAACCGGAGCGAGTATAATCTGTGCAAGCGGATAACGACGTGAAATAACATTTCTGATGTCCTGGATAACAGCACCGGTGGCAGAAGTAATAACTCCGATGCGACTGTTTCTGTACGGAATCTGCTTTTTAAACTGTTCGTCAAACAGGCCTTCCTGAGCAAGCCTATTCTTTAACTGTTCAAAAGCCAATGACAATGCACCGATACCGTCCGGCTGCATATCTTCAATGTAAAACTGATACTGACCGTCACGCTCAAAGACGGACACTCTTCCGCGTGCAATTACTCTCATACCACTCTCAGGCAAAAAACGAAGTCTCTGATTTGCTGTTCTGAACATAACAGCTTTTATGGCAGAGTTCTCATCCTTAAGTGTCAGATAGTAATGTCCGGTACGGTAATGATTTGTAAAATTTGAAATTTCACCAACTACAAAAACATTACGCAGAAGTAAATCCGAATCAATTATTGATTTAACATAAGTATTAAGTTGTGATACGCTTAAAACTGTTGTTTCAATCATTACTCATTTCCTTCAGCTGCAAGAATTGCAATACCTGCAGCGTTATCACAGGAAAATTCAGGTTCAGCAAAATATGCGCCCAAATCTTCAGTTAATTTTTTTCTTATAATTGAGTTAGACATAACCCCGCCTGAAAATACAATGGGTATATTTCCATATTTCTCACGGGCAAAAACCGCCATTTTATATAATGCAGTCAGAATATAATCTAAACAAAAACGACAGATATCTTCCGGCTTTTCACCGTCTTCGAGCATTTTTCTGCACTTGTTTTCAACACCTGACAAACTGCAGTTTCCATCTTTTAACCTGATATTGATTTTATATTCATTCTCGCTTTTGCAAGCAAGTTCGTCCACATATTTGCCGGCCGGGAAAGGATATCCGAGCATAACACCGGTTCTGTCTACAGCTTGTCCGGCTTTAAGATCAGAGGAAGATGCAACAAGAGTGGTGTTCAAATTTTCATCAACCAATAAAAGTTGCGTCGTACCGCCTGACACATGAAATGCGAGAAAACGTTCGCCGAACAGCTCTCGTTTATTCGCAGAATACAAAGCAGCCATAATATGACCTTGCTGGTGTGAATATTTATACAACGGAACACCCATACATTTTGATGCAACCGTTGCAGAGTTAACGCCGGCTAAGAAGCACGGCATATACGAACCTGTTTCTCTTGTCGGAGTATCTGAAACACCTACGGCGGAAATTACACCGTCAAAGCCGTCCAATAAATCTGAAATAAGTTCCGGTAGCTGAACAGTGTGATGAAAAACTGCATCGCTCTGTCTCAGACCGAGTTCACCGACTTTTACAGGCAAGAGCTTTTTTCTCTGCAAAACTGTATCTTTTTCACTGTCATATAGTGCACACGAGGTTGTATAATTACTCGTATCAATACCTAAAAAATAAGCCATTTTTAACCTCTTGAAACTGAACCGAGTACACCGTTGACAAATGACTTATCTTCATCTGAACCGTAAACCTTACAGATCTCAACAGCTTCATTTATTGAGACACCAACAGGTACTTCATCAATATACTTAATTTCAGCTATAGCCATACGTAAAAGTGCAAGGCTAACCTTTGAAATTCGGGATTTACTCCAGCCTTTAAGATTCTTCTCAATTATTTCATCAATCTCATAAAACTTTTCTTCAGCAGTTTTGAGAATTTTTTCCATAAATTTATCAGAAACTACAACTTCTGATTCAATAGCAACTTCAACGATTTCATCGACAGACATTTCTTCGTTAAATGATTTTTCAAAAAGGATGATGAATGCCTGTTCTCTTGATTTACGTCTTTTTTCTGATAAAGTACTCATTTTAATCTTCCTTTCAAGTATAAAACCCTCTGTATGAATACAGAGGGCACACTTTAAGTTTATTATGCTACGCAGATCTCTGCTGTTTTTTAAGGTGCACTAACTGTATATATTCATACTTTACTGCATATTATACCACATTTTTTGAATACATCACCCTTTTAATTCAATAATT
>JAZNCK010000004.1:0-2897 GCA_045587505.1 Acutalibacteraceae bacterium
AGTGATGCGATAGATGCCCTTGAAGATTGGTGCTGTGACTTATTCAAGGACGGTATCAAATCTCAATTTGACGGAATATCCACACTTCTGAGTGATACGTTTTCACAGACAACAGGAAGTACAGGACTTGTGCAAAGTTTTATTACAAAACATCCTGCACAGTTCACAGGTGCAGCAGATGGTGCAGCAGACGGAACAATGGTGTGGAATACAATTGAAACACTTTGTAATAACGTAGTTGTACCAATCGGTGGATTTGTATTGACAATTATTCTGCTGAATGACTTGATTCAAACAGTAATACGAGGGAACAATTTCAAAGACTTTGATGATTCAATATTTATAAAATGGATTATAAAAGCGTTATGCGGTGTGATACTTGTTTCAAATGTGTATTACATCGCTTCGGGACTATTTTCATTCGGTACAAATGTTTGTGCTAACGGCTTAAACACGCTGTTTGGTACAAATGATTATCTGTCATCATCTCTCACCCTGAATAAATCAGCACTTAGCGGACTTGGAATCGGTGAACTTATGACCGTCTGGTTTATTTCTCTGATAGTTCACTTAGGTGTAATGATACTGATTGTAGCAATTATAATCACCCTTGCAAGCCGTATTATTGAAGTGTTTATGTATCTGAGTGTTGCACCGATTCCAATGGCAACGATGATGGACAGCGGAGAATGGAGCAGTATAGGCAAAAACTGGATTAAACAGCTTCTTGCACTTTCATTCCAAGGTTTCTTTATTGTGGTAGCATTAGGTATCTTCAAAACACTTCTTTCAAATATGATTGTTCGTATTAATTCAGGAAGTGACGGAATTATAATGTCAATGGCTATGCTGTTGGGATATACAGCTGCACTTATTTTTACAATTCTGAGAACAAGTGCTATCAGTAAATCGGTTTTCAATGCCCATTGAGCAGGAGGTATTATGGCACATTATGTAAAAATTCCAAAAGACCTCAATGATATCAAAGAAAAATTCATTATGGGATTTACAAAAAGACAGGTAATATGCTTTGGTATCGGTCTTGTTATAGGTTTGCCTGTATTTTTTCTTACAAGAACTGCATTGGGAATGAGTGGAGCGATATTTGCTATGGGTGCTTGTGCAGCTCCTGCGATACTCTGTGGACTTTTCAAGAAAAACGGAGTATTTCTTGAAAAACAGGTGAAATTCATTTTCGAATACTTTACAAGACCACGAAAGCGTTATTACAAAACAACAAATATATTTGAATGCATTGAACGGCATATCGAATATGACAAAATCAATAAAAAGCTGAGAGATGCCGAGAAATAATGGCTCTCGGCTCTCCAACTCAAAGATTGGAGGTTTTATAAAGTGGGCTTTAGAAAGAAAAATGCCAAAAGAAGTAATAACAAGGCTACTGCTAAGGTTATTATGGGCAAGCCTGCAAAACAGCTTACAAAAGAAGAAAAGAAATTACTTTCAGCTCGAATGACAGAGTTTAAGAGGGAAAACAGCAACAAATCTACGGTACAGAATACAATTCCCTATCAGGTTATGTATCGTGACGGAGTTTGTCAGGTTTCGGATAATTTCTTTTCTCTGACGGTTCAGTTCTACGATGCTAATTATTCAATTGCAGAGTTTGATGAACAGAACAACATTTTTTCTAAATACTGTGATATTATCAACCTTTTCGATAATACAATCAAATTTCAGCTGACCTTTGAAAATCAGAACAGGTCAAAGGCAAAGCTCGTCAAGACAGTACAGATTCCCGAACAGGACGATGATTTCAATGCGATCCGCAAGGAATACAGCGAGATGCTGACCGACAAGCTGCTCAAAGGCAGCAACGGACAGTCTACCCGTAAGTTTCTGACATTCGGAATCGAAAGCACTGCATATAAGGCGGCAAGAGCAAAACTGATGAGCATCAAGAATGATGTCATCAAGGGTTTCAAGGCATTTGGTGTCGAAGCAGAACTGCTTGACGGTAAACAGCGCCTTGAGGCGATGTATTACGCCCTGAACCCCTACCGCAATTCCCAATTCATTTTCGATTGGAATGCGATGCTCAATGTCGGCATGGACACAAAGGATTTTATCTGTCCGCCGTCGCTGAAATTCAACAAGGCGGATTTTGAAATCGGCAATGCCTACGGTGCTGTATGGGGTATGAATATCCTCGCAGGCGAGCTGCCGGATGAGATTCTCAGGGACTTCATTGAAATGCAGAATTTGTTCTGCGTGAACATCCATGTAGAGCCGTTTGATCAGGTGGACGCTCTGAAATTCGTCAAGAAAAAGCTCACCAATGTGGAGCAGATGAAAATTGATGAGCAGAAAAAGCGAGTCAGTCGGGTTATGATCCCGATATTCTGCTGCCGTCAATCAAGATGTATATTGAAGACATTGAAAAGCTCCTCGGAGACTTAAACAGCAAGAATGAGCGACTGTTTCATATCAGCATCTCACTGAGGGCATACGCAAAAAGCAAAAAGGAACTGAAACTCCTTGCCGAAATGCTCAAACGCACCTGTCAGAAGAATAACTGCATCATGTTCCCATATGACTACAGGCAGGAGCAGACGCTTGCATCCACACTTCCGCTTTGCTATAACGCTGTTCCTGTATCAAGAGAAATGCATACAAGCGGTATTGCAATCTTCGTACCGTTTACCACAAAAGAACAGTTTCAGGACGGTCAGGCAACCTACTACGGCGTGAATACGCTGTCAGGCAATATGATCCGTGCGAACCGTGCAAGGCTCAAAAACCCGAACGGCCTGATTCTTGGTACACCAGGTGCAGGTAAGAGTTTCAGTGTAAAACGTGAGATTTTGGACTGCTTCCTGACAACGGCAGACGATATTATCAAAGTCGGAGGCCAAGCGGTCTTAGGAAGACAAAAT
>JAZNCK010000005.1:0-8121 GCA_045587505.1 Acutalibacteraceae bacterium
TCACAGAACGACATGGCTACGATCCGACTTGATATGCTTTTGACATTTTCGAATATATTTGAATCAAGAGAAACAATTCTGCCGTCCGCATCTGTAATGGCAATGATTTCGTTACGAAGATAAATGATTGAGTTATTATCAGGAGTAAGCATTCCGTGATTGAAATTGTCTTTGTCTTCCCAATCCTTGACACTGACACCATCTTTGTCGGTGCCTAAATCAAGTACTAACGTAATCCGGTATCCGTCACCGTGTTTAACGGCCGTTGCAGATTTTATCTGATCCGGTTCGTATTCTTCCAGCTTAATAATATCCTCAAAATTTTCATTATTGGCAGTTTTTCCTTTATAGAATGTGTACTCACTGTTCTGATTTATGGAATCATTCAGTTCTTTTTCATACCTTTCAGTAATTTCCGGGTCTTCTTTGCCGTCTACCAAAACTTTATTGAGAGTATTGGCGATTTTAAAGGAATACTGACACTCGCATTTATCTTGTGTATGAGGTGCTTTGATACTGTTGTTATAAAGCCTGATAATTTCTTCTTTACTCATTTCAGAAGAATTGTCAGCACCTACGGTGATTTTAAGAACAAGAAGAGCATCGGATGCGTTTACCTTACCGTCTGAGTTTACATCTGCTGCACTTTTGTCAAAACCTTCGGTTGTTTTACCGACTGAGTGTTTAAGAATCATCAATGCATCGGTTGCATTGATTTTTCCGTCAGCGTTTACATCACCTGCAGTTGCAGCTAATGTTGTCAATGATGATGTCATCAGAATACCTGCAGTCATAAGAGTGCAGAGCGATTTTTTGATTATTTGTTTCATTTTTTCTTCCTCCTGAGATTTTATACTTACGTTTAAATTATACATCCAACAAAGCGTATTTTCAAGCAGAAAAACCTTGTGTTTGTGCAAAAAACATATTTTTTTGTCGTATGGTGAATAATTGTATGCGTTTTTGTACAAAAAAAGGCCTTCTGATTTGGTGTAAACGGAGAAATCTGCGATTTTGATTGACTTTAAATTTTTAATAGGATATGATGTTTATGTATCTTAGTCCTGTGAGGTGTCCGTATGGGTAAATTCTCAATAAAAGAGGATCTGCTTAATGCGGCACGCAACGGCGATAACGAAGCGATGAACGAGCTTGTCAAGGCCCTTGCTCCTACTGTTGAGAGTATAGCTGCTGCCTATGTGGGACGTTCCCCATTGACGCACGGCGACCTGATTCAGGAGGGAATGATCGGTCTTCTCAGTTCGATCTACGGTTATTCGTCAACCGGAGGTGCAGAGTTTACAACATACTCTGTCAAGTGCATTTCTAACCGTATAATTACTGCGGTGAGAAATCAACTGCGCAATAAACACACACCACTGAACTCATACGTGCTTATCGACAGTATTGACCTGACCGACGGTCAGGCAAACCCCGAGACTGTAGTTGAGATGCAGGAAAGAATGAATTCAATACACCACAAAATCAAGACCGAACTAACCGATCTTGAGCGTGATGTGTTGCAGCTTCATATTTCAGGTCATAATTACAGTTCAATTGCCGAAGTCCTTTCTGTCAGCGTAAAAACCGTTGACAATGCTTTGCAAAGAGCAAGAAAAAAGCTCAAGGAAAAATGATACCTTCGGCACTTGTGAAATTTCATACGCAGGTGTCTGCAACCCTGAAGGTTGTAAAAAAAATTAAGTGAGGTAAATATCATGTACGAAGACAAAACATTAATTTGCAAGGATTGCGGTGAGGAATTCATCTTCTCAGCAGGTGAGCAGGAGTTTTATGCGGAAAAAGGCTTTGTAAACGAGCCCCAGCGTTGTAAGGCTTGCCGTGACGCAAGAAAGAACGCTGCTCGTGGCGAGCGTGAACTTTTTGAGGCAACTTGTGCTAACTGCGGCGGTGTTGCAAAAGTTCCTTTCCGTCCCCGTGAGGACCGTCCTGTTTATTGCAGCGAATGCTTCGCAAAGATGAAGGAAGAGGCATAATTACATAATAAAAATCAAGAGGTTATCTCCATGTGAGATAACCTCTCTTTTTTGTTATATCAGGTCGTTTGAAGAAGATGTATCAATTCCGCCAAGACTCTGAATCTTTTGCCTGAATGTAAGTTTAGGCTTTGCGGCAGCCTCTTTTTTACTCTTGGGTTTTGGAACAGCAACTGTTTGAGGTTTGTTAACGTATTCACTGTGACGGTGCTGCTCACGATGATGTTTATGGTGGTGGCTGTGGTGCGTGTGATAGTGCAGTTTTCCGTCATTTTTACTGTACGCTTCAAGGAAATCGTCGGTGTCAAATCCCTCTGTGATTTCACCGTGACGGTTATTATGTTCGCCGTTCATTTCCCTCGTTACTTTTTTCAGGAACTTGTCTATTTCCGTATTGTCCCGGGTAGCTTCATCAAGGGGATTGGTGAGTGTGTCCTCAATGGTTTTTCTGTTGCTGAGTATTTCTTCTTCGGACGGTATTTCTGATGTGCTTTCGTCAGTATGACGAACAATTCTTTTAAAACTATCGGGACTGATTTTATCCATTCCGTCAGTTTTGCTTTTAATAGATTTTTCTTTTTTTGCCTTGCGTTTTTCCTCGATCTCAAGGCGTTCGGCCTCTTCACGAGCTTCCTTTATTGCCTTTTTCTTATTGATCTTACTCATACCGATTTTATAATAAACCAGCGTGAAGATCAACGACAGCAACTGAATCGCAAGCATATGAATCATAAATGACCACGTTACATAACGGTCAGTAATAAATATGCTGTTGGAAAGGAAAACAAAGAGCGTGTGGTCGACTGTTGCAATGTATGTTGAACCGGAAATACGGGTCATAAGTCCCCATTTGATACCTGCAATTGTCTCATGAATAAAATAGAATGCGATGATAAACACACCGAGACTTGCTGTAGTGGTGTCATAATATCCGTTAACAAGGTTTCTGAGCAGAAGTGCCATCGTAAAAGACATATACAAAACAGCCTGAATGACGTTTGCCCAACCGAAATCCATAACTTTCTTCAGTTTTTTCAGCAAGAATCCACGGAAGAAAAACTCCTTGAAAGCAGAACCGAAAAACGTCGTAAAAATATAGATAACAACTGCAGCTACGGGTGTCAGGTTTTCTTCTGAACGGACAAAGCTAAGACTTGGAGGGGAGAAGTTAAGATGTATTGCGGTCGCATCGGTTAAACCGTAATAAATACCTTCAGCAATCGTGATTATGAACAGAGGTACGACGGAAAAAAGAGTTCCGTAAACGATACCTGCCGTAATTTTTGAGGTATTTTTGGTTATACCGAGGATGTTCAATGTATCTTTTGATGCACGGATATATAAAAAAAGAATAACAAAACTGATGAATCTCGAATAAAACGCATCACCAAGAACAGTCAGGTCAGACTTGAACAAGAATATATCGATACAGTAAACGGCAAGCATTACGAAATACATAGAAATCAGGTTTGGCAATGTCGTGCCTTTTGGATTACTCATATTCATTCTCCTTTCATCAAATTCACCAAACAAGTATATCACACCTGTGTCGAATAATCAACAATACAATAGAAATTTGACTCCCACGCAGGTATATAAGGGTGATGGCAGAAATAAATCTTATAATCTGCACACAATTCGTTTATTTTAAGAGGAAGTCGGAACATATCTGTGTTTCGGTGGTAGGCACAGACATATAGCTTAGGTCGGAAGCATGTAATTGTGTCTTTTGCTCCGTCGAGTGCTTTTTCTTCACTGCCTTCAATGTCCATTTTAAGCACGGTAATTTTTTCACCTTTGAGAATATTATCCACACTGTCGGCATTCACTTCAACAGTACCGGTGACGGACAGCTTCGAGTTCCTGCCTTTTTTCTTTTCGAAAAACAGTGTTTCTTTTCTGTCCCAGACTGCAAGATTATGTGTTGTGATATTCTTAATGCCTGCAGTCTTGTTCGTCAGTTTACGGTAGTTTTTTTCATCGGCTTCAACTGCGATTATTCTATCGTATTGACCGTCTACAGCTTGCAGAAATTCCCGTACTGTATCACCGTCATAAGCACCGAGATCCATAAAAATTTCGTTCTTTCCAAGGTTCAGATACTCGGAGTAAACATCTTCTTTCTTCTTTTCACACCTAAAGAGGTATTCAACCTTACCGCTTACCTTAAAATTGAGTATATCAACAAAACTACTGCGTGAGAAATCATCCGAAAGCAAGCTGTATGCTTTGTCGAAGTCCGCATCGTGCTCTTGGATAAACTCACGGGTAAAAATACCATCGTCGACAATCGGTACATTTGGTGCAAAGAGTGTGTGCTTTTCGGAAAGAGCCTTGATTTTTGCAAGCATTGGTTCATCGTGAACGGCAAAGCAGACCACTATCACAAAATCGTTGTATTTCTCGCAGATATCAGCGTATCGGACAACCTTGAAACCGCGGAAAAAATGTCCTCGTACAAACTCATCAGAGGCAAAAATATCGGCAACGTCAACACCGATTTCCGCAAGTTTTGCCATCACCATATCCGTACCGTTGCCCATACCGTAAAGTACAACAGGTAAATCAGTTTCTTTCAGGTAGTCCCACACATTTTTTTCTTTGATTCTTTCTATCATATTTTTTCTGCTTTCTATTGTTATTGAATATGCTTTTATGATATACTAAATTACAATAATAATCAAGGTTGTGATTCAAATGAAATACATTTTCAAAGATTTAAAAATAGTTGCAAATGACGAAATTTCTCTTCGTGCAGCAGAAATATTTGCTGAAGAAATTGAAATCCGTGCAGGTTTTGCTCCTGAAATTTGTGCAGAAGGTGACAGGGATTTTGTGGAATTGCGTATCGAAAACGCAGGTAAAAGTGAGGAGTACACCGTAAAACATAACGAAAACGGTGTCATTATAACTGCTCACCGTCTGCGCGGTCTTCTCTATGGCTGCGGTGAATTTATCCGCAAGGCTGTGTTTGAAAACGGTAATATTATTCTTGTTAAAAATATCAGCGTCCACCGTATCCCGTCAATGAAAATCCGAGGTCATCAACTCAGTTATACAGATATGAATAATACCGTTGATAACTGGGATAAAGCGCAGTATGAACGTTACATCCGTGACCTTGTACTTTTTGGAATGAATACGGTTGAAGCTGATTCGGGCGTGCGTGAAGAAACAAGCACATTGATGAGATTTTCGCAGAAAGAAATGCTTTTAGCCATGTCGGAAATATGCGTCAAACTTGACATTGATCTTTCTGTCTGGCACGAGCTGTGGTCAAAGCACTCAGATGAGGAAACAATGGAGAGAATGCATCGTCTTTATGACGATTTGCCTAAACTTGATATCCTTTTTCCGCCGGGAGGTGACCCCGGTGATATGCAGGGAGAGGCCTTTGTTCAGCGTTGCGTTAAGATGAAGCGTGAAATGCAGAAAGTTTTCCCTGATATCCGGATGTGGCCGTCTGCACAGGCTCCGCACGAATACCCGGATTGGGGCGAGCGTTTTGTTAAGGAAATGGCAAAACTTCCCGAGGAAATTGACGGTATTATCTACGGACCGAATCACGCTATGCCTCTTGATGAATTAAGAAGGAAGATAGACGCACGTTATCCGTTCAGGCTCTATCCGGATATCGGACATAATGTACGTTGCGAAACGCCGGTTCATTTCGACAGGGATGATTGGCATTATTCTCTTGCGGCGACACTCAGCCGTGAAGCAGTCAATCCGCGTCCGTCAGAGTACAGACTTTACCACAGACAGACAAGGCAGTACGTCGACGGAAGTGTTACATATTCTGAGGGAGTCAACGATGATCTGAACAAGTTTGTATGGAGTGCTATGGATTTTGACTGCGACAGCGATTTAAGAGAAAACGTACTTGATTATTGCCGTGCGTTTTTCATCGGTGCCGATGCCGAAAAACTTGCAGATCTTCTTATTGCTTTTGAACATAGCTGGAACGGTGATCCCGTCGAGAACAGGAATATCCAGGCTAATTTCGACGGTTTTGTAAGTATGGCTGACGAAAAACCTGACCTTATGAACAACTGGAGATTTGTTCTGCATCTTTTCAGAGCGTATTGCGACAAGATTGTTCGTGACAGACGTATCTTTGAACTCAATCTTATTGATGAGGCAAAGTCGCTTGTGTATTCAGGTGAAACAGTAAAAGCTGTCGAAGTGCTCAATACAGATTTCTGTGAAGAATACAAACAGAATCGCAAGAAGATTGATGATCTCGCTGAGCTTCTTTTCAACCTTATCGGCATTCAGCTTGACGTTGAGCATTATCACGGTATGAATTGGGAGAGAGGCTGTACTCTGATGACGATAGATAACCCTGTCACAGACAGACGTTATCTTGCAGAGAAAATCAGTGCTGATCCGGAAAAAGCTATCCTGTACTTTGAACGCAATAAGGTTGCTGATGACGAGTATTATTTCTCTTTTGCAGAGCACGGATTTGAAGTCTGTGGCAAGCAGAAGGGTGAGTATTATATGAACTTCCGCGGAGATACAAACTTCGAAGCGAAAATGCCTGTGTGTACCACGAAAGTTTACGATCATTTCAATTTTGAGTGCTTTGTGTCAGGGCTTACGGCAGGCGATTACGAGTTGAGAATCACATATAAATATCAACCTAACGATGAGATTACACACCATAAAGTCACAGTTAACGGCAATGTTATCCACGACGGTAAACAGTATGGCGGTGCAAGAGATGAGGAATATGAAAAACTCTATCTTGCCGATGGATACCATTGTGTGGTTTATGATGTACCGGCAGAATATCTGATAAACGGTTGTGCAACGCTCGAAATTACAGAACCGATTGACGGTTTTATGATAAGCGAATTCCGTTTCACAAAGGCATAGCAGGTGATCAAACAATGACAGGTTTTATATTTCTTGACAAGCCGGAGGGGATAACTTCATTTACGGCGGTCAACAAAACACGCCGTATTCTCGGTGTAAAAAAAGCGGGACATACGGGCACACTTGACCCTATGGCAACAGGCGTACTTCCGATTATGCTCGGCGGAGCAACGCGTTTTTCGCAGTATCTGCCCGTTCACGACAAAGCCTATCGCGCAAGAATTCTTCTCGGAACAGTGACGGATACCCTCGATACAACAGGTGAAGTGCTGGAAATTCACGAAGTGAATGTTACACAGAAGGAACTCAACGAGGCTGTGATGTCATTTGTGGGCAACATCAAACAGCTTCCTCCTATGTATTCTGCTGTTTCTAAGGACGGAGTCAGACTGTATAAACTTGCACGTCAGGGAATCGAAATCGAGCGTGAGGCAAGAGATGTCACAATCCACTCGATTGAATTTGCCGGAGATCTTGAAGGCAATGAATTTGAAATCGATGTTTCCTGTTCAGCAGGCACATACATCCGTTCGCTTGCTGCAGACATCGGCAGCAGACTTGGATGCGGTGCAGTCATATCTGCCCTGCGACGCACTGTCGCAAACGGAATCCCTATCGACAGAACAGTTACGTTGGAGCAACTTGAAAAGGCGGTTGAGGATGGCACAATTGATTCACTTATTGCGCCTTGTGACGATATGCTTTCTGCCTATCCTGTAGTGAAAGTCAGCGAAAAACAAGCGGCATATTTTGCAAATGGAGGTATACTTGACCTCAACAGAGTAAGGGACAAGGATACGGTTGGTATCTGCAGAGTCCATTCACCTGAGAACAAACTTATGGGTTTAGGCAAAATAGACAGAGACGCAGGGACTCTCGGAGTTGAAAAAATTCTTGTTTATTAGATAGAAAAACGACAAAATTCGTATACATTTATATATATAGTATTTTTGGGACAACGGCACATGGACTTTTTCGTGCAGTTGTCCTGTTTTTTTATACCAAAAAACGCTTAGAACAATTGATATAAAAAAGTCAATATTACTGCAAGTAAAAAATGCATATGAAATACTGTGAAATATGTACAAATTAAAAATATTCCTATAAAATTTATTGACTTTACACGCAGAATGGTTTATATTTAAACTAACCATAAGAGTGGTGTCATTAGGGTTAGTGTGCCCTGATGTCAGCAACGCTATGCTGTGACACCCGTCTGGTTTAATTTTGCGTCGTATTTACG
>JAZNCK010000006.1:0-12794 GCA_045587505.1 Acutalibacteraceae bacterium
GCCTTGAGTTCTTTAAGCTTTGTAGCAACCTCAATCATTGATTCACCTGATGAAATCATATCGTCAACAATGATAACATCTTTGCCTGCAACGTTGTCACCGAGGAATTCGTGAGCAATGATCGGATTACGGCCGTCAACGATTCTTGAGTAGTCACGACGCTTGTAGAACATACCGAGTTCAACTCCGAGAACTGTTGAATAGTAGATACAACGTGACATACCACCCTCGTCAGGTGAAATAACCATAAGGTTGTTTTTGTCGAGAGAGAGATCTTCAATGCTGCGTACCATAGCTTTAATCATCTGGTATGCAGGAGAAACACTTTCAAATCCGCAAAGGGGTATAGCATTCATAACTCTTGCATCGTGAGCGTCGAAAGTAATGATGTTTTCAACACCCATATTGTAAAGCTCCTGGAGCATCATAGCACAGTCGAGAGACTCACGGCTTGAACGCTTGTGCTGTCTGCCTTCGTAAAGCATCGGCATAATAACGGAAATTCTCTTTGCCTTGCCTTCAATTGCACTGATAGCACGTTTGATATTAGCAAAATGATCGTCCGGAGACATCGGTACGTCCATGCCGTACATTTTGTATGTTACACCGTAATTGAAGCAGTCGCAGAGGATAAAAATATCATAACCTCTGACAGTCTGCTTAAGTGCAGCTTTACTTTCACCTGTGCCGAAACGGGGGAAGTTGATATCGACGAGGTAAGTATCTTTTTCATATCCTGCAAATGCGAGCGTACTTTTATGTTCGCTGTTTCTTTCATAACGCCACTTTTTAAGATAATGGTCGATCTTTGCACCAAGCTCTTCACAACCGGGTAATGCGATAATACCGAGCTGTCCTACGGGAATAGTGTTGTAATTTGCCTTGTTTTTCATTTCCGTTCCACCTTTGCAGTTTTTTTGTTATACCTGTTCAACTCTTTATGAACACTTCTACAATATTGTACTATATATGATGGTTTTTTAAAAGACAAAACCCGCCTTTTTTGACGAAAAATATAATTCGAAAAAACGGGTTTTATTTGTTGAGTTTACACAAAAGAGTGCTCAATATTCATCACAGTAAAGAATTTTGGGTCAATTTTACTGATCTGAGAGGAAATTTCAGCCATAAGGTCGTCGTTGTTTATCGGGAATTTGTAGGGAACAACCACGTCAAAAATCAGATTGGTGTGACTCGGACCTTCGACTACTCTGAAATCGTGAATGGAGAGCGATTTATTGATTCTTTTAACGGCACTTTCGGCAATAATGCGCAATTCTGATACGCGATCGTTGTTGACTTCTAGAGGATCATAGTGGATAACCAGCTGAATGCTCATTTCGCGGTGTATATCACGTTCGATGTTGTCTATGATGTCGTGCGCAACCATAACGTCAATATCAGACGGCATTTCAACATGAACGCTTCCGAAAAATCGATCAGGACCGTAGTTGTGAAGTATAAGGTCATGTATGCCGGTAACGTGATCGTATGACATAATTCTTTCTTCGATGTCTTTAACAGTTTCTTTTGTCGGAGGCTCTCCGATGAGCGCACCGAGAGTTTCCTTGAAAATTCCGTAGCCTGCCTTAAGAACAAAACAAGCAACGATGATACCTAACCAACCGTCGATGTGCAGAGAGGGGAAGAAGTTTGAAAGTATGAGTGCAATAAGTGTAACGCTTGTTGCGGCGATATCACTCAGGCTGTCAGCAACAACAGCAGTCATAGCAGGGGAGTTGATTTTTTTACCGAGTTTACGGTTGAAAAGTGCGAGCCACAGTTTGCCGAAAATTGACATTCCGATAATGACTGCACCCACGAGATTGAAAGTAACATCTTCAGGGTTGCGGATTTTATCAATCGACTGTGATCCGAGTTCAAATCCCATAAAAAGAATGATAAATGATACAACCATTGCTGTTATGTACTCGATTCTTCCGTGTCCGAAAGGGTGCTCCTCGTCAGCAGGTTTACCTGACATATGGAAGCCGAAAACCGTGACTGCACATGAGCCTGCATCCGAGAGGTTGTTGACGGCATCAGCGGTGATTGCAATACTGTTTGTAACGGTGCCGACAAAGAATTTTGCCGCAAAAAGGATTACATTAACGACAATTCCTGCACAACCGCTTAAAATTCCGTATTTCCCGCGTACCTGAGGACTTGAGGTGTTATCTTTGTCTTTAATAAAAAGCTTAATCAAAAGTTCTGTCATTTTTACACTCCCGAGCGAATCTAAATAATAGGTATATTCTATGAAATAATTATACATTTCTATATTCTGTCACGCAATAGAAAAAGTGAAAAATTATATGCAAAATTATTCAAATCGAAAAGTAAAGAATTCTTATTTGAATATGATCAGATTTTACTCGATTGACAATATTATGTATCTGTGCTATACTGTCACGGAATTTTGAATAGGAGAACTATAAAATGAAAAATTTAAAACGAGTTTTAGCTGTATTTCTTGCAGTAATTGTGATGATCAGTGCTTTTGCTGTTCCTGTTTCTGCAAAAAAATCGGAAGACGAAGAAATTGTTGCACGTATGTATATAGGCCACAAGCCAAGGTATGCTAACTTCTCAGGTCATACATGGATTTATATTGAAAATCTTACTGACCATGAGCTGACGGTGGGTCTGTATCCTTTACAGGCAGGTAAGGGTGTTTCAGTCGGCACGTTCGGTTATTCGATTGCGGACGGCAGAGGTCTTTACTATAACGCTGAGTCGTACAGATATATGAATGTCGATCTGTCTGACGCAATTCACCTTAGCAAGGAGCTGACTCAGAAACAGCTTGATAAGGTAAGTAACACAATCCGTCACAGCGGTGCATGGGCTTATCTGCTTAACTGTGCATATTTTGCTATTAAGGTCTGGAATGCATCCTTCGGTCAGCCTTTATTCTATGTTTTGTTTCCCACACTTCATCAACTGCAGATTCTTATGTATCCGAGCCACGGCAACGGATTCAAAATGACAGTGCCTAAGTTAAGTGAAGTATACAAGCAGATTGGTTGGGGTAACAGTGCTTATCTTGTGCCGGCAGATCCGAGAGTAGCGTAATAAATTAAAACCACAGAATTGATTTTGAATCAACTCTGTGGTTATTTTTTTAGAACGGATTAGAAATTCTGTCCCATGTAAGCGGATTGTATCCGAGTGCAAAATATTTGAAAATCCAGATAATCGGATTCAGTCGGAAGAAAACAAAATCGATGACTGTTACAAGTCCGCGAAGGAACCAGGGAAGATCGTATACTTTCTTAACTTCAACAGGTTCAAAGTCTTCACCTTCAACATGAAGCACCATCGGCTGTGAGTAGCAGATACCGTTTTCGCCCGTAATGTAGAATCTTACAAAGAGGTTCGGTTCGTTACCGTTAAGGAACTCATCGTTGTGAAGGTCAAGTGTAGCTGTACCTGATGTGATGTTTTCCTCACGCTTAATTACGTTACCGTCAGAAACCCATACAATTCTGTTGAAGTTTACACCTTCAACAGTAATGGTATCTTTATCCTGGTCAACAGTAAGTTTTGTAACGTTCGGAGTATTGTCAAGCCAGTATCTTTCTGTGTCATAAACTTCCTGCTCAACAAAGCCGGGGATTTCGGGGATACCGTCAAGCTCAACACCGTTTGAGAAGTGAGAGATTGAGAAGAACTGACCGTTCTCAAGGCAGGTGCGGAATGCATCTGTTGTAAGTTCGGGCATCCAGCTCATTGTGTAAGCATCGTTGATTGATGTCTCGTTGTGTGAATCTGCAAAAGTATTACACCACGGCACAACACCGTTGGGAATTGTCTTCTGAAGAATCTGGTCGTAGAGAATACGGTCGCAACGTGTGTGTGCGTCTGTAGCACTGTTGATACCCATACCGAGTGAAGAGCCCTGATTGTCTATAAAGAGCTTTGCAAACTTTGTTGCGTAGTAATCGTCAACTTTCTGACCTACATACTTTTCAGAGTCCTTGTCAGTGTAAACATATTCACCGACGTGTGAAAGGAAAGAGATACCGCCCGCTTCCTTAACACCCTTTGACGGAGTTTCGTAGTCACCGAAAACACCTGCAAGGCCCTGGCCGTATTCGGCATAGTAGCCTGTAAGATGACAGTCAGCAACAGGTGTAGCCATATTAAGCTCATTGCCGAGAGGAATGTCAATCATACCGTTTGTATGAGTTCTCTCAAGCTTATATCCGCTTGATGTCACAAAGACAGTATTCGGATTTGTGCCGTTGAGATATGCCTGATACTCGTCTTCCGGGATTGGAATGATATCCGCCATCTGAGTGCGTTCCTTCTTGATTAAACGCATAAGAGGCACAGTCTCGGGAACCTTATTCCAACCGAGGTTGAGTGTACCGTGGTCTGTAAGAGCAACGATGTCGAAATCGTTGGCATAGTGCATCTTGCAGAACTGGTCAATGGTAAGGAAACCGTCACTTGCCGTTGTGTGGCAGTGAAGCTGAGTTTTATAGTTGCCCCAGCTGTCCCAATCAATTCCCTCATAAGGGTTGTCGATTATGTAGTTCTTTTCAGCATTTTCAACTGCAACCACCGCAGTCGGACAGACTGTGCCGATCATAAGTGAAGCAAGAAAAACAGCTAAAGTCTTCTTTGCCAATGAAACATATTTTCGTCTCATATATAAGCCTCCTTGAAATTCAATGTATAAATTATACATTTTAAATTTTAAAAAGTCAATTATTTTGAGTAAATATACTAATAAAATATTGCGTTCGATGCTTGACAAGGTTATATGCGTATGATACACTCGGCTTAAGAAAGAAAGGCGAAATATGATGAAAAAGATATTGAAGTCTGTACTGATATTTGTTCTGGTTTTAATTCTTGGAGGATGCGTGTGGTTTTTTAGTTTCGCAACAAGCTCAAGGGTTGTTTCAAAGGACAAGAATGATTACGAAAACTATTACAATTTTCATATGGAATCAGCTTTCGGCAGTGACTTATATCTGCCCGATGTAAATGAGGTTGTCAATAATGACAATTTCCGGTTCAGATATTATGAATACCGACAGCTTATCTTTATTGGCTTCGGTACGGTTGTTTCAGAGGAGCTGTCTCCGGAAGAATTCAGAGATAAAAAAGAAGAGCTGTGTAAAACCTTCACTTTTCTCAACGGCCCTATATACAGTTCATATCCGCAAGATATGGTAGCTATTCCTGAAGGTAATTTTGAATTTAAAGGGTACTCCTTCAACGTCATCTCGGGTGGATATTATCCGAGCAAATTCAGTATGATTGCATTTTCAGAGAAAGAGAACAGAATACTCTATTTTACTTATTACGATCAGGATCTTGATTATATTGAGGATATGAAAGAGTTTATCAATGATGCATTTCCTCGTTGGAATAAATGGTAAATCAAAACCCTGCAACATCTTATTGTTGCAGGGTTTTTACTGTAATTGTGTTGTCTCTTTATGCCTTAGCTTTTGCTTTACGGCATATACGGATCGATGTCCATACTCTCGTACTTCTCATCAATGAGGAACTGCTTCATATAATTGATTGTGAAGTCAATGCCCCACTGTCCCTTGTAACCGAACCAGTTGCTTGAATGCGGTTCGATGGAAAGCATACCCTTGTAGTTGTGGATATGAAGAAGTGCCATAACTGCGCCCCAGTTTGTCTGGTCAAGACCTGCGGGCGGGTCGTCATAATGGTCACCGCCGACATGGAGAGTGCCCTTGATGTGGAAATGATGGAATCTGTGGCCCCAGTCAGCCATTTCCTTAAGATAATCGCCAAAACGGTTTATGCAGTGTGACGGGTCATACTTGATGCCGAGCTCAGGGATTGCAGTCAGGACTGCACCCCATGATTTTGCATCCCAGATGAAGTTTGCCCAGTCGCAGTTGTAAATGCCGACTTTAACATTTCTTTCCTTTGCATAAGCAACAAGCTGTGAAAGATAGTTGATTGCGTATTTGCAGTTTTCTTCAAAACTCTTGTCCTCAACCTCGTTACAACCTACATTGTAAACAGGGCAATCGAGCTTGGAGGCAAGGTCAACAAGGTTTTTGTCGTGCTGCATAGCTTCGGGGATGATATCACCGTTATCGTCAACTCTGTCCATGCCCCAACGGCCGATTGAGCCGACTGCTACGCCGTATTTTTCAGAATAACCTTTGATTTCGTCTGCACGGGCAAGTACCTGAGCTGAATCATAGTTGTAGTTTATGCAGAATTCGACTGCTTCGAGACCTTTGTCTTTGACCGACTTGAAGTGAGCCTCTTCCCAACCGTTAATAATACCTAATTTCATAAAAATACCCCGCCTTTAATTTTGCTGTTTTCAATATAGCAAAATGCGGCGGTGTTGTCAATTATTTATTTTTCGTAAGTGTTAAGAAAGGCTTTTGTTCTGGGATTTTTGGGATTGACGAGCACTTCTTCAGGTGTGCCTTGCTCAGCGATAACACCGTCATCCATAAAGATAACCTCGTCAGAAACGTCTTTTGCAAAGTTCATTTCGTGAGTTACAATAACCATAGTCATATTGTCTTCTGCAAGCTGACGTATTGTTTTAAGAATCTCGCCCGTAAGCTCAGGGTCGAGTGCTGATGTAGGTTCATCGAAGAAAAGAATCTGAGGATTCATTGCAAGTGCACGAGCGATTGAAACACGCTGTTGCTGACCGCCCGAAAGTTCGCAAGGGTAGTTGTTCAGCTTATCAGAAAGACCAACCTTGTCAAGATAACCCTTTGCGATTCTGTCAATTTCTTCGAGTATGTGCTTTTTATTCTTTTTATATTCAGGATGCTTTTTGGCAGCGAGCTTCATCGCGAGTGTTACATTGCCTAACGCAGTGTACTGCGGAAAAAGGTTGAATTGCTGGAACACAAGCCCGATGTTCTGCTGATTGCTTTTGAGCTCCTTGAGTGCATTTTTGTCAGTAATGGTGCTGTCAAAAACAACTTTTTCATTAACGCTGATTTTTCCTGATGTTGCTGTCTCAAGTCCGTTGATACAACGCAGCAGGGTAGTCTTGCCACTGCCTGATGAGCCGATTATGGAAAGCACCTTACCTTCTTCAAGAGAAAAAGTGATACCCTTTAAAACCTTGGTGGAACCAAAGTCTTTTGTAAGTTCATTAACTTCAAGAATTGCCATATCGGTTCACCTCACACGGAAAAGTAGCTGAGCTTCTTTTCAATTTTGTTGAACAGAATTGTAAGAAGTCCGCATGCAAGCAGGAAGAATACGCCTGTGTAGAAAAGTGGCCAGAGAAGACCGTCGCTTTTGATAAATGCTTCACCACTCCAGATGATTTCATAAACGGAGATAATTCTTGCAAGTGAAGTATCCTTTACGAGCGTGATTATTTCGTTGCTCATCGGCGGAATAATACGCTTTACAACCTGCAGGAGTACAACCTTGAAAAAGGCCTGGCTCTTTGTCATACCGAGCACGTGACAAGCCTCGTACTGTCCTTTGGAAATAGATTCAATACCTCCGCGGTAAATCTCGGAGAAATAACACGCATAGTTGATAACAAAAGCAATAAGTGCTGCGACAAAACGATCAAAAACATGCCAAGTTGAAAGCCATTGAATAAAGAAGTTGCCGCTTTGCTGTTCGAGTGCCCACATTCCGACAAAGCCGGGAACGTAGAAAATAACAATAAGCTGAAGCATAAGGGGAGTGCCTCGGATAACCCACACGAAAGTGCGGACAAGCCACTTTATCAGCTTAATCTTACTCATCGAGCCGAAGCTGATGATAAGGCCGAGAGGCAAAGCAAAAACCAGAGTCAATGCGAAGAGTTCAAGCGTTGAAGCAAAACCCTCAAGCAAAGACTGTGTTACAGTCCAAAACATAATAAAAAAACCTTTCTTACATCTTAAAGGCAGGGAGTCGTAAGACTTCCTGCCTTCTGTTTTAAATTTTATCGGAAATTATTCCTCGATATTCACACCGTATTTCTCAGCGAGCTTTGCGAATTCGCCGCTTGCCTGGTACTCCTTAAGGAATGTGTTGAGCTCTGCTGTAAGGTCAGAACCCTTTCTGAAAGAAATACCGAACTCTTCTGTGCTGAGTGTCATTGCAACGCCGAGGTCAGCGTAGCTTGTGCCTGCACCGACTGTTGCGTCAGCCATTGTCTTATCGATGATACAACCGTCGCAAGCACCACTCTTTGCTTCGAGAAGTGCAGTAGCCATATCCTTAACAGCAACTGTCTTAAGACCGTTATCTGTACCTGCTGTCTGGCCTGCAGAACCTTCTTCAACTGCGAATGTGAGGTCCTTGATAGCGTCAACTGTTGTAAGTGCAGCTGCTTTGTCAGCGGGGAGAACAACTACCTGAGAGTTCTTGAGATAAACGTCAGAAACTGAAGAGTTGTTACGAGCTTCGTCTGTGATTGTCATACCGTTCCATACACAGTCGATTGTGCCTGCCTGAAGGTCAAGGAACTTCTTGCCCCAGTCAGCGAGAACAACAAACTCAACATCAACGCCGAGCTTTTCAGCAAAAGCGTATGTAAGCTCTGTGTCAAAGCCAACCCATTCACCGTTTTCCTGATAGTTCATGGGCTTGTAATCTGTGATACCGACGACGATCTTGCCCTTTTCTTTGATAGCAGCAAGTTCAGATGTTGTTTCGGGTGCCTTGTCACCGCAACCTGCAAGAGCAAAAACCATAACTGCTGTAAGCACTGCAAGAGCGATAGCTATAAACTTTTTCATAATAAATCCCTCCGATTTAATTTGTGTTGCTATGTTAACACATTACTACACTAAAGTCAATATGATTATCTTAAAAAAACAATATTTTACATTTATTTTCTGCGAATATCTCAATTAAATCCACAAAAGAATAAAACAGGTGATTCTTATGGATTTTTTATGGGCGTTTCTGGTCGGCGGAGCAATTTGTGTTGTCGGCCAGCTTCTGATTGACCTTACAAAACTTACCCCTGCACGTATCCTTGTCAGCTTTGTGGTTCTTGGCGTTGTGCTTGAAGGCTTTGGTCTTTATCAGCATCTTGTGGATTTTGCCGGCTGCGGTGCAACGGTACCTCTTACAGGTTTTGGATATACACTTGCCAGAGGTACACGTGAAATGATAGATTCAACGGGTTGGCTCGGCATTCTTACAGGTCCGTTATCATCAGGCGCGGCAGGTATTACTGCTGCCGTTATAAGCGGGCTTGTGATTTCATTTATTACCAGATCAGGACCAAAATAAAAGAAAAAAGGAGTAAGCCATACGCTTACTCCGTTCAATCTGAATTATATTACTGAGCGTCAACAGGAACAGGATCGTCGATGTCACAGCATGAGCATGAAACATAATCGCTCTGATCGTCATCTTCAACCTTGTTCTTGCAGGGGAGAACCTTTGTAACAACGTAGTAGATGCCTGCAGCAACAGCAGCAACAGCAGCGACAATGCCTACGATTTTAAGAATCTTTTTGAGTGTATCACACATGGGATAGTACCTCCTGAACTTTATTTGTACTAATTATATTACACCCTGAGACTAAAGTCAAGATATTTCAGAATAAAAAACAAAGGGACGGATTATACAATCCGTCCGTATTGTTAGTCTCAATTAGTCTGCAAGAAGCTTAGCGAGAGCTGACTTCTTTCTGGCAGCGTTGGTCTTGTGGAGAAGATTCTTAGCACAAGCCTGGTCTACCTTCTTGATAGCAAACTTAACAGCAGCTTCTTTATCGGGTGAGTTAGCTGCAGCAGCAGCGTTAGCCTTTTTGATAGCTGTCTTGAGAGCTGAATTTCTTGACTTGTTACGAGCAGCCTTTGACTTGTTTACAAGCACTCTTTTCTTTGCTGATTTGATGTTAGGCATCATTCCACCTCCTTTAATGCATTACACAGTTAGTTATCATATCATTAAAATCGTAAAAAAGCAAGTATTTTTTTACTTTTTTTAAAAATTTTTTCGCAGGTGATTTATATGAATTTCAGAACAGACCTTGCACTCGAGAGACATGAAGTTATTACATCGGATTCCGTGGATGGAATTGAAAGTGAAACTTTTGTCGAAAATGATATAACCTTTACAAAAATAAGAGTCCTGAACAGTACAGGCGAACAGTCGCTCGGCAAGCCGAAGGGGACATATATAACGGCGGAAATTCCGTCCCTTGTTGCACACTCATCTGCAGAAGAAAGTATAATTGATTCGATCGGCAATCAGTTGCGAAGCCTTTTGCCGGAGGAAGGGACTATTCTTGCTGTAGGACTCGGCAATACACAGATAACTCCCGATGCCGTAGGACCGCAGAGTATAGGAATGGTACTTGCTACCCGTCATATCAGTTCAGAACTTTCCGAAAGCGTCGGTCTCGGGAACCTACGGCCCGTGGCAGGTTTTGTTCCCGGTGTTCTGGGCAGAACGGGTGTGGAAACAGCTGAATCCGTCAAAGGTTTAGTGGATGCGGTCAGACCGGCTGCTGTTATCGTTATTGATGCACTTGCTGCACGACGGTTGAAAAGACTCGGAAATACCGTACAGATGTCTGATACCGGAATTACTCCGGGCTCAGGTGTAGGTAATGCGAGGTCAGCGATTGACCGCGGAAGTATGGGTGTACCTGTTATTTCAGTCGGGATTCCTACAGTTGTTGATGCCCGGACTCTTGTCAATGACCTGACGGATGATGAGCAGGAAATTTCCCGTGAAGAAAACAAGAAAATGATAATCACTCCGCGTGAAATCGACCTGGTTGTCGAGCGTGCATCAAGGATAATAGGACTTTCGATCAATAAGGCACTTCAGCCTCATTTAAGCATCGATGAAGTTATGATGCTCGTTGGCAGTTAAATTTCTTTCTCCATATAAACTTCACCGTCAAGGTTTTTCCACCTGAGTGAGTTACCGTCAAGCATAATGTATCCGTGTTCGCTGTTTTCTTTAGGAATAGAAACCGAACCGGGATTGACGTACGTGAATCTGTCAGTAACATCGAAGGCCGGGATATGCGTATGTCCGTTAAGAAGAATGTCTCTTTTTCGGATTTTTGGCGGATTTGCAGGATTGAAGTTATGACCGTGAGTTGCAAAGATCATTCTGCCTTCGTTGTAAAGAATTGCATATTCTGCAAGTACGGGAAAATCAAGAACCATCTGGTCGACTTCTGTATCGCAGTTACCGCGTACACACAACAGCTCATCTGCAATCGGGTTGAGCATAGCAATAACTTCTTTGGGCGCATAGTCTTTCGGTAAATCATTTCTCGGTCCATGGTAAAGGATATCACCGAGCAGAAGTAATTTATCTGCTTTTTCTTTTTTATATGCTTCAAGCATTTTTTTGCAATAAAAAGCACTGCCGTGTATGTCAGATGCAATCATAATTCTCATAATATTACCTCACTGCGTATTCCGCAATTCTTTCAACACAATTGCCGTCACACGCACTCATAAATTTATTTTTGAAATCCTTGATTTTTTCCTGCTGACAGTTTCCGCTTAACACAGAGGCGATAATTTCCTCATTTGTTGTAACGATTCTGCCGGGCACAAAACTTTTGTAATCAAAATAGAAACTTCTGTCTCTGTCATATTTTTCAAGATCATACGCGTAAAAAATCATTGGCTTGTCAAGCAGAGCGTATTCAAAAATTAACGAAGAGTAGTCTGCAATAAGATAATCAGCGGCACAAAGCAGGGTTTCAATTTCAAGAACGTCAGAAGCTTCAAAAATGAAATCACCGTAATTCGTTTTATCACTGTCAGACATCTTGTATTTTTTTGCTGTGAATGGATGGAGCTTGAGTATAAGCACATATTCATCACCGAGCGTGTTTTTCAGAAGTTCATAGTTCAGAGGTTGATCGTTGTAAGATTCCTCAGGAGAGTTGCCCCTGAACGTAGGCGCATATAGGATAATTTTTCTTTCGCCGATTTCAGGAAACGCTTCGGTTACTTTTTTACGGCTACTGCCGACAAAATCCTTGTTGAAATATACGTCTGTTCTCGGCGTACCAAACGCACGTATTATACTTTTATCACAACCGAAAGCTTCAGCGTAGCAGGGGATAACACTTTCAGCAGAAACAAAAACATCAGTGTAAGTGTTGTGCTTCGGAAAACGCAACATATCCTCGCGGCTGCCGCCCCACGCAAGGTCAAGTGTGGAATTACCCCATTTTTTAAAAGCACCGCAGGCGTGCCATAATTGAATAACTTTGGTACCCTCATTCGGCTTGTGGGCATAAAGAGGGTCGAAGTTGTCTGTTACAAAAACGCACTTACACCTTGCATAGTCTTTTTGGAACATAATATCTGCCAGTATGCGTTTAGCTGCACTTTTTGGGGATTGAACAATTTTGCAGTTGTATCCCATCTTAACAAGGTGCTTATAAAGACCGACCATATTATCAGGCATTTTATCATAATTCTTGCTGAAAGCAAAAAGAATCAGTTTTTCGTCAACGGGCTTAAGGGAAAAAAGGCGAAAGGCGAGAGGCCAGACGACGAAAAAGAAAAACTTGCGTCGTAATATATTTATAAACATTTTTATTTTAGCCATAATTCTCAGTACCTCCGGAAAAGACAAAGAGGCTGTCTTTAGACAGCCTCTGTATCATCATGTGCATTAAACGGCACGTGTTACCTTGCCTGAACGTAAACAACGTGTGCAAGCATAAACCTTGCGCGGAGAACCGTTAACAACTGCCTTAACACGCTTAATGTTCGGCTTCCATGTTCTGTTTGAACGTCTGTGTGAGTGAGAAACCTGAATACCGAAAGAAACACCTTTGCCGCAGAATTCGCATTTTGCCATAACT
>JAZNCK010000007.1:0-25117 GCA_045587505.1 Acutalibacteraceae bacterium
CCTGCCATAATTAGATGCCCTCCTTTTCTGCACGAGCTTTACGCTTCTCATAATATTTTTCAAGGCTCTTCTTAGCGAGATCGTATTTCTCAGCATCGATAGCGCCGTAATGCCAGTGATAGTCATCAGCCATGAAGTCGATGCCTTCACCCTTAACAGTGTTAGCGACGATCATAACGGGTGCGTCGGGCTCGCCAAGAGCGTAGTCGATAGCTTCTGAAAGCTCGTTGAGGTTGTGACCGTCAACTTCGATTACGTGGAAGCCGAAAGCACGCCACTTGTCGCAGAAGGGTTCGAGAGGCATAACGTCTTCTGTACGGCCGTCGATCATACACTTATTGCGGTCAACGAATGAGATAACGTTTGTTGCTTTGAAAGCGTTGATAGCCATAGCTGCTTCCCAGTTTGAACCTTCGTCGCATTCACCGTCGCCGAGGATACAGTATGTCTTGTAATCCTTGCCGAGAACTCGTGCAGCAAGAGCTGTACCGAGAGCGATTGAAAGACCGTGACCGAGAGAACCGGTTGAAGCGTCAACACCGATAACTTTATTAGAGTCAAGGTGGATACCCATCTTAGAGTTTGTAAGGTTAAATGTCTTAAGCTGCTCAGGATCGTTGAAACCCTTGTCAACAAGGACGGGAGCATAAGCGATACCTGAATGACCCTTTGAAAGAATAAAACGGTCTCTGTCCTCCCAATTGGGATCGTCAACCTTGATGTTGAGGTACTTGTGATAGAGAATGGTCATCATGTCCATAACGCTCATACCGCCGCCGATGTGACCGCTGCCTGCCCAGAAAGTGGTGTCAAGGCAAAGTCTGCGAAGCTCGTGAGCTTTCTTTTCAAGAGCTAACCATTCTGTCTTGGTTAATGCCATAGGTACTTCCTCCTAAAAATTTTTATATAATGATTTTTGAAAATCAAAATGCCTCAGGATGTGCTTTCTTAACGATTTTGAATGCTTCATCAGCAACTTCAATTGTGTGCTTGATGTCAGCGTCTGATACTGCATAGTTCATGAAGTGGTTGTGATGGCTGGAGAAGAAGATACCTCTCTTAACACATTCAGCAATCCATTCCTGATGGAGCATCATTGAGTTGTCGTTAGCTATTCGCATATAGAACAATGCGGGTTCACCTGAGCAAACAAGGTCAAAACCGTTATTTGCACCGGCCGCCTTAAGTCCGTCAAGAAGCTTAACGCTCTTTTCTTTAAGAACTGTCGGCAGATCAAGAGCCTTCATCTTATTGATGTTTGCGATAGCGGCAGCGAAAGGAACGGCACTCATCCAGTATGAACCTGTGTATGACATTCCTGAAACTGCATCTCTGAGGAATTCCTTACCGCAAAGGCAGGAGATGTTCCAGCCGTTTGCAATAGCTTTACAGAAGCAGATAAGGTCAGCCTCAAAGCCGTAATATGCGTCAGAACCTGCAAGATCAAGACGGAAACCGCAGCGAACGTCGTCTACGATAAGAACGATGCCCTTTTCTGTACAGAGCTTACGTACTTTCTGCCAGTAGCCGTCAGCAGGTGTAACATTGTCAAAATAGTTACCGTGAAGGTAAGGTGTTGAAATGAAAGCAGCAATTTCGCCTTCGTTTTCTGCAACGAGCTTTTCAAGTGCGTCAAAGTCGTTCCAGTCAACATAGAGGTTATTGGCAACGTCCTCGGGAAGAACACCGGGGTAGTCGATCTTCTGAACAACAGCAGAAACACCGTGGTAGAAGCCGTTAACAAAGATGATCTTCTTTCTGTGGGTAGCGTTACGTGCAGCCATAATAGCAAGCTGAGTTGTATCGTTACCGTTCTTTGCGAAAAATGCCCAGTCTGCAGTCTTGACAGTATCAACCATCAATTCAGCAAGCTCAACCATCTTGTAAGAAGGTGATGTTGTGCAGTTACCGAGTTTAGCCTGCTCCATAGCAGCCTTGTCAACGTCGGGGTCATTGTAACCGAGAATGTTAGGACCGTATGCACACATATAGTCGATAAACTTGTTGCCGTCAACGTCCCAGAAATATGCACCCTTAGCTTTCTCAGAGAAGAAAGGCCATGCGCTTACGGGAATGAAGTTACCTTCAGCAGGGCCGAGGTGACCGTAGACACCTGAAGGAATTACTTTTGTAGCACGGTTGAAAAGCTCGCGGCTTTTATCGTACTGATTAACTTTAATATTTGCCATATCTATAATCCCCCTTATGCAAGATAAAGTGCAACTCTGTCGAGAATACGGTTGAGGTTGTCGATCATATTGATCATACCGTGCATAGCAATTGTTCCTTCGCCGATCTGAGCAACAGCGTTAACCTTGCCGTCGAAGAGGTCGTGAGCGAGCTTCATGCTGCCGAATTCCATAATAGCACGCGGTTCTTCCGGAGCCTGTTTGATTGTGATAAGGTGACCGTTCTTTGCACGGATTGTTGATGCGGGACCATTCTTGATGGACATCTTGATATCACCGTCAACGATATGGTCAGCAGAGAACTTACCGATTTCATCGTGGTTACCGATCTGAGAGATCGCAACAGAGATTGTATAGAAGAGAAGGCAGGTACTGATTCTGAAGAATTCTTCATCCTTAAGGTCCTCCTCTGTAGGACGCATATAAGCGGAAAGCATATCAGTGAGCTTTACGAATGAGTCCAAAAGGAACTTGATGTGAACAAAGCCTTTTGACGGGATGGGAGTAACCGTACCGTCGATCATGCCGTTGAATTTCTCACATGAAGAGAAGGGGAGCTTGATGTCACATTCGCCGATACCCTGTTCCATACGGCATTTGCCGTTTTTGAAGGTAATTGTAGCGGACGGACCACCCTTGACTTCGATACCTATGGAAATAGGTTTTCTGTCGGCAATGAGTGCACTTGCTTTGGGATCAAGTTCACACAGATTTTCGAGTGAGCCGAGTATAGCATACATATTTATGTACGCCAGAGTTTTTGCATCTGTCAAAGTATATTCCTCCTTGCGCTTTAGAGTGTAAATAAAACTTACACGAAGCATATTTGCCATTTTATTTTAACAAAACTAATTATAAAAGTCAAATATATTCAGAGATTTTTTAGCAGAAAAAACTAAAAAAGTTGCATAGATGACCAATAAAATAGATTAATTTTGTACAAAATTAACAATTTGTTGATTTAAAGCTGTAAAGTCACTACTTTTTTAGTTGTAAATTTTAATTGTCGTGATATTTTAAATGTCGCAGAAACATAGCCTCCCTTTAGGCAAGGGAGGCTATGCTATACTTAAATCCAATCAAAAATTAACACCCCGACAAACCCCAATTTATCAACACCTGAAACCTTGACAAATGTAAAACAATCAATTATAATCAAACGGAGCGAACAAATGTTCTTGTGTGAGGTGCTGTTATGATTGATGTTTATGATTTTTGTCCGAGGTATGAGGGCGTGAAATATACTCTTCGTTTGGTTGAGCGGAGTGATTGTGATGATTTATTGAAGGTATATTCCGATAAAAAATCCGTCCCGTTTTTCAACAGCGATAACTGCTACGGCGATGATTTTTATTACACAACAAAAGAACAAATGACGGATGCGATTACATTTTGGCTAGATAAATATAACAGCAACGATTTTGTGCGGTGGTCGATTGTAGACAATGTAAAAAAAGAGGCTATAGGCACAATTGAGCTGTTTCACCGCGATGCAGACGATGCTTTTACAAATTGCGGTTTGCTTCGCCTGGATTTACGGAGTGATTACGAAAAATCAGAAGAGATTGTGCAGATTCTGGAACTGATTATCGAGCCGACTTTTAGATTGTTTGATTGTGATATAATTGCAACGAAAGCGATTTCTGAAGCAGGAGAAAGAGTCTGTGCTTTGAAAAAACTCGGCTTTGTGTCTTCGGATGAAAAATTGAAGGGTCACGACGGGATGCGATACGGTGATTATTATATTCTGAAAAGGTGTCTTTGATTGTTTTGAATGCCGATGTAATAGTTTATAAAAACGAAATGGCAGGGATTTCCCTGCCATTTAAACTTGAGTTTATTTCAAAAACTTCTGCGATTCGGCAACCGCCATTTTGTCACACCTTTCATTTTCCGGATGTGATGCGTGACCCTTTATCCACTGTATCGTAACATTGTGCCTGTCATAAAGACCGAGCAGCTCATCCCAGAGATCGGGATTAAGTGCGGGCTTTTTATCGGCTTTTCTCCAACCGTTTTTCTTCCAGCCTGCTGCCCAACCCTTGCCGAGTCCGTCTGCAACGTATTTTGAATCTGTCCACAGCGTAACCTCACACGGCTCTTTCAATAGTGTCAAGGCTTCGATAACCGCAGAAAGCTCCATACGGTTGTGGGTTGTTTCCGCTTCTCCGCCACTTATGCACTTGTCTGTGCCCTTATATCTTAAAATTGCTCCCCAACCGCCCGGTCCGGGATTACCCGAACACGCACCGTCGGTGAATATGTCAACGTGTTTCATAAATGTCTCCTTATTTTTTGTAACTTTTATAATTTTAACATAAACAAACAAACAACACAATGTTTATGTCAAAAAATTTCCACCAATAATAATTTAAACTGCACAACAGTTGACAATCAGACTCTTTAATAGTATTATATACTAGTTATAAAATCGAGAATGGAAGAGTCTCATCTTTTCCGACAGAATGAAAATAATTTACTTTTACATATTCGCCGGCAAATACAGGGTTTAACTGTTAATACCCTAGAAAAGGAGAAAAAATATTTAATGCCAAATAAAGAAAAGACTGAAAAAGGTCAGAAGCCTGCACAGAAAAAACAGGCAAAGCAGAACAAGCGTTTCAATAAGTCAGCGATGTCAAAAAATAAGAATCAGAAACAGAACGAAAAATCAAATCAGACTAAAAAACAGAACGCTTTCAAAAAACAGAATCAACAGAAGAAAAATACGAAAAACAAAAGAACGAATTACAGAAGCAATAAGCATTTCAATAAGCAGAAAGAGATAAAACCCGTAAAAATCGGATTTCTCGGCGGTCTTAACGAAATCGGCAAGAATATAACCGTTTATGAGTATGGAAACGACATTATTCTTGTTGATTGCGGGCTTGCTTTCCCGGACCCCGATATGCTCGGTGTTGACCTTGTTCTTCCTGATTTCACTTATCTTGAAAAGAACCTCGACCGTATCAAGGGTATCGTGATTACTCACGGACACGAAGACCATATCGGCGGACTTGCTTATATGCTCAAAACCGTCAATGTGCCTGTTTACGGCACACGTCTTACAATCGGTCTTATTGAAGGTAAGCTCGAAGAGCATCATCTTCTCGGCGCAGTGGAACTCAACGTCATTCAGCCGGGCGATGTTATCGGTCTCGGAGAATTCAACGTTGAAGCAATCCACGTCAACCACTCAATTCCCGATTCACTTGCATTTGCGATTACCTGCGGTGCAGGCACAATCGTGCAGATGGGTGACTTCAAAATTGACAGCACTCCGATCGACGGAGATATGATAGATCTCAACCGTTTTTCTGAAATCGGTTCAAAAGGTGTACTGTGTATGCTTTCGGACTCAACGAATGCAGAACGCCCGGGTTACACCGAAAGTGAAAAAAAGGTCGGAGAATCTCTCCATACTCTTTTTGAGCGTGCCGGTGTCAGACGTATAATTATCGCAACATTTGCTTCAAATGTTCACCGTGTGCAGCAGATTATTGATGAAGCACATGCAATGGGCAGAAAGGTTGTCCTCTCGGGCAGAAGCCTTGAAAACGTTGTTGCGATCGGCAGTGATCTCGGATATCTCAATATTCCGGAAAACACACTTGTCAGCATAGATCTTATAAATAAGTATCCTGCAGACAAGATGGTGATTGTCACAACAGGAAGTCAGGGCGAACCTATGTCTGCACTTTCAAGAATGGCTTTCTCGGGCCACAAGAAAGTTGCGGTCGGTCCTAATGATTGTGTAATTATTTCTGCTACACCTATTCCGGGAAACGAAAAAACAATCGGTAAAGTTATCAATGAACTTCTCAAACTCGGTGCCGATGTTATATATGAAAAAACAAACGGTATACACGTTTCGGGTCATGCCTGTCAGGAAGAACTCAAACTTATGATGGGTATAATCAAGCCGAAGTATTTTATTCCCGTGCACGGAGAGCAGAAGCATCTGCGCAAACATGCTCAACTTGCCGAAAGTATGGGAATAAAGAGTGAGAATATTTTTATCGGAGATAACGGTGTTCAGATTGAAGTTTCGGAAAGCGGAATAAAGAAATGTGAACAGATACCGTCAGGACAGATATTTGTGGACGGCTCGGGTGTCGGAGATGTGGGCAATGTTGTTCTGCGTGACAGAAAACGTCTTGCAGAGGACGGACTTATCGTTGTCGCTGCTTCTATTGACAGTTATTCCGGTTACATTGTTGCGGGTCCTGATATTCTCACAAGAGGCTTTGTATACGTCAAGGAATCCGAAGAACTTATAGACGATGCACGTGAGGTTGCACGTTGTGCAATTGAAAACTGCATTTCAAATAACGTACGTGACTGGAATTCAATCAAATCCTCTGTAAGAGATGAGGTTTCGCGTCTTATGTACGAACGTACAAAACGTAGCCCGATGATACTTTCAATAATTATGGAGGTATAACTATGGATAAGATTATAACGATTCTTCGCAAATTCCCTGTATTTGCCGGAGCAGTCGGTGTCGCACTTGTGTGTATAATCTTAACATTTTTTACGGCAAGCAAATGGCTTGCAGCAGTTGAACTGCTGCTGTTGGCTGCCATTGTGATACTTGCTTTTATCTATCTTGATGTTTTCAGTGCAAGAAAACAGAAAATGCTTAATCAGATCTCATCTGAATTGGATTTTATGGGATCTGATGTTTACGGTGAATTTCCCTTACCGGTAGCTGTCTGTAAATATGACGGGACGGTAATCTGGTATAACAATTCTTTTGAAAAAAATGTTGTCGGTCCCAATCCGTCAGCTTACAGTGAGTTAGTAACATTCCTGAACGAAGTGGGAATGGAATCATTTCTCAATGCAAAGGGTGACGGTGTGGTTGTGGACTGTGACAACAAGCACTTTACGGTTTATTCTCATAAGGCAAAAAAAGAAAATGAGGACGTGGCGGTGCTGTATTTTACGGATACCACTAAATACAGGAAAATTGCTGATGAATATGTGAGAACACGTCCTGCGATTGCAATTGTAACAATCGACAATATGGCGGAATGTCAGCAGAATTACCGAGAAAGCGATTGTGCTGCAATCAGAAACGGAATTGAGAAGCTTGCCGAATCCTGGATCAAAGACTATTCATGTTTTATCAGTAAGGTGAGTGACAGTAAGTTTTATATTGTTGCGGAAAAGCAGGATCTTGACGATATGATTTCACGTCGTTTTGACTTATTGGATGCTGTACGAGAATACTCTTATGACGGCAAGTATGTCGGCGTAACACTTTCTATCGGTGTCGGCTGTGCCGCAACACTTCCGGAATGTGAAAAGAGTGCTAAACTTGCACTTGATATGGCGCTCGGCAGAGGCGGTGATCAGGCCGTTATCCGATTCAAGGACAAGTATGAGTTTTTCGGCGGTGTTTCAAAGAGTGTTGAGACCACAACCAAGGTCAAATCAAGAACGGTTGCAACTGCATTTTCCGAACTTGTCCAGGGCTGTGACAGTGTTTTTGTTATGGGTCACAGGTTCACAGATTTTGACTCAGTCGGTGCTGCGATAGGTGTTGTGCATATCGCACAGTGTCTTGGTAAAAAGGCTTATATTGCAACAAATAAAGAACAATCGATGGCTAAGCCGCTTATTGCAGCGGCAGAAAAAGAAGATTTTGATTCTGTGTTTATTCCTCTTGACGAAGCAAAGATTAAGATGGGGCAGAGTAAGAAAAATCTCCTTGTTGTTGTAGATACACACATAACAAACTTTGTTGAGGATACTGAATTGCTTGAAAGGGCAGGCATGGTTGTTGTAATTGACCATCACAGAAAAGCGGTTGATTACATCAAGGATACGGTAATCTTTTTTCACGATCCGAGTGCTTCATCCGCGTCGGAGATGGTTGCCGAACTTTCAGAGTATATTCCTGCGGTAACTCATCTCGGGTCCTTCGTGGCAGATGCACTTATGGCAGGCATTATGCTTGATACAAAAAACTTTATTCTGCGTGTGGGTGCGAAAACATTTGAAGCAGCCGCTTACCTGAGAACTCAGGGCGCTGAAACTGTCAGAGTAAAGAAATTCTTCTCAAACGATATCGAAAACTATCACGTAAGAAACAAAATCATCAGCAGTGCACATAAGTATCACAACTGCGCAATTGCACTTAATGATGAGGATTCAACCGAAATCCGTATGATAAGTGCACAGGCTGCTGATGAACTTCTTAATATAAGCGGTGTTGATGCATCGTTTGTAATATTTAAAATGGGTGATGTAATCTGCGTTTCTGCCCGTTCTTTGGGAGCAGTCAATGTTCAGGTTATTATGGAATACCTTGGCGGCGGAGGACATCAGACGATGGCTGCTGCTCAGATTAAAAATTCCGATGTACAAACGGTAACAGCTGATGTTATGCACAGCATAGACCGTTACAATAAAGAGCACAACAAGAAATGAGGTATATAAAATGAAAGTTATTTTACAGCAGGATGTTAAGTCGTTGGGCAAAAAAGGTGAACTTGTCAACACGTCAGACGGTTATGCAAGAAACTATCTCTTTCCGAGAAATCTTGCAATCGAGGCAAATTCTCAGGCAATGACAGAACTCAAAAACAGAGAAGATTCTAAAAAACACAAGATTGCAGTTGAAACCAAAGCAGCACAGGAAGCAGCTGACAAAATCAATGGCAGAGCAATCAAAATCAAGGCAAAGGCAGGTCAGGGTGGCAGACTCTTCGGTTCTGTTACTTCAAAGGAAATCGCAGAGTGCATTAAAAAGGAATATTCAATAGATATTGACCGCCGTAAGATTTCAGTGCCTGATATCAAGGCTTTCGGAAGCTATTCTGCGACAGTTAAACTCTATCAGGGAGTTTCAGCAGATTTCACGGTAATGGTAACAGAGGAATAATTTCCGGGTTGAGAACAATTTGTTTCAACTTAAAATAAAGGAGAAAGACTTATGGAAAGTCTTAATAGTTTTAACGCATCGGATTCTGTTTTCAGTCTTGAAGCAGAACAGGCTGTTCTGGGCTCACTCCTTGTTGATCCTGCTTGTATGCCACAGGTTCAGGTGCTTTTGAGTGCAGATGATTTTTATCTTCCTCAGCACAAGGCAATCTTTACTGCGATGGCAACAATCGAGGCAACGGGCGGTAAGATAGACCCGCTGATTGTTCTTGACAGTCTTGTCAAGGACAAGGTGTATGACACCGCAGCAGGTAAGAATTATCTTTTTCAGCTTGCTCAGGTTGTACCGTCAACTGCGAACGTCGAATCCTATGCTAAAATCGTAAAAGAAAAATTCTACATACGTTCCCTCATCAATGCTTCCAGGGAGACTATTGATGCGGCTTCTACCCAGGAGCAGACTGCAGACGAATTGCTTGAATCAGCCGAGCAGAAAATTTATAACATCCGTCAGGGCAGAAAAACCAATGCCCCGTCAAAAATCGGCGATATCATTATCAGTGATGTTTATACAACTCTTCAGCATCTGACATCACCTGATAAAGATCTATATAAAGGATATCCCACAGGATATTCAGATCTTGACAATGTTCTGACCGGTTTGCATAAATCCGACCTTATTCTCATAGGTGCCCGTCCTGCAATGGGCAAGACAAGTTTTGCACTCAATCTTGCAAGAAATGTCTCTGTTATAGGCAAAAGACGTGTTCTTATGTTCTCTCTTGAGATGACAAAAGAGCAGCTTGCGATGCGTGTCCTTGCAACAGAAGCGCGTGTTAACTCAGCTAAAATGAGAACGGGTGAACTTGATGCAGAGGACTGGCAAAGACTCGGTATGGCAACAAATGCTTTGAGTAATGTCGAGTTATATTTTGATGATACCAGTTCAATCACGGTTCCGGAAATGAAGGCGCGTATCCGCCGACTCAAAGGCGTGGAATGTGTTATTATCGATTACCTCGGACTCATCCGACCTGCAGGAAAAACTGAAAACCGTGTTCAGGCGGTCAGCGAAATCACACGTGAATTAAAGCTTATGGCAAAGGACCTTGCTATCCCGGTAATCTGTTGTGCACAGCTTTCCCGTGGAACAGAGGGAAGAGGCAGCTCGCACCGTCCGCAGCTTGCAGACCTTCGTGAATCAGGCTCAATCGAGCAGGATGCAGATATTGTTATGATGCTTTACCGCCCTGATTATTATTCGAGCGAAAAGGATGATAAAGACGGTGAAGAACAGCAGCAGGACCTTGCAAATAAGGTTGAGGTTATCGTTGCCAAAAACCGTCATGGCAGAACAGATACTGTCGAAATGATCTGGGATGGTGACTACACATTGTTTATGGCTCTGGAGAAACTCAGAAATGATATGTAAGATCAGAAGTACAATTGCAGAGTATTCGATGCCCGTGCAGTCCTGCAGAGTGGTGGTTGCTCTTTCCGGAGGAGCTGATTCAATGGCTCTTCTTAATGTGCTTTTTGCATTGAAGGAAGAATATGATGTCACCCTTGAAGCATGTCATGTCAATCATGGCATAAGAGGGGAAACGGCAGTTAGAGACGAGTCCTTTGTTAAATCAGAATGTGAAAAACTCGGCATAAAACTCTATGTTCACCATGCTGATGTTCCTTTGATGGCAAAGCAAAGAGGGCTCGGGCTTGAGGAATGCGGAAGAATGGTCAGGTATGACTTCTTTGCATCACTCGGAGACTGTCTTATTGCAACGGCGCATACTCTTTCGGACAGATGTGAAACCTTGATTCTCAACGAAACCCGAGGCACTTCACTAAAGGGCCTTTGTTCCATTCCGGCAGTCAGGGATAACATAATAAGACCGCTTATCAACTGTACAAGAGATGAGATTGAGGCTTACTGTGCCGATAATTCAATCAGTTACGTTACGGATGAAACGAATTCGGATACTGCTTATTCGCGTAATCGTATCCGAGTGAATGTGATTCCCGAGTTAAGGCAGATAAATCCGTCTTTTGAAAAAGCATTTTCAAGGCTTATTGATTCTGCTAATGAGGATGAAGCTTATTTTAAAGAGATAACTGAGAAAATTATCTCTCAGGCAAAAAAAGAAAACGGATATGATTCTGTTCTCATAAAAAATCAACATCCATCCGTCCGGAAAAGAGTTCTTTCACATATTCTGAAGTATAACGCGGGTATTACACCTGAGCTTATACATCTCAGACTTATTGATGGAATTCTTGATGGCGGAACTGTTGAAATTACAGGTAATACAATTATTTCTGTAATGAATTCTTTGTTGCAGATAAACCCTGAGAAGGAAGAAATAACCGAGTGGCAAGCAGATTTTTCTTCGTTCAGTGCGGTTGTTCCCTTGGGTAAGGTCACGGCAGAGATTGTTAACAAAAATGAATTACCGCCGAAACAGATTATTCACAATAAAGTGTTAGACTGTGACAGTATTACAGGCAGGTGTGTTATAAGAAACCGTCGTGCAGGTGATAAGATGCGTCTTGCCGGCAGTTCATGCACCAAAACACTCAAAAAGCTTTTTAACGAAAAACACCTTGACGGCAGGAATAATCTTCTGATACTGGCTGATGAACTCGGAATTCTGTGGGTTCAGGGGATAGGTTGTGCTGACAGGGCGAAAATTACCAAGGATACAAAAAAAGTACTTATAATCGGAGATATTATAAATGATTGAAAAAGATATTGAAAAAGTGTTCTTCAGCAAAGAGGAATTGGCAGCTATCGTGAAAAAACTTGGTGCGCAGATAAGTAAGGATTATGAGGGTAAGAATTTGTTGCTCGTAAGTATTCTTAAAGGCTCAGTCGTTTTTATGGCAGATCTTATGCGTGAAATCACCGTACCTTGTGAAATAGATTTTATGTGTGTTTCGGCTTACGGTAACCGTACCGAAGCGACGGGAAATGTCAGAATTATAAAGGATCTTGATCTCAATCTTGAGGGTAAGGATCTTCTTCTTGTGGAGGATATTCTTGACAGTGGCGTAACCCTTTCTTATGTGTGCAGAATGCTTCAGACCAGAAATCCCGCAAGTATAAAAATTTGCACATTGCTCGATAAACCCGAGCGTCGCAAGTCGGATATCAAGGCTGACTATGCAGGTACATTTGTACCTAATGAGTTTGTCGTAGGCTATGGTCTTGACTATGCCGAAAAGTACAGAAATCTTCCCTATGTCGGTGTTCTCAAGCCCGAAATCTACGAAAACAACTGATAAATAGAGTTATTTATCAAAACAGGAGTGAAACTATTTGAATAACAATCCGAACAAAAACAATAAAAACGACAGAATTAAAAAGCGTATAATGACAATTTTGCCGTATATCCTTATTCCGCTTGTTATGGTTGGAGCTATCAGCATTGCCGGCAGAAGTGCAAAGGAGAAGGCGGATAAGGTTGAATACTACGAAATTGTTCAGTATTTTGATGAAGGAAAAATTGATAAGTTTTCGCTTAATCTGAGCAGTGGTTCATTGAAATACACACTCGTCGGTGAAGATCAGAAGGAACAGGAATACCGTGTTCCGAATGTGAATATTTTTGTTAATGACATCAACGATCTTGTCCGTGAACACAATAAGGCGGCTCAGAGCGAAGAAGATATAATCGAATATGAATTTATATCAGGCTCAACAGGTTCCTGGATTATGAACTTGTTACCCTCACTTCTTACAATGGGCCTTCTTGTCCTGCTGTTTGTGTTTATGATGCGTCGTATGAATTCTGCAGGTTCTGATATGAACAGAACCCTCAATTTCGGCAAGATCAATGCCAAAAAGCAGAAGGATGAAAAAGAAAAAACAACATTCGACCAGGTTGCCGGTGCAGATGAAGAAAAGGAAGAACTCAGTGAAATGGTTGACTTCCTCAAGAGCCCCAACAAGTTCAACACTTTGGGTGCAAGAATTCCTAAGGGTGTGCTCCTTGTAGGCCCTCCGGGTACAGGTAAAACACTTCTTGCACGTGCGGTTGCAGGTGAGGCTGACGTTCCGTTCTTCTCTATTTCAGGTTCAGATTTTGTTGAGATGTATGTCGGCGTAGGTGCATCCAGAGTCCGTGACCTTTTTTCACAGGCGAAAAAAGAGGCTCCGTCAGTTATCTTCATTGACGAAATTGATGCCGTAGGCCGTCATCGTGGTGCCGGTATGGGCGGCGGACACGATGAAAGAGAACAGACACTCAATCAGCTTCTTGTTGAAATGGACGGCTTTGGCAAAAATGAAGGCGTAATCATTATTGCGGCAACAAACCGCCCTGATATCCTTGACCCCGCACTTCTTCGTCCGGGTCGTTTTGACCGTCAGGTAACGGTAGGTTATCCGGATGCAAACGGAAGAGAGGCTATTCTTAAAGTTCACTCCAAGGGTAAACCGTTTGCTCCCGATGTTGACCTTAAGGTTATTGCAAATTCAACTGTCGGCTTTGTTGGTGCTGATCTTGAAAATCTCCTTAACGAGGCTGCACTTCTTGCGGCACGCAGAGGCAAAAAGGCAATAACAATGGATGAGATCGAGGAAGCAACCCGCAAGGTAGTTATAGGAACCGAGAAAAAGTCTCACAAGATGAGCGAAAAAGAAAAGCGTATGACTGCCTTCCACGAAGCAGGCCACGCTGTTGCGAGTTATTATCTTGAAACTCAGGATCCCGTGCATGAGGTTTCGATTATTCCCAGAGGTATGGCAGGCGGTTACACGCTCTATGTGCCGAAAGAGGATAAGACTTACCGTTATAAGAGTGAAATGCTTGATGAGCTTGTCTCACTTCTCGGCGGACGTGTTGCGGAGCAGATTGTAAGAGGCGATGTTTCAACAGGTGCTTCAAACGATATTGAAAGAGCAACAGAAATTGTGCGTAAAATGGTTACCAAATACGGTATGAGTGATAAGCTCGGTGCTGTTTGCTATGCAGATTCAAATGATCAGGTATTCCTTGGCAGAGATTACGGCCACGCAAAGAATTATTCAGAATCAACGGCAATGGCAATTGATGAAGAAATCAAGAATATCATTTCTGAAGCCTATAAGCGTACGGAAAAAATTCTCACATCACACAGAGATAAACTTGATTCACTTGCAGAGTATCTTGTGAAGCACGAAAAAATCAACGGCGAAAAGTTCAATCAGCTTATGGAAGGTACACTTGTTGAAGATGATAAGCCTCATGAAGTGCTTGAATCTGTTGACGAAGTTAAAACGGACGCTTCCACAGCAACTGAAACAATAATTGAAGAATAAAAAATATCCACTCACTTCATTGCAAAGTGAGTGGAATTTTTTATTCTTGTGCCGATTGCGGAACCATATTCGGATACAATAAATCGTGTGTATACTTATTGGTTTCAGCCCAGTTAAGGATCAATACTTCTTGTCCGTTCCTCATTGTAAGAGGATGGGCGGTATGCGGAATGATATCCTCGTGAATTTCCATAGAAAGATATTTAGGAGCATTGGCAACCTGTGAAAGAAGTTCTGTTTTTGTAAAGTTTGTGGTTACAAGAGGAAGTGCATTATCGAGCAAATCAAAAAGTGTGGAAGCTGAAGAGGTGCGAAGCTTGTTTGCTATTGCATTTAGCACAGCTCGCTGTCTTCCGGTTCTTTTTCGGTCAGAGTCGATTGAACGAAGTCTTGCATAAGAAATTGCATGTGCGCCGTCAAGTTCGTAAAGTCCTGCTTTGGAACCATATCCGAAAACATTGCTTGCTTCTTGTGCTGTCAGGTTTATCTGGACACCGCCGAGGATGTCAATGATGTTTTCAAATCCGCTGAAGTCAACCTTAACGTACTTATCAATACGTATTTTATAGTTCTTTTCAATTGTTTCGATCAACAGATCTGCACCGCCGTAAGCATGTGCGGCATTCAGTCTCTTGTTTCCATAACCCGGAATAGCTACATAAACGGCACGGGAAAGGGAAACCATATTTATAACATTGTTTATAGTGTTGATTGAAATAAGAATCATAGAGTCAGAACGTGTAAGATAATTGTCATATTTGCCGTCTTTAGTTGCACCGTAGTCAACACCGATAAGAAGCACGTTATAGATTCTGTCATCATACCAGAGCACATCGTCACTTAAGTTTGCACGGATATCGGCGTCAGCATCAGCCTGTTCTTCAAATTCGAGCTGTTCTTCCTGTTCAATTTCAGGATTGATTTCTCCCTGCTCTTCACCGAAATTCATTTTGCTCAGATAACTGTTGACAAAAACTGCACCGCTGCCGACAAGCAGTGCAAGAATGAGCACTATTGCAGTGAGGACTTTGACAGCTCGGTTTTTCTTTTTTCTTTTTTTTCGTCGTTTATCTTCGTTTATGATATCTTGTGCAGTTAATTTATAATTATCATTTTCAGGATCAATAACCTGATATTTGTTTTCATCCATTTTTACAACCTCCTTGAACTTAATTTATTATATATTATTTAAAAAAGAAAATCAACATATTGCACATTTTAAAGTTTAAATGTATAATAAAATATATTTTCGTAATCAGGGTGAATTATTATGACTGAACTTAAAAATATGATAATTGAACTCTCACAAGCAAACGGTACGCCGGGTCTTGAAAATGAGATTGCTCAAAAAATTGCCGGTTTTTTGCCTGAGGGAATGATTGTTAAAAAGGACAGGAACAACAATGTTATAGCGTCATTCAGCGGTAAGGGTAAGACATATCTTCTTGATGCGCATGCAGACAGAATAGGACTTATCGTAACAGCAATTGCCGACGGCGGTTTTTTGCGGGTTGCAAAGTGTGGCGGTATGGATGCACGTGTGCTTGCAGCACAGGACGTTACGGTTTGGGGTAGGAAGCCGGTTTACGGTGTAATTACATCTACTCCGCCTCATCTGCAGTCAGCAGAAGATGCAGGTAAAGCCAAAGATTTTGATGATATACTTGTCGATACAGGTCTTTCAAAGGAGGAAGCATCGGAACTGATTTCTCCCGGTGACAGAATTACTGTCAAGAGTCCTGTCTGTGAACTCATGAACAACAGAATTTCCTGCCCGGCACTTGATGACAGGGCAGGCTGCGCAGTGATAATCAGAGCAGCAGAGCTTGTTATGGCGGACAAAAATGCTCCTAACCTTAAGCTCCTTTTCTCAGCGCAGGAGGAAACAGGCGGAACAGGTGCGGTTACGGGCAGCTTCGGTATTGATGCTGACGAGTGTATAAGCGTTGATGTAAGCTTTGCTGATGCACCCGATATGCCTTCTAAAAAATGCGGCAAACTCGACAAGGGCCCGATGATCGGTTTTTCACCCGTGCTTTCGTATGAAATCAGCAGAAAACTTGAATCGGTTGCAAAGGAAAACTCAATTCCTTTCCAGCCTGAACTTATGAGTGATGCAACAGGTACAAATGCTGATCATATTGCACTTTCAAGAGGCGGAATAAAAACAGGACTTGTTTCCATACCTCTGAGAAATATGCACACCGGTGTTGAGGTTGTGAGTGTTGCAGATGTTGAAAACTGTGCGCAGTTGATTGCAAAATACATTATCGGAGGTGGTCTCGATGCTTGAAACAATTAAAAATCTTTGTTTGCTTGACGGTGTTTCAGGCAGAGAGAATGCAGTCCGTGACTACATTATAAAAGAAGTTACACCTTATGCGGACAGTATAGAGACTGATCCTCTTGGTAATCTTATTGTGTTCAAAAAGGGTAAAGAAAAACCGAAAAACAAGGTTATGCTCGACGCTCATATGGATGAGGTTGGTATGATGATAACCTACATCAATTCTGACGGTACACTCGAGTTCGACTGTGTCGGCGGCATTGATAAGCGTGTTATGCTCGGTAAGCCCGTAACTGTAGGTGAAAACGGTGTTAACGGTGTAATAGGTGTCAAAGCAACGCACATGGTACCTGCTGCAGAAAAGCTCAATATGCCTGCAACGATGTATATTGACATCGGTGCAGACACTAAAGAAGAGGCAGAGAGCAAAGTTTCACCCGGAGATTACGCTTGCTTTAATTCCGAGTTTGTCGAATTCGGAGACGGTTTTATCAAAGGCAGAGCACTCGATGACAGAGCAGGTTGCGCAATTCTTATTGATATGATCAAATCCGATCTTATGTATGATATGTATTTTAATTTTTCGGCAGGTGAAGAAGTAGGCTTTGGTATTGCTGCAACCGCATTTTACTCGGTTCAGCCCGACTATGCAATAGTTGTGGAAACAACAACTGCAGCAGATCTTGCCGATGTGCCTGAAAATAAAAGAGTATGTCGACTTGGTGACGGCGGTGTAATTTCCTTTATGGACAGACGAACTATTTATCCGAAAGACCTTTTCGACAAAGCATTTGAACTTGCAGAGAAGCACGGTATCAAAGCACAGGTTAAGGGACTTGTTGCAGGCGGCAACAATGCAGGTGTTATCCACAAAACCGCAGGAGGCGTCAGGACAATCGCAGTATCACTTCCGTGTCGCTATCTGCACTCTCCATCCTGTGTGTTGAAAAAAGAAGATATCACCGAGAGTGCAAGACTCATAAAAGTCCTTGCTGAGGAGTTTGCTGATGGTTAAATGTGTTGAAAAGGGTGACCTTGCTTTTCTTTCATTTTGTGATCGTGATGTTTTCGGCACCAGAATAAAAGCATATTATAACTGTTATTCAACTGATTATGATTTTGTCAGATTCTGGATGCAGACGGATGACGAAGGCAATGTAACTGCAGCAATCAGCCGTGTTGACGGTGATATGACTCTCTCGGCAGAAAAAGCAGACTATGAAGAATTACTTCAGTTTATAAAAATTGTAGGCTTTACCACAATACAGTGTGATCGCAGTGTAGCAGCTAATTTCACTGCAGAAGAAACACTTTGGGGATATGTTGTCAATTTTGAAAACAAAAGAGAAAACAAAGACATAGCCTTGAAAAAGGAGTTTGAGTTAAAAGAAATTTACGGAATAATAAAAGCTGAAAACCTGACAGGAGTCGGTGAATTTCTGCCGTGGCTGTCAGACACAACTTTCCGAATAAACAGAGGCACGGCAAAACCGCTGTTATGTGAAATTGACGGTGAGAACGCCGGTTGCGCCATGGTGCTGTTCCGTACTGACAAAGCTGCGCTTCTCGGTGCTGTGGCTACTGTTCCGAAGTTCAGAGGCAGGGGAGTCGCACGTGCACTCGTTACCCGACTTGCAAATGAAGAACTGGAAAACGGCAAGCGTGTTCAGCTTCTTTGCAAATCGGACAGTATTGTTGATTTTTACAAGTCAATCGGTTTTACAGTTACAGACGAATGGAGTTTAATTACAGATGGAACAGAACTTTTTTAAAATAAGTCCTAAAGTAAACGAGGCGGCAAAAAGAGCTCTCGAAGCAGTGAAGCCGCAGTTTACGGTAACGGATGAAATAGCAGAATATAATCAGCAGAAAGTACTTTCTGCGTTTATCAATAATCATGTCAGCGAGAGTATGTTTGCAGAGAGTACGGGTTACGGCTATGGCGACAGAGGCAGAGAGGTTATTGACCGTGTTTTTGCCGATATTGTCGGTGCAGAGGATGCACTTGTCCGTCACAACTTTACCTGCGGTACACACACTCTTGCGGTTGCTCTTTACGGCATGCTTCGTCCGGGTGATATTATGCTCTGCGTTACAGGTACACCCTATGACACGATTCATTCCGTAATCGGAATTAACGGTAAGGGTGACGGATCACTTGCTGATTACGGAATAATTTACAAACAGGTCGACCTTAAGAATGACAGACCTGACCTCGAGGCAATAAAAGAAGCAGTAAGTAAAGAAAGAATCAAACTCGTATACATACAGCGTTCAAGAGGTTACTCTTTACGTCCGAGTCTTTCTTGCGAAGAAATCGGTGAAATTGTAAAGATTGTCAGGGCTAATTCCGATGCCGATATAATGGTCGATAACTGCTACGGTGAATTTACCCAGACGATAGAGCCCACACAGGTCGGTGCGGATATAATCGCAGGATCACTTATCAAAAATGCAGGCGGAGGACTTACGAGAACTGGCGGTTATGTTGCAGGACGTGCCGACCTTGTTGAAAAAATTTCTTACCGTCTCACAACACCGGGCCTGGGCAGAGAAGTCGGTGCGACTCTCGGTATGAGCCGTGAGTTGTTTATGGGTATTTTCTTTGCGCCCCACACGGTGGGTGAAGCAGTAAAAGCTGCATATTTCACTGCAGGACTTTTTGAACAGTTTGGTTTTGAAACAACGCCGAAATCAACTGATCCCCGTTTTGATATTGTGCAGAGTGTGCTTCTTCGTAATGAAGAAAACCTTATCGCATTCTGTCAGGGAATGCAGTCAGGTGCCCCGATTGACGCGTTTGTTACTCCTGAGCCGTGGGATATGCCGGGTTACGACAATAAGGTAATTATGGCTGCAGGTGCTTTTATCGGCGGAGCTTCAATTGAGCTTTCTGCAGATGCACCGCTTCGTGAACCTTATGCTGCGTGGATGCAAGGCGGACTTAATTTTCACAGTGCGAAAATGGGTATAATGCTCGCTGCACAGAAAATGGCGGAAAGAGGGCTGATTTAATTGGCATATAAAGGAATAAAACCTGAAACACTGTTTCTGGCGGCACAGAACAGATTTGAAAACAGCCGTTTGTTTTACGAATCACATAAGCAGGAATTAAAAGAGGGATTCACAATTCCGATGCGTCAGATTGCCTCGGAAATAGTACCGCAGATTTATGAACTTGACGATAAGGTAATGACCGATCCTGTAAAAATGGTGTCACGTTTTTTCAGAGATACACGCTTCTCTAAAGATAAGCATCTTTACCGCGACAATCTCTGGATAATGTTTATGCGTAATAAGCATGAATGGCAGCAGTATCCGTGCATGTGGTTTGAGGTTACGCAGAATTATTGGTCATACGGTGTAGGAATGTTCTGGGTGGATGCTACCTATCTCGGACTTTATCGCAAGGCACTACTCGAAAGACCGCAGGAGTTTCTGAAAGCTGTTGAAGCTGCAGAAAAAACGGGAGCGATGTACTGCCCGGAGTTTTACAAAAAGCCGAAGCCGGGTGATCCGATACCCGAAATTGAGCCTTACTATCATATTAAGAATCTGCATTTTATCGCACAGCGTACAGACTTTGAAACACTTGAGAAGGAGTCTCTTATAGATGAACTCAAGGAGATTTATAAAGGTTTTTCAGGTATGTATTCATTCTTAAAATCTATTTCAGATGAAAGGACAATGTTATGAGTTTAATGGGATTTAAAAGCGGAACCGATATCAGAGGTTTCGGCGCTGAAGACTTTTCTGATGAAAAACTTTATTTAAGTAACGAAATAGTTTCGAAAATATCATTAGCGTTTGCAGACTGGCTCTGCAAGCGAAATAACAAGAGATATGCTGACATTACAGTATCTGTCGGCAGAGATTCCCGGGTTTCGGGGCCGAGAATTGTCGGTGCAGTTTCAGATACACTCTCGGCACTTGGTGTAACGGTTAAGGACTGCGGTCTTGCTTCAACACCTGCAATGTTTATGTCAACTCTTGACCTTGAGTGTGACGGTGCGGTGCAGGTAACGGCAAGCCATCATCCGTGGGAAAGAAACGGACTCAAGTTCTTCACTCCTGACGGTGGCCTCGAAGGCAGTGATATTGCAGAGCTTCTTGCCAATGCAGAGTCTGCAGACGTCGTAAGTCTTACACCCGACAGTACAAAGAAAACACCGGTTGATTATATGTCTGATTACGCACAGAGACTCCGCAATATGATTAAAAAAGGCGTTAATGCAGAAAATTACGAAAAGCCCCTTGCAGGGTTTAAAATAATAGTTGATGCGGGTAATGGCGTCGGAGGTTTTTATGCTGAAAATGTTCTCGCTCCTCTCGGTGCAGACATTGACGGCAGTCAGTTCCTTGATCCTGACGGAATGTTCCCGAACCATATTCCGAATCCTGAAAATCCTGCAGCTATGGAATCAATCTGTTCAGCTGTAATAAACAGCAAGGCAGATCTCGGAATTATCTTTGATACTGATGTTGACCGCGCAGGTTGCGTTGACCGTAACGGTGAGGAAATCAACCGTAACCGTCTTGTAGCTCTTGCATCTTACATTGCTATGGAGGGCCACGACAACGGTGTTATCGTAACTGACTCGGTAACTTCGGACGGACTTAAAACGTATATCGAATCCTTGGGCGGTGAACACTACCGTTACAAGAGAGGATACAGGAATGTTATCAACAAGCAGATTGAACTCAACAATAACGGCAGATTCTGCCCGTTGGCAATCGAAACATCGGGACACGCAGCGTTCAGAGAGAACTATTACCTTGATGACGGCGCATATCTTATGACTAAGATTGTTATCCTTCTTGCAAGGGATAAGACCGGCAATGCAATTCAGACCATCCTTGCACCTCTTCAGGAACCGGCTGAGGCAAAGGAGCTTCGTTTTGCAATCAAATGTGAAGATTTCAAGTCTTACGGTGAGGATGTAATCGCAAAACTTGAGAAGTATTACGCAAACAAGCAGGGCTGGACTATCGCAGACGATAACCGTGAGGGAATGCGGATTTCTGCAGATAAGGAAAACTCAGACGGATGGTTGCTTCTTCGCCTGAGTGTTCATGACCCGATTATGCCTCTCAATATAGAAAGTAATACAGTTGGCGGAGTTATGCAGATTGCTAAGGATTTCTATGAGTTCATTAAAGACTTCGAGCTTCTTGATACCACACCGATTGAAAATTTCGTTAAATAAGGAAGTGAAAAAATGAAAGCTTTTTTCTCAATACTTTTGGCAACTCTTGTAGCAATATTTAATTTCTTTACGACGGAAGGTTCATTCCGGCAACTTGTCAATAAAGGAGATATAACAGGTTACACGGAAAGTGTAAATGCAGAAAAGGAAATGCCGATTCTCACAACGGACGAAAACGGAGATTTCACCATACTGCAGTTTGCGGACACCCATTTTACAACCGGTCTTTCGTACAACGATATTTCCGTAATGCAAACAATGAAGGATCAGGTGAAAGAATATGCCCCTGACCTTGTCGTTTTACTCGGCGATATGATTGATGACGGTGAATCAGGCGCATTTAATAAGGAATATGTTCTTGCAACCGTCGGAACTATGTTTGACGAAATGGAACAGTACTGGGCATATATACCGGGCAATAATGACGGAATTGCACATGGGACGTCTGCTGATGTAACGGCATATCTTTCTCAGTTTGATTACTGTCTTTGTGCCGACAATAAGGAAGTTTCGGGTGGCGCACAGTATTCAATAGATATTGAAAATGACGGTGCGGTTGTCCATTCACTTATCTTCCTTGATACAATGGATTATGACAACGAGGACGAAGAACACATTTACGGCTATGTTCGCGCCGACCAGGTTATGTGGTGTGAAAGTGAAATAAACTCAAAGCTCGAAAAATACGGTGATATTTCAATGAGCGTGTTTATCCACGAAAATACACCGGCTTTCGCTCAGGCAGGCTTATACGGTGAAGCATACGAAGCTGGATATTCAACTCTTGATGAGATGGAAGAAAAATACAATATACCGAAGAACAAACCTCTGGATGATGTTTTTGAAAGGGCAGGGTGTGTAGGACTTGTTTCGATGGGACACGCACATCCGGCTGAAAACAAATGCAGCTTTTATAACGGCACGTATTACCACGTAACGGCACAGGCGAAAGTGATGACCTCTCTTGTTACAATCCATACCGCCGCAGACGGTGCGAGAGAGATGTATGATTTCATTTCAATTAAACAGTAACAGTGAAACGGAGAATGGCAGATGTCATTCTCCGTTTTTACATATCGTCGGTTAAAATTCAACAAAATGCCAATACTTAAAAAGTACATATTTATTACTGAAAATTTTTCCCAAAAAAATTGAAATAAGATATTGACATCTTTTTTTACTTGCTGTATAATGTTACAACTATTATAATGGATTGAAATGTCCTCGGGTATTTTGGGGTAGGGGAAACTACGCAGAAAAATCGAGTAATTTCAAGCCGAAAAGCAATTGTTTTTTCCAACAAACACGGACGAAAATAAAAAGAACGGAGTGATTAGTCAATGGTGAATGTTTCTCCCGTTGCAAGGGGTAGCAAGACCAGAATGAGTTTCGGAAAAATCAAAGAGGTTATGGAGATGCCGAACCTCATTGAGATTCAGAAGGACTCGTATCAGTGGTTCTTGGATGTCGGCCTTAAAGAGGTTTTCAGAGACATTGCAGACATTACCGATTACACAGGTAACTGGGTGCTTAAGTTTGTTGATTACCGTATGGATGACAAGCCCAAGTATTCAATCAGAGAGTGCAAGGAGCGTGATACTTCCTATTCTGCACCGATGCGCGTTAAGACTCGTTTGCTTAACAAGGAAACAGGTGTAGTTAAAGAAAGCGAAGTATATATGGGTGATTTCCCGATAATGACTGAAAGCGGTACTTTCATCATTAACGGTGCAGAGCGTGCAATTGTTTCACAGCTTGTCCGTTCACCGGGTGTATATTACGATATGACCCACGACAAGACAGGTAAAGAGCTTTACACAAACACAGTTATCCCCAACCGTGGTGCATGGCTTGAGTACGAAACAGACGTTAACGATATTTTCTACGTCCGTATAGATAAAAACAGAAAGATTTATATCACAACTTTCATCAGAGCTTTGGGACTTAGCTCAAACACGGAAATCCGTGAATTCTTCGGTTACGACCCGAAGCTCGAGGCAACCCTCGAGAAGGACGAAACACAGAACACAGAAGAAGCACTTATGGAAGTGTTCAAGAAACTGCGTCCCGGTGAGCCTGCTACACTTGAAACGGCACAGACTCACATCGACAATCTCTTCTTTGATCCTTACCGTTATGATATTTCAAGAGTAGGCAGATATAAGTACAACAAGAAGCTTTCTCTCTTCGACAGAATTATCGGTACAACACTTTCACAGCCGGTTGTTGCTCCTCTGACAGGTGAAATCCTTGCAGAAGAGGGCGAGGTTGTTTCAAAAGAAAAGGCTATTATCATCGAGCAGGCAGGTGTAAACACAGTTTTTGTTAAGGTTGCCGATGATAAAGAAATCAAGGTTATTTCTAACGGTATGGTTGATATTCAGCCGTACGTTCCTCAGTTTACTGAAGAGCAGCTTGACGAAATCGGTATCAATGAGCAGGTTTCTTTTGCCGTTCTTTCAGAAATCCTCGAGTCAGCAGACGGTGACGACGAGGCACTCCTGGCAACACTTAAAGAGCGTTGCAACGATCTTATTCCGAATCACATTACAATCGATGACATTTTTGCTTCAATCAACTATGTCAATTCAATTGCTTTCGGCATCGGCAGAACAGACGACATCGACCACCTCGGCAACCGTCGTATCCGTTCAGTCGGCGAACTTCTCCAGAATCAGTTCCGTATCGGTCTTGCACGTATGGAGAGAGTTGTCCGCGAGCGTATGACTCTTCAGGCACAGGAAGAAGAAGATAAGATTACACCGCAGTCTCTTATCAACATCCGTCCCGTTCTTATGGCGATCAAAGAGTTCTTCGGTTCTTCTCCGTTGTCACAGTTTATGGACCAGACTAACCCGCTTGCCGAGCTTACTCATAAGCGCCGTCTTTCAGCACTCGGCCCCGGTGGTCTTTCACGTGACCGTGCAGGCTTCGAAGTCCGTGACGTTCATTACAGCCACTACGGACGTATGTGTCCGATTGAGACTCCTGAAGGTCCGAACATCGGTCTTATCTCTTACCTTGCAACTTTTGCAAAAATTAACAAATACGGCTTCATCGAAGCACCTTACCGTCGTGTTGTTGACGGCAGAGTACTTGACGAAGTTGTTTATATGACAGCAGACGAAGAAGACGAATTCATCGTTGCACAGGCTAACGAGCCTCTTGATGAAAACGGACACTTCGTACGTAAAAAGGTTATGGCTCGTTACCGTGACGAATTCCACGAGATTGACAACTCTAA
>JAZNCK010000008.1:0-10290 GCA_045587505.1 Acutalibacteraceae bacterium
TTACAATCTACTGTGAAGAGGATTCCTACGCTCATAAATATGCAGTCAAAAATAATATCCCCGTCAGTACGTTTGTTGTTGCCCCGATTCCGAATCAGACCTACACAGGCTCGGCAATCGAACCCGAAATCGATGTTTCCGTTTCAGGCGAAAAGGTTATGGAAAACACAGATTTCACAGTTAAGTATTCCGATAACATCAATGTCGGCACAGCAAAGGCTACCGTCATAGGTAAGGGTGTTTACAAGGTGCTTTCAAGCATTGCGAATTTCACGATTATAACAAAGAGCATCGCTCCCGTTACATTCGCGGAAATTTCCGAGCAGGATTACACAGGCGAAGCCGTAACCCCGACCCTCACTGTAACTGACGGCAACAGAGTCCTCAAAGAAGGCGTTGACTATACGGTGATATATAAAAACAATGTCGAAGAGGGAACAGCTACCGCAACCATTCAGGGTATCGGCAACTACCACGGCACAGCAAGCACAAGTTTCGAAATCCGTGAACTGTCAACAAGCCAGTCGGTCGGAAATACAATAATCGATTTCTTCACTTCCCTCTGGCTGAGAATCGTCTCATTCTTCACATCGATATTCAACTAAACTTAAACCTCCCGTGGTTAGCCACGGGAGGTTGCTTTATTATGCTGAATATCTTCAGGCTCATATGATTGAAAATTGTCAGTGTTAAAGAAATCAAAAAGACTTATCCCGAGACCGTCGCACAGAATCTTAATTGTGACTATACCGGGATTTTTGCTTTTGCCGTAGAGTATGTTTTTGATTGTGGACGGAGCTACACCGGATTTGATTGATAGGGCATGTGCCGATAATCTCCTATCATCAAGCAGGTCGAGTAGCCTCGATTTTACAAAAAAAATAAGTATCGATAAGTTTTTTAATTCCTTTTTAGAATAGTAAAAACTATAACACTTTTTATTGACAAAAATAGCCGATTTATGATACTATATGAACTGGATATGGCCAGTTTTTGAAGTATTTTTTTCTTTTAGAAAATTAGAGGTGTTTTAATAATGGAACAAACTAAAATGAATACAAAGGAGTATTTTGTAATCGACCTGACCCATATAATAAAAACTCTTTTACATAGGGCATGGATGATTATTATTTCCAGTTTCATCGGTGCGGCAATCGGCTTTTCTGTTGCCGCTTTTGCTATCGCGCCGACTTACTCCTCATCAATTATGCTTTATGTAAATAACAGTTCTTTTACTGTAGGAGATATCGGGTTCAGCATCAGCTCATCAGAAATCAGTGCGGCACAGAGCCTTGTAAAAACATACACGGTACTTCTTAAAAACCGTACAACTCTTGAGGAAATTATAAAATCAACAGGAGTTCCGTATACCTGGGAAGATCTGTATGATATGATTGAAGCTTCACCGGTTAATGAGACCGAAATTATGGGAGTTACTGTAACTTGCGAGGATCCGTACGAAGCTGAGAAAATCGCGAACGGTATCGCAAAAGTTCTTCCGCGCAGAATTTCTGAAGTTGTTGAAGGAAGCTCAATGGAGGTTGTTGACTCTGCAATTGCCGAAACAGAGAAGGTTGCCCCCAGTATAACCGGCTATACTGCAATCGGCTTCGTTCTGGGTGCAGTGTTGTCAGGATTGTTTCTGATCGTGCTTGCTCTTCTTGATAATACAGTTCATGACGAGGAATACATTCTTAACACATACAACTATCCGATTCTTGCAAAGATTCCCGATTTGTTGGAAACACCTGCCAAGAGATACGGTTATTATCAGCGTTACTATTATAAAAAGAAGTAAGGGAGTGTGGATATGGGATTAAGATCAAAATCAGAGCCCCAATCAATTGTCAAAGAAAATCAGAAAACATTGCATAAAAATCTCAAATTCACAGCCACTGAACAGTATAAGCTTTTGAGAGCTAATCTTTCGTTCACTTTACCGGAAGAAGACGGCTGTGCAATAGTCGGCATTACCAGTGCAATGAGAGGTGAGGGTAAGAGTACCACAGCGGTTAATCTTTCGTATGTTCTTGCAGAGAGTGGCAAGAAAGTACTTCTTATCGATGGTGACCTTCGTTTGCCCAGTGTTGCCAAGAAAATGAAGTTGCCGAACTCATTGGGTCTTACAGATTTGCTCAAGGGTAATGAAACAGTGCAGATGAGTAACTTCAAGGCAGACATTCTGAGCAATTGGTATATACTTCCTTCGGGAGACTTACCCCCGAATCCGTCGGAGCTTCTCGGTTCAAAGAGGATGGAAAATCTTCTGAAGCATTTTGCAAAAAGCTTTGATTACATTATTTTTGATTTGCCGCCCGTCAATGTCGTTTCTGATGCTCTTATGGTTTCAAAATTCATCTCAGGTATGGTTGTGGTAATCCGTGAAGATTACACCGAGAAAAAGGAACTCGAAACCTGTTTCCGACAGCTTAAGCTTTCTGACGTTAAGGTGCTCGGCTGTGTTATAAACGAAGCTAAAAACGGCAGAGGCTCTTACGGAAAGTATAAGTACAAGAGATACTATAAATACTACAAGACTTACGGAAATTACGATTCCCAAGATGGTGAGTAAGGAGTAACAGCTGTGATTGATTTTCATTCGCACATTTTACCTGCAATGGATGATGGCAGTAAAAACACGGAAGAAAGCCTTGCAATGCTGAATTTACTTAAGCGTCAGGGTGTGAAGCGTGTTGTTGCAACACCTCACTTCAATGCGAATGATGATTCTGTAGATTCATTTGTTGAACGACGGCAGAAGTCTTTTGATAAATTGCGTTCTGCACTTGACGGAGAATATCCGGAGATTCTGCTCGGAGCAGAGGTCAGGTATTACGAAGGCATAAGTAAGCTTGAAAGGCTTTATGATCTTTGCGTTCAGGGAACCGGACTGCTTCTTGTTGAAATGACTTCAGGACGCTGGACGGAGTATGCATTGAATGAATTGTTGAATCTTTCGTCACAGGGAAGACTCACGCTTGTATTAGCACATATTGAAAGATATATGAACTATCAGTCTGCTGATGTTTTTGACAGATTGCTGGCAAACGATGTTCTGATGCAGGTCAATGCTGATTTTGTGACCGGTTTTTTCACAAAACGAAAAGCCATAAATTTATTTAAAAATGAAAGACTTCATTTTATTGGTTCAGATTGTCACAATATGACAACAAGACCTCCGGAACTTGCTAAGGCGTATGAACTTATAGGTAAAAAAATCGGTAGGAACTTTGTTGATGATTTAATTGCTTACGAAAACGAAATGTTTTTGTTATAAATGTGAATTTCTATTTTTTGAAAGGATGATAGATATGAAAAAGTTTTTAGCATGCTTGCTTGCTCTTGTTATGGTGTTTACTTTCAGCGTTACGGTTTTTGCGGCACCGGGCAGCTTTGTGCAGAGTCCGTCAAGAAATGAAGGTCCCACACTAATAGAGAGTGTAAACGAAAGCGAAGGTTGTACAGCTGAACTTGTGGTTACACCTTACAAGGACAGAAAAACTCTTCCGGAAAAAGCATTAAATGCAATTGAAGAAGCGTATAAGATTATTGCTAAGTGCAAGGATCTTACAACACTTAATTCTGCATTTGCTTCATTCGTTGCAGATAAAGGCCTTAAAGCTGTTAATCTTGCAGTAAGTGATTTGTTTGACGTAAGCTACTATAACTGTGATACACACGATTATCACGGTTATTTCCGTATAAGACTCAGTGCAGATACACTTAAAAATTTCGTAGGTCTCCTTCACTATTATAACGGTGAATGGGAATTCGTTGAGAATGCACATGTACTGCCTGACGGAGAAACGCTTGAATTTTCAATTAAAGATTTTTCTCCGTTTGCAATTGTTGTTGAAAAAGAAGGCGGATCGGTTGTTTCACCCGGTACAGGCGATGTCAGCTTTACTCTTCCTGTGATTATGTGGGTTTGTTCTGCAGCATTGATAGCAATCTGCATCAGTCTTAAGAAGAAGAAAACAGTATGAGTAAAAAACATCATTCACGAAAACACAAAAATAACGACAGAATACTCAAGATAATTGCAGTAATCCTTGCAATTATCATTGTAGTGTGCGGTATTTTATACGCTATAAGCCTGTGGGAAAATCACATAGGCAATTTTGACGAACACGAAACCACTGATGTGGCTAGTCAGAATATAGATTTTAACGGTAGAAAATATGCTCTTAACGAGGATATTGAAACGGTTCTTGTTATGGGCCTGGATAAGTTTGAGCGTTCTGACGAGGACTCTTACAGCAATGATATGCAGGCAGATTTTATTATGCTTCTCGTTATTGATAACGCTAAAGAAGAGTGCACGGCACTGCATATTAACCGTGATACCGTAGCACAGATGAGTGTTCTCGGTGTGGCGGGAGACAGGATTGATACAGTCAGTCAACAGCTTGCCCTTGCATACACTTATGGAAACGGTAAGGAAATCAGCTGCAGAAATACAGCGGAAGCTGTCTCCGGTTTACTTCTTGGTATTGAGATTGACCATTACATATCGGTAACCATGAATTCGGTAGCGGAGTATAATGACCTTGTCGGTGGAGTAAAAGTTAAAGTTCTGGACGACTTCAGCGGCATTGATGATACGCTTGTAGCAGGAAAAGAAGTAATACTGAAAGGTGAGCACGCACTCAATTATGTCAGATCAAGATATGGACTCGATGACAGCACGAATAATCGTCGTATGGAGCGTCAGCGTCAGTATATTGAAGCTCTTTATAAAAAAACAGTTGAGCACATTGAAGCGGATGACGAGTTTATAGTGGATTCAGCTTCAAAGCTTTCTAAAAATCTCATTTCTGATTGCAGTGCAAACAAATTGCAGTCCATTGCAGAAAAAATAGCATATTATAAATTTGCGGGAATCCGTTATATCGAGGGTGAAACTGTTATGAGTGACGATTATCTTGAGTTTCATCCTGAAGCAGAATCACTTAAAGAAGCAGTAGTCGAATTGTTCTATATTCAGAAAACTGAGTGAGTTTCGTGAATAATTGAACGAAACACAAACAATGCAACCGAGTTTTTATTATCAGTTGCAACGGTTATTTCTAATTCGTTGTAAGTTTTTGCGTAGGGATTAAAAGTCTGTTAAGATGTCGTGGAAAGTATTAACAGTACCAAAAAGCAAATTTTACATGAAAACAGATTGGCCGGGTATGAGAAATCATTACTCGGCTTTTTGAAGAGATAGCTTGAATGCAGTTATATGATTTTTGAACAGTTGATAAAGACACGGATGCAGTTTTTTCGGAATTTTGCAGACTCAAGAACGTCGGTCGGTGTTATACGGCCTTTTTGGAGCTGTTTGAGGATAAACAACAGTAATGTTTCGGGTTTGTTTGAACAATTGTTATGGTGAAAAGTATGAGGAATTTTAATTTATTTTTAAAGCGGGTGTTTGACATTTTTGTCAGTACAATTGCGATTCTGTTGATGACAGTTATTCCTGTTTTTATTATAGTTCCGATTGTAATCAGGCTTACATCGAAAGGTCCGGCTATATTTAAGCAGCAAAGAGTAGGTAAAAACGGAAAGACGTTCGTGATGTATAAATTCCGTACTATGATAACGGAGCAGTATGATTCTGACGGTGTAGAAATTATGTCTGAAGACCGTATTACAAAGATCGGCAGAATTCTCAGAAAAACAAGCATTGACGAATTACCGCAGTTGTTTAATGTATTGAACGGTACTATGTCAGTAGTAGGTCCCCGCCCTATGTTGGATTATCAGGCTCCGCGGTGTATCGGAGAAGAAAAGCTTCGTTTTGAGATGCGTCCGGGTCTTACAGGTTTAGCACAAATAAAAGGTCGCAACGATATCAGGTGGGAAGAGCGAATTCAATATGATATTGAATACTTCAAAACATTTACCTTCTGGCTGGATATTGTTATCCTCTTTAAAACAGTTCTGCTTGTATTCAGAAAGCAGGGTACTGAGGTTAAATCCGAATATCGTGGCGTAAGCCGTTTTTCAAAGTTTTATGTGCCTGAAGAAAGCACTGAAACGGTTAATACTGAGGAAGTTACAAAGTGAGATAATTGAGGAGATACAGATATATATGAAAGCACTTGTTGTGGCCGGTGGTATTTCACAGGCGGCACTTATTCAGGAATTGAAATCCCGTGGTATCTATACAATCCTTGCTGACAGAAATCCAAAAGCTTTTGCAACACCCTACGCGGATGCATTTTATCCGGTGTCCACACTGGATGAGGAAGGTATTTATCAGCTTGCATTAAAAGAGAAAGTGGATTTGGTTCTGACAGCCTGTGCAGATCAGGTGTTATTGATTACAGCAAAAGTGTCAGAACGTTTAGGTTTACCTTGTTATATTGATTATCATACTGCAACACTGGTATCCGATAAAAAGTATATGAAGGATATTTTTGTTAAAAACGGTGTGCCGACTGCAAAGCATGCGGTTATGGGTACTTATGATGAGGATATAGTCAGAGATTTTCAGTTTCCGATGATAGTTAAACCGGTGGATTCGTACAGTTCGCGTGGTGTCAGAAAAGTTATGAACTATGAGGAAATGAAAAAAGCCTTTGATGAAGCTGTCGAGATCAGCCGTACCAATAAAGCTATCGTAGAAGAATTCTGTGAAGGCGAAGAACTTACCGTTGATGTGTATGTAGAAAACGGAGAGGCACATGTTCTTGCAATTTCTGTAAACGACAAAATTGCTGATAAAGATCGTTTTGTTATTTATCGGACAAAGAACCCTGCTCCGATCTCTGAGGATATCAAGGAAAAGATTCAGGATACGGCACAAAAGATTGCAGATGCCTTCAGGCTTAAGGATTCACCTATGTTGATTCAGATGATTTCAGACGGTAAGCGGATTTCTGTTCTGGAATTTTGTGCCCGTACAGGTGGCTGTATTAAGTACAGACTCATCAAAAAAGTAAGCGGCTTTGATGTGATTAAAGCGGTTGTAGACCTTACACTTGGCGAAAAGCCGCATGTAGGTGAGTTCACGGCTGAAAGCAAGTATGTAGTCAATACTTTTCTTTACTGCAAACCGGGTGTTTTTGATCACGCAGAGGGCTTTGAAGAGTTGAAAAAAGAAGGTATAGTTTCAGAATACTATATATTTGCTTCCGAGGGTACAGAGTACAGTACGATAACTTGCAGCGGTGACCGTGTAGGCGGATTTACCGTACAAGCGGATGATTTGCAGGAGTTGAAAGAAAAATATAAAACTGCGGTCAACAGGGTGAAAGCAATCGGCACGGATGGCTGTGACCTCATCAGACATGATTTGGTGGCTGAATTGGAGTATTAAAGTCTGCAAATTTTGTATGGGGTATAATCCGACAATGTCGGTTAATATAGATTGAAGAATTAAAAAAAAGGAGAGTTTTAGTTATGAAACAAAACAAAACATCAATTCGTGTGATTGCTGTTGCTATGTTTCTCGCTGTGTTGGCTTGTTCATTTCCTATAAATGCATTTGCTGCATTATCAACACCGGCAGATATGACAGTAATCTCCGATATTGAAACAACTTTGGCTCCCGGTATAACCCAGAACGAAACTGTTATTTATGATAAGAACGGTAAAAGGGTTGAATTGTTCGTTGCAACAGCAGACATGAATGTTGAGACTGTCGGCATTCAGTCAAGCTATGTTGGTGCACAGTGTGTTAACCATGGTATGGCTAAAATGAGTGAGCAGATTGCCGCTCATCAGGCAAAGTATGAGGCACGTGGCGAACAGTACACAGCTATCGTTGGTATGAACGGTTCTTATTATAATATGACAACCGGTCAACCTGCCGGTGCTTTCTATATGGAAGGCGTTAATGGTAACGGAAGCAATCCCAACTCTAATCCTTTCTTCGCAATTTTGAAGGATGGCACACCTTACATCGGTCGTGCAGGTGATTATGAGGGTATCAAGGATCAGCTTTGGGAATGTGTTGGTGCAAACGAAGTACTGGTATGGGAAGGCAAGAGTACATACGCTAAAGAGGATAATGCAAAATATCCTCGTTCTGCTGTAGGTATTACTGCTGACGGAAAGGTTATCTTTATCAATGCCAACGGTAACCAGGCTCCCAAATCTGCTGGTCTTACACGCTATGAATTGGCACAGCTTTTTGTTGAGGCAGGATGCGTTTCTGCAGTCAAGTACGATGAGGGTGGTTCTGCTACATATGTTACCAAACCGCAGGGTTCTGACAGCTATGTGGTTACAAACAGTCCTTCTGACGGTGGAGAGCGTCCCGTATCTACAGGTTTGATTATTTATTCTACCGCTAAAGGTGACGGTGCTTTTGATGCTGCTGTTCTTAATCCCGAATATACTTACGTAACTCCGGAGGCTTCAGTTAATATTGATGCTGTCGGTGCTGACGAGGTTGGCGGTGCAGCTGAAATCCCTGAGGATGTTTCCTGGAAACTTGTTGATAGCAGTATGGGTACCGTTGAGGATGGTGTGTTTACATCCAATGGTACTGTAGGTGCTGCAGTTATTCAGATGATCTATAAGGAAGAAGTTGTCGGACAGACCACTATCAATGTGGTTATTCCTGAGATTTCCTTCACTAATGCTAATACTGTTATTCCTTACGGAAAAACTATGGCTTTAAGTGTAAATGCTACTTACAATATGATTCCTGTGACATTAAAGGATGGCGACGTAGTATACAGCTTATCCAATGCTGCGTTGGGAACTATTTCCGGTAATGAGTTTACTGCCTGCGATGCTTCTACAGGTTTGACAGGCGGAACACTTACAGCTACATTGAAGTATGGCGAGGGTGTTACCGCTTCAACTGAGCTTGTCTTCGGTAAGGGTTCTGAAGTTCTTATGAATTTTGAGAATGCAAATACAGAAGATTTCACTATGCGTTCCTTCTATTATGACCGTAACGGAGCAAGTGGTGCAACAGGCCCTGCCGGCCGTCAGGAAATGGGTGATGCCTGGGTTGTAGACAATAACACCGGTAAGGTACATAATGGAGAAAAGGCTTTGGCTGTGAACGTTGATAACAGTTGGGGTACAGCTGCCGGTGGCTACTCTGTTATGCTTCACTTCCCACCTGTAGATTGTACAGGTGCCACCTATGTCGGAATGTGGATGTATATTCCGGTAAAGGAAATGAGCAAGCTTACTGTTTCAGTACATGCAACCTCAACCCTTACTGCTCCAAGCAACACCGGAACGGCTACCGGTGCAACATTGTTCTCCTATCAGGGCTTTAAAAATGCAAGTGTTACGCCGAACGAGGATGGCTGGTATTATTTCCGCGTGCCCGTTAATGGACTCAATCAGATTGCGGGTCTGAGATTTTCTACAACAGACAGTGACAATACTATCTGGAATCCCTATGACAATATGGTATTCTATGTTGACGATATTACTGCTGACTTCTCTGATGCAGTTGAAGATCGTGAGAACCCAATCTTCTCTAATGTTTATATCTCTGAGACTGCTGACAGTAAAGTAGAGATGAAGGGTCAGACAATTACCCAGAATACTATTACAGTTGTGGCTCCCGCTGCAGATAACACCACACTTATCAACTACACCGGACTTGACACCAAGTCTGCTAAGGTTTATGTGGACAATCAGGAGATCACCAAGGGTGTTACCTGTTCAAATGACGGTACAGTTATGGTGGACGGTATTACCTTGAGTAACGGTACCCACACTTTCCGCTTTGAGATTAGTGACAATGCCGGCAATATGGGTTGTATTGAACGCCAGGTTGTTGTTAACAATGCTAACGGCAATGTATATCTGCAGGCTCCCGACACTGCTTTGGTTCCTTTGGGTTCCGTGCAGTACTTTAACCTGATGGCTAAGAATATCGAGAAGGTTCAGTCTGTTACTACCACTATCGATCTTGACAGCATCAGCCATTGGGAATTAGAGGGTATGGAAGTGCCTTATGGCTTTGCAGCTTCATACTCCATCAATAAGGATTTCAATACTGCTACTATTACAATTGACCGCATCGGTGATGTTGAGATTACCGGTGAGGCTGTTCTTGCAACTCTGCCTGTTCGCACTTGGGAACCTCTCGGTTGGAAGAATCCTCATTTCATCAACCTCGGCGTTGTTTCCAAGAATCCGGGTCAGGTTGACTCCTACAAGATGATGACTCCGTACGGAATGTGGATGTCTGACGGTACACGTATGTATCGTATTGAGATGCAGATTGTTTCCGGTGTTGTTACATTTACTGACAACACTACAGATACATTTACTTCAGATGAAAAACACATTTTAACTGAAATGAACCGTTATCGTGCA
>JAZNCK010000009.1:0-17179 GCA_045587505.1 Acutalibacteraceae bacterium
GGCAATCAGATTTGATAATATGGACAGAATAACAACTATGCACTCGGTAATGTTTGAAGGTAATAAATTTGACAAGCATACTTTAGGTACTACCTATGTTGCAAAAATGCAGATAAAAGAGCTTTTAACTGAAAAATATCCGTTGTCCGATGAATTCAAGGCAACAGATGATTTTAAGAGACTTATTTCAGCATTGGAATAATATATTAAATACCAAAAAAGGCACTCGTTAATTGAGTGCCTTTTGGTATGTTATTATGGGTTTACGTTTTTTGCATTTTGACGGCTTAATCCCACTCGCAACCTGTAACAGTATCCATATTGATTCCTTTTGTATCGTGAGTTTTCAGCATAAGAGCAAAGAAAGCACCGATAAATCCGGGGACAAGTAGTGCGAGTGAAACAGTACCGATGATTGTATTACCGAGACCCGTTATCATCGGTACACCGATTCCTACAATGTAGGATAATGCAAAACCGACAGCTGTAACAAGGAATTGTGCGGACATTGTAGAAGATCTGAGGTTAGTGGGTGACGATTCACCGATCATCATAATGAGAACATCATTTGTAGAGTAGTAACTGCCTATGCTTGCACCGCAGAGGAATCCGACGAGCGTAGGATTCCAACCGAGAGTGGACCCGATTGTAAATGTAAAGAACGCAATAAGACAGTTAACGGCTGTAACGATTGCTGCGGTTTTTCTTCCTTTAATATCAGAAATAAAGCCCATTATAACCTGTGAAACTGCACAGCCGACAGGGAACATAAACAACGCAGTTGTAACGTCTGCAATGCTTACGGCTTCGACAGCAGCTTCCAGTGATTCAAAAAGACCTGCAGTGAAATGGTGTTTTGCATAGCCGTAGGTCATAATAACCTGATAGTTGACCGTGCCGATAAAACCGACATTTACTATTGACGATGTGATATACAGCCAACGAAGCTGTTTATGCTGCATTGCAAATTTGAGTGCCGGGATAAGACCTCCCTGTGCGTTCTGTGCATCTTTGAGCTTCTTTTCAGCTTCTCTTTCTTCGTCTGTCATCCTGAGGTAACGCAGTCTTGATTCTATAAAAGAATCGGTTTCACGAGCTGTCATAAGAGCGATGAAACTTGTAACAAGACCGACAAGTGCAGGAATAAGATAAACCATTCTCCACTCTGAAGCACTGTGCATCAACAGTCTTCTGAGTATCGGTACGAGCATTACGGACATATTTGCGATAAATTTGATCGAAGAGTAAACCTTGCCGCGATGATCGGTAGGTGAGGATTCCATTATGTAAACTACGTGCATGTCGTGAGGAATGAAGAACTGCACCATACAAGCACCGATAAAGTATAAAATCAGGTTATTTGAAAGAAAAATAACAAGCATTGCAAGACTCATTCCGAAAGTGTTGATAACAAGAAATTTTTTTCTTCCCCAACGGTCGGCGAGAGGACGGTAAAGCAGTCCTATCGCCTGAAATGGTACGATCAGGATAGAAAGTAAATCAAGAAAAGTGCCTGAGCGTGTGCCGAAGGAAGCAAGAAGATCATTCGCAATCTCTGTTTTCATAAGTGTGCCTATCTGTGATGCAATCTCATCCGTTGCATAGATGAGTGTGATAATGAAAACGAGGTAAGCAAAATAATAAGATTTCTTGGGCTTGGATTTTTCTTTCTCCCACTTTGAAATTTCTTTTTCTTTTTTTGACTGAATTTTTTTGAGCTTTTCGGGCGTCATAACTTTTGTTTTCATTTCAGCACCTCTTAATACAAAATTCTCTTAAGTTCATCGGTGAAAATCCCTGTATCAATGCTTTCGAGCCGGTGAGCATCGGTTCCGATAGTGAAAACGATTCCGAGTTCCTTGCCGATGTTGAACATTCTTCGAATAAGTCCCGGGTCACCGTGCATTGCAGAAGTGTTAATTTCCCAGGCACATCCGCTGTTATAACCTTCAACCATAATATCAGCCAGTTCTTCATCTTTCCAACATTTACCGAGTACATCAGGTTCCCAGTTCATCATTTTTCTCAGATAATTTCCGTTCAGCGGATGAGCGATAGTATCAGCTGCCTTATCATTGAAAAGCGTATGCAGCATCTTTTTGGTAAGCTCTTTGTATCCTTGCGGAGATTTATCTTCAGCCTGTTCCCAACCTGTGACGTGAAAATGATTCTGTGAATAGAGTCGGTATTCGGTGTTCAGATCTATACCTTTAAGGGTATATTTATCCGTTGCATAACAGGAAAATTCACCGCCGATAAGTACTTTTAGCTCAGTGTCCAAGTTATCACGTTTATATCTTAGCATTTCACAGTTCTCTGCGAATTCCGGAAGATCTTCGGGCTTGTATATGTGGTCGCACAATGCAATCATTTTAAGACCTGCTTTTTCTGCGGTTCGGACAATATTTTCAAATGTCATTTCATCCTTTGCACAGCCGGAAAAATTTGTGTGAATATGCAGATTGAAGCGTGCAAGCTCTTCAATGTCATATATTCCTTGTGTCAGAAACAAAATACCACTTCCTTTGTTTTAATTCTATCAATAATGCTCTGAGTTGTCAATTTTTATTGTGTAAAACATCGGTTTGACAAGAGATTTTTCCGATGATATACTTTAGTAGTTTGGAGTGATAAGATGAACAAAAGAATTGTAATTGTCACGGGTGGAAATTCGGGTATCGGCAAACAAACGGCTATTGCCCTAAAAAACTGCGGTTGTATCGTATATGATTTCAGCCGTCGGGATATTGTATCGGGCGGAATTAAACATGTCAGTGTCGATGTTACTGATGAAGAAAAAGTTAAATCTGCGGTAAACCGGGTTTTTGAAACAGAAGGCAGAATAGATGCTGTTGTCAATTGTGCCGGATTCGGCATTTCCGGTGCAGTTGAATTTACTTCACTTGAAGATGCCAAAGCTCAGTTTGATGTTAACTTTTTCGGTATGGTTAATGTTAACAAAGCGGTTATCCCGTATCTGAGACAGACACACGCAGGAAGAATTGTCAATATAAGTTCAGTAGCCGCAGTTGCACACATTCCGTTCCAGACTTACTATTCTGCTTCCAAAGCTGCAATAGAATCATATACCTGTGCACTTGCAAATGAGCTCAGACCGTTTAATATAAGTGTAACAGCAATTCAACCGGGTGATATCTGCACCGAGTTTACTCAGTCAAGAAAAAAGACTTTTGATGGTGATGACATTTATCAGGGCAGAATTTCACGAAGCGTCGCAGGAATGGAGCGAGATGAGCAAAAGGGAATGAGTGCCGAGACGGCAGGGGAATATATAGCAAAAATCACTTTGAAGCATAAGGTTAAACCGCTTTATGCAATCGGTGTAAGCTATAAATTTGTTTGTATTCTTTGCAAGATTTTTCCCTGCAATGTAAGAAACAGAATTATAGGTATGCTTTATGCAAGATAAAAATCTCCGGAGTTTCAGTACTCCGGAGAAATCTTTATATTCTGATTTTTTTGAAAAGCCACGGGCAGAATCCGAGAATCGTAAATACTACAAAGAAGTATCTTACACCGTCAAAAATCAGTGACAGCCGGATGTTTGAAAAATCAAATACAAGTTTGAGACCTTCTTTCACCGCAAGAACAAGAGCAACCGAAATAACTACTCTGAGAAGTCGTTTAAGGATAGGCCCTTCACATTTCATATCAACAAACTTATCGTCAAACATAACACCGAAAAGAAATCCGACAAGCATGCCGTAAAGCTTGTAAAAATCAGCATAAAGCTCGTTTGTTCCGCTGAACAGGAAGAAAATGATGAACGGTGTATAAGTAAGAACAACAATAGCGTGAATGATGTTTTTGTTCTGAGTCTTATCGTAAGCAATGTTACCGAAAACAGCAAAAATCAGACCGATGATTGTACCGACAATAACGTCACTCGGATAATGTGCACCCAGATACATTCTTGAAAAACCGACAGCGACTGTCAGGACAATTGCGATAAGTGTCATCCACCATTTTTTCAGATACACCGCGAATGCTGATGTCCATGTTGCAACATTCTGTGTGTGTCCGCTGGGGAAAGAGTAACCTGTTGCCGTATCAGGCCGTACACAGGTAATTTTACCGTCTGCGAAAGGACGGGGAACCTTTGCAAAGTTTTTGACAATTCCGTTAACGCCGAGTGATGCCGCAGTTATGAAGAAAATCCTTCTTGCAAGCTTTTTGTCAAAAACAAAGTACATAACACAAACAAAAATGATAAGTAAAGTTTCTTCGCCGAACATGGTTACTATTTCAAAGAATTTGTTCAGAAACTCTGTTCTGATACCTTCAAGAGTCTGCAGAAAAGATATTTCACCGGGAAACATAATGATACTCCTTTTCGTTTTTTAGGATAATATCATATTTCTTTAAAGAAATCAATGTACTATTGATTTTTTTGACTCTTGTGGTATAATTAACCTGTTAGTTTCTTAAAAGAAAGGACTTGAATTATGGCTAAATACCTTATTGTTAACGCAGACGATTACGGAATGTGTAAAGCGGCAAATACAGCTGTTGCTGAGCTTTTTGAAGGCGGTTGGCTTAAATCTGCAACCGTTATGATTCCGTGTCCTGCTGCTAAAGAAGCAGTTGAGTTTTCAAATGCACATCCCGAGTATGCTGTAGGTGTTCATCTTACTATGACAAGTGAATGGGGAAAGTACCGTTGGAAGCCTCTTACAAACGGCAAGACACTTGTTGACGAAGATGGCTTTATGTGGCACGAAAGTGACCAGGTTGAAAAGAATGCTTCTTATGCAGACCTTGAAGCTGAGATCCGTGCACAGATTGACCTTGCACACAGCTGGGGTATGAAGCCTTCTCATACTGATAATCATATGGGTTCACTCTACGGACATTATACGGGCAGACTCGGTCTTTCAAAGATGACACTCCGTGTCTGCGGTGAGTACGGCTATGCTTACCGTCTTTATACAAAGCACGATAAGCGTATCTGTCCTAACGGCACACCGTATCCTCTCTATGCGGCAGTTACTCTTCTTTCAAAGCGCTGGGGTAAAAAATATGATGTTGTTATTCCGGATTATCTTCTTTTCCCGGATTGGAACGACGATATGCGTGTAAGCTATGAGACATACCGCGATACAATACTTAAAATCTGGACAGATATTCCCGAGGACGGTGTTACGGAAACCTTTATTCACCCGTCAGTTGAAACAGATGAACTTAAGGGCATCACGGCAAGATGGCAGGACAGAGTATGGGAGTATGAGCTTATGAAGGATCCGTATGTACATAAGTATCTTAAGGATCACGGTGTTGAGCTTATCAGCTACCGCGAACTCATCAAGATGAAGGGCGGCAAGCTCAAGGGTTGATTTAATATATAGTTTAACGACGGCAGATTTATCTGCCGTCGTTTTTTAGTTTCAATTATTTCTGCTTGTATCCGTCAAGGAATTCACCCATTCTTCTCATTGCTGCACGGAGCTCTTCAGCTTCGGGAAGCATAACAATACGGAAATGATCGGGCTCTTTCCAGTCAAAACCGCTTCCGGGGATAAGGAGAATGTTTGTTGCGTGGAGAAGATCCCAGGCAAACTTCTTATCATCAGTGATGTTGAATTTCTTAACATCCAGCTTCGGGAAAAGATAGAATGCAGCACTGTTTTTTACAAATGTGATACCGTCAATCTTTTCAAGCTCGGAGCAGGTTGCCTCTCTTTGCTCGTAGATACGTCCACCGGGAACGATCATTGAACGCGGAGTTTCCATATCTGCCATAGCAGCAGGGATAACAAGCTGAGGAAGAGTATTTGCACAAAGACGGAGTGAGGTCATCTGAATGATACCCTTGCGATATTCAGCAGTAAGCTCACGCGGACCGCTGAGTACCATCCATCCGCAACGGAAACCGCACACAAGGTGTGACTTTGAAAGACCGTTCATTGTAACAACGGGGATGTCGGGTGCAAGTGACGCGGTAGAAATATGCTCAAGACCGTCCATAACGAGTCTGTCATAGATTTCATCCGAGAAAATAATAAGTCCGTTTTCTCTTGCAATCTGAACGATTTCAAGAAGAATCTCTTTCGGATAAAGAGCACCGGTTGGGTTGTTAGGGTTGATAATAACAATAGCCTTTGTTTTTGAAGTAACCTTTGAACGGATGTCAGCGATATCGGGATACCAGTTGCTCTGCTCATCGCAGGTATAGAATACGGGATTACCGCTTGCAAGATACACTGAGTTACCCCAGAGAGAGTAGCTGGGAGAGGGAACAAGAACTTCATCACCGTCATTGAGAAGGGGCATCAGAGCGAAGTTAACAACCTCACTTACACCGTTACCGATAAATACATCGTCCGGTACGATACCTTCAATACCTTTTGTTTTTTCATATTCACAGATAGCTTCTCTTGCATCAGGCATACCTTTGAAATCGCAGTATGCAACACCTTTCTGTTCATTACCCTTCAAAGCATCTTCAAGGCTTTTAGGAAGTTTGAAACCGAAAGTTGCAGGGTTACCTGTGTTAAGTCTGAGAACATCAATTCCTCTTGCACGCATGTCCATTGCTTCAACGAAGAGGGGACCTCTGATGTCCGAGTGAACGTTTTTCATTCTGTCGGAAGTTTTAATAATATCCATATATAGATTCTCCTTTAGCAATATGTCTAGAATTATACACTTCAATGGTTTAAATTGCAATAGGTATTTTTAATTTATAATTGCTCCAACATATATTCTTTTACGTCTTCAAGACTGCTTTTTTTCCATTCGCCTTTTTCAGCTTCCTCAGCAAGCGGACATATAATGAAGAAATCCAGTGTTTCTCCGGGAACTCGTCCTGTTCTCAACGGGATTGAAAAATGCTCTTTCCACTGTTCTTCTGTTGCGTTTTTGAATTCTTCAGGCTTCAGGTAAGTCATTTGTCTTTTGGTTGCAGCAACGAGTACTTTGGCTGAAAGCGGAGCAAGAAGTTTGTACTCATCTTCCTGAACATCCGTAAAAATTCGTGGCAAGTCGCTTTTAACAATGTGCTCAATTCCACGCTCGATTTTAAGTCCCATCGGTTCCCAGGTGAATTCATTTTCAGTGAAATTGATTTTTACTGTAAGTCCGAATTCCGTGTTATACTGTGAACGTTGATAATCGGTATCAAAAATAAAATTACCCAATGAATAGAAAATAACTTTATCACCGACTGTTTCATAATTCATAGGGACGTGCGGATGGTGCGCAACGACAATATCTGCACCCATTTCCAGATACTTATGATAACGTTCCCTTGTGTAGGGCGAGGGCAGAGGAGTGAACTCTTCTCCGGCGTGGGCAACAACAATACACCAACGACATTTTGCTTTGATTTCGTTTATAGTGTTCTGTATAGCCTCAAGGTCACTCCAGCTGTAACAGCCGGGTTTATCGACATCAGCCTTACGGCAGGCACGCTGATAACCAACACCGAACATTCCGATTCCTCCTGCCTCGTCAAGAATGACAGGTTTTCTGGCTTCGTCGATGTTCATACCGGCACCTATTGTCTTTACATTGTTTTCTTTTGCGAAGTCAAGTGTGCTTTTGATGCCGAATTCTTTTGCATCCATAATGTGGTTATTACAGATGTTCCAGATATCTGCATGCATACGGTTAAGTACCTTAACGGCAGCAGGATCTATAGTGTGAAGAAGTTGTTGTACGCCTTCATTGGTTGTGTTTTGTTCTATGGGAGCAATCGGACCTTCAACATTTGCTATGACGTGGTCAGCACTGTGCAGAAAATTGAGAATTTCTTCAGAAATAAGCTCATTGTCATCCCATTTGCCGTACATATATCTGTCAAAACCGATGTCACCGGTAAAAACGAGCGAAGATGTGTTTTTCATAAGTTATACCTCAATAGCTTTAGCAAGTTCTTCTTTTATAATCTGATGACCGGCAGCTGTCGGATGAATTCCGTCTACAGACCAGTATCGGTGATTTCCGTCGGCACTCGCTTCATCAAAGATTTTCTGAAGTTCGACAAAACGAAGACCGTATTTTTTACTTACTCTTTTTGATGCTTGTGCCATCGCACATACGCCTGACCTGAAGTCGTCCCATCTTTGTGTTGTGTGGATACCTTTAAGAATAAACGGTTCAAGGATGATTATTTTTATATCAGGTAAAGACTCTTGGACTTCTTCTATAAGCATTGAATATATCTTTTCAAATTTTTCTGGTGAAACACCGCAGTTTTGTGTCAGTTCGTGTGAAACATCATTTACACCGATAAGTATTGACATATAATCAGGCTTTAGATTGATTATATCCTCTTTTATACGAGCATAAACATCAGTAATTCTGTCGCCACTATTACCGCGGTTGATAAACGTGAATTTGTCCTTATGATTTCGGGAAAAATCAGAGGCCAGAAGCAGGGCATAACCGCAACCGAGACCGAAATTATCTTCGTTTTCGTCATTTCTGCCTGCATCAGTTATAGAATCGCCCTGAAAAAGAAATGTTTTCATAATAACACCCCAAATAGTTTACTGTCTGAATTCTAACATATTGAGCAGATTTTTTCAATGTAATAATAAATCTTATCATAACTAAAAACTTTAATACTTTATTGACTTTGCTTTTTTAAGGCTTTATAATATTAAAAAAGAATAAAGGAGTTAGTGATATGAAAAATCAGTGTAAGAAGTTGTTAGCTTTTCTTTTGACGGCTGTTTTTATTGCGATATCGGTTGTTCCGACTTTTGCAATGTCTCAGGAGTCCTGGGACACTGTGTGGTCATCTGATGATGCTAAGGCAGGTCTGATAATGTTTGTCGGCGCAGACGAGTCTGAGCGAAACTTCACGTGGTATACTGAAAAGCAGAGTACACCAAGTGTATTTGTAGGTACAGATGCCCGTTTATCGGATGCTGATGAATTTACAGGTACATCAGTTCAGGCATCTGAAGGTGATTTTGTAAATCACGTTACTGTCACGGAACTTGAAGAAAACACTGTTTATTTTTACAAGTGCCTCAGTGATGATTATGAGTCGGATGTTTACTCTTTTAAAACTGCTGATAACGATGAATTCAAAGCGGTTTATATGACGGATATTCATATTACAGATGATGAGAATAATCCGGATTCGTTGAAAAATACTTCGTATAATTTGAATAATACTCTTGAAGATGCTCTCTCTAAAGCAAATGATATTTCTTTACTTCTTTCAACAGGCGATCAGGCATCAGACGGACTTGAAAGCGAGTATAAAGCATTTGCAGCATCAACGGTTCTTAAAAACATTTCAGTTGCAACAACAATCGGAAACCATGACCTTAAAGGCATAGAATACAAGAACTTTACCAATCTTCCTAACGAATATAAAGAAGCAGCAGTTTCCTCATACGTAGGCAATGACTACTGGTTTGTAAAGGGTGATGTGCTTTTCCTTGTAGCTGACACTAACTGTGCATCCGGCAAAGATCATGCCGCTTTTGTTAAGAAAGCAGTAGAATCCAATCCTGATGTCAAATGGAAAGTTTTACTTGCACATCATGATCTTTACAGCGGCAGAATTCCTTCACGAGAGAGTGAAAATGCTCTTTTGAGACTGATATGGTCACCAATTATTGATGAATTCGGAATTGACCTTGTTCTTCTCGGACACAGCCATTATTATACTGTTTCCAACGTTCTTTATAATAATAAAAATGTTGCACCTCTTGAGAAAACTATGACTGATCCTAACGGAACAATTTATATGGTTTCCTGTTCAATTAACAGACCTCGCGGTGATGATGAAATCGGACTCAATGAAGAAATAGGTTTTGATTACCTTACTCAGAATCCTACATATAATATTCTTACTTGTAATGAAGATACAATTACCGTTGAATCTTATGAGGTAGGGGCAGAGGAGCCTTTCCACTCGTTTACGATTGCGAAGACTACAAATGACGGTGGCCATGAGTACGAGAAGAAAATCTTCCCGGAGATTTTTAATAACTTTGTAAGATTTGTCGGCAGAATAGTTGCTTTCTTCAACAGATTCGGGAGATATTTTGATTTGAAGGAAGACGGATTTAATGTTGATTTCTTCGAATATATTTTCGATAAATGAGTCTTAAAGTTGCGAATGTGACTAAGTATACGGCACATCGGGTTAGTAGACAGCCCGATGTGTTTTTTTATTGTTTAAGCATAAAAAGAAAAGTGAGTATTCACTTGTGTTATGAATACTCACTATGGTGCGAGAGACGGGACTTGAACCCGTACGGGATTACCACACGCCCCTCAAACGTGCGCGTCTGCCGATTCCGCCACTCTCGCATATTCGGTTTTTGTCCTCAGCGAACGAGTGAGATTATAGCAAAAACCAAATGGTATGTCAAGCCTTTTTTGAAAGTTTTTTATAATTTTTTGAGTTTTTCTGCAACTGACAGCAATTCATCTTTATTGTTATTGATTTTTTCATCAATAACCAAACCTAACAGGTGTTTTAAAACTTTGCCGATATCTTTACCTTTAAATCCTGCAGTCAATAAATCGTTTCCGTTTATTTCAAGATCAGAAATGCTGAGGCAAACGGAATTTCTTTCAATATCGTCTATCTGGTCTTCAGCTTTTTTGTACGACTTTATGTCACTTTCGTATAACGCAGGGTTTTTTCCTCCCGCATCTCCACGCATAAGTTCAAGGGTCATTCTGACAATATCAGGTGAATACTCAGAGCAAAGTCGTGCAATTTTTGTTCTGTCTCCGTCAGGTCTTGTGTCATGCAACAGGATAATTTTGCATACAGTATCGATTTCTGTGTTTGAAAAACGCAGTTGTTTCATTATTTCGTGTGCCATCTCGGCACTAATCACAGGATGACCTTTAAAATGGGCAATTCCGTTGCTGTCGAGATAGAATTTCTGTGGCTTACCTATGTCATGCAGGAGTGCAGCGATTCGCAACTCCTTGGTGTTTTTTACGGCAGAAACAACCTTAACTGTATGTGTCCAGACGTCATAAATATGATATGGAGTATTCTGCGGGAATTTATCAAGTGTTTTCAATTCAGGTATTATGGTGAAGAATATATCTTTGAAATCAGTCAGAATACGCTCGACACCCTTACCTTGCAATAGTTTTAAAAGTTCAACACGTACACGTTCTTTTGCGACACTGTTAAGCAGGTGAGCATTTTTTATGATACTTTGTGCTGTTTCATTTTCGATAGTGTAATCGAGTACAGAAGCAAAACGTAAAGCACGGATAATTCTCAATGCGTCTTCATGGAATCTTTTGTCCGGATTTCCGACGCATCTTATGATTTTTCTGCAGATGTCGCTCGTGCCTCCAAACGGATCAATGAACCCGTCTGTCGGATTGTAAGCCATCGCGTTTACCGTAAAGTCACGTCTGCTCAGATCCTTTGTGATGTCTTCAGTAAACTCAACAAAATCCGGTCTGCGATTATCGTGGTATTCCCCGTCAATTCGCATTGTAGTTATTTCAAGATGATGTCCTTCGACTATGACGGTCACTGTGCCGTGCTTTATTCCGGTAGGTATAACTCTGAAATCTTTAAATACTTCTGAAGTTTCCTCAGGAGTGGATGATGTGGTCATATCCCAATCATCAGGATCTCTGCCCATAATGGAGTCGCGTACACAACCACCGACGGCATAAGCATTAAAACCGCTTTGTTCAAGCAGTCTGATAGCTGTATTTATATAATCGGGACATTCAATTATCATCATATCACCCTTTACAATTTTATCATTTTAAAGTATAATTATCAAGACTAAAAACTAAAGGTGATGTAATGAATATTCAGATTTACGGCAAATCAAAATGCTTTGATACTAAAAAAGCAGAGCGATATTTCAAAGAAAGACGAATTAAATATCAGTTTATAGACCTCGTAAAGTACGGAATGAGTGAAGGGGAGTACCGGAACATTAAGAGTGCGGTTGGCGGTATGGATGAGCTTATTGACGAAAAGTCCAGGGCTTACGAAGACTGTTTTATAAAGTATCTTGCAAGTAAAGAGGCAGTTGAAGAAAAGCTTCTTGAGAATCAATCACTTTTTAAAACACCGATTGTCCGTAACGGAAAAAAAGCAACTGTAGGGTACAAGCCGGAAATATGGAAAGATTGGGAATAAAAAATAAATATATTAAAAAACGGATTGAAATATATTTTGTATTATGTTATTATAACTACGTTATTTTAAAAACAAGGAGATTTTACAATGAAAAACACAATTATTTCCTGCGTTGTTGCGATACTTTGTGTTGCAGCTCTCTGTGCAACTTATGCTGTATGCACACCTTCAAATCAGCCTGAGGCAGCTGTAGTTGCTGACTATCTTACCGAAGAAGAAGCAGCAGATTACATCGGTGTTACTGATGAGGTTATGCTGATGCTTCGCGAAAAGCTTGGTTTCTTCAAAGGCGCATACATGGTATACACATATACCGATGTTAACGGCAAAGAGGTAACAGATATTGTTTACAGCAAGTCAGCTCTTGATACAGCTGTTGAAAAGATTATGACTGAGCACGGTGCCCTTAACTTCAAGTATCTTCAGCAGAATAATAAAAAATAAAACTGAAAGCACAGATGCTAATCTGTGCTTTATTTTTAGGTTGGTGAAATTATGATTATCAGAGATGAAAACGGCAATGCAACAGGAATTGAAAGTCTTTCGGATATAACAAAAGAAATCGATGAGATTGAAAGCATTTTTGAAAAGGCACTCAAAGCGAAAAAGAAAGGTGATTCAATGCCTCAGGAAGACAAAGAAGCATTGAAACACCGTATGGAAGAGCTTAAGGTCCTTATCGCTGCAGCTGATGAAAATGTTAAGAAAAATGCTAATGCCATGGAAGTGATTGCTTTTATAAAATCACTCGCAAAGCTCAAAAAATTTGCAGATACTGCCAAGAGTGAATTGAACAATGATTGATGTATTATTTGAAAATAATGACATTGTTGTTTGCGTAAAACCTGTAGGTGTTAATTCGCAGAACGATAAGACTGTTGATATGGTAAAACTTCTTTCGGCTCAGACCGGAACGGACATTTTTCCTGTTCACCGTCTGGACACCGCAGTCGGCGGAACAATGGTGTTTGCAAAAAACAGTAAAGCAGCATCTGTTTTATCACAGCAGATTACAGACGGTAGCTTAAAGAAGAAATATCTTGCTGTTGTCACCGGTGTGCCTGAAGAAAAAAGCGCTGTCCTTGAGGATTTGCTTTTTAAGGATTCTTCAAAGAATAAAACATTTGTTGTAAAACGTGAGCGACGTGGAGTTAAAAGAGCTTCACTTGAATATGACGTTGCCGGTGTATCCGAAGGCTTGTCTCTTGTGAAAGTACTGTTGCATACAGGAAGAACTCATCAGATACGTGTTCAGTTTGCTTCCCGCAAGCTGCCTCTGGTCGGAGACGGTAAATACGGAAGCAAAGATAACAAGTGTTCAGTTGCTTTGTGGTCTTATGAAGTTTCTTTTAATTTGAACGGTAATGAAATGTCTTTTAAATCATATCCGGATACAAATGTCTATCCTTGGAATGTTTTTGGTGTAGACATCTGATTACTACAAAATATAGTATTTAAAACTACTTTTTTCAGCTTTTTCTTTTATTCTTTATACTTTTTGTATATTGAAATGCGTATTTTGGTGTGCTATAATCTTAAAAAATAAAATGGAGGTGTATGTGGTTGAAGTCAAAATACGGCAAATATGTTCGTGGCGGCGCTCCCGCTACAGAAAAATTTGATATGAACAAACCACCTGTTAAAGCAAGAGCTGTACTTTTACCTTTTGCTTGGGCATATTGTTATATTAGAAGATGGCATCACTTAGATAAAGTTAAAAAGGTCAGAATGGAAGGCGTTAAACCCCCGTACATTCTTTTGTGTAACCACAATGCTTTTTATGACTTTTATGTTATGCTGTCTGCAATTGCACCGTACAGAGCTATTCATCCGGCTGCAGTTGACGACTACATAGGCAGAGAGCATCTGCTCAGAATCGCCGGTACTGTTCCGAAGAGAAAGTATACAGCTGATATCAGCTTGCTCAGAGTGTGCAGACAGGCTTTGAAAGAGAAGCAGATCTTTGGTATTTATGCCGAGGCAAGATATTCACTTTGCGGTGTTACGGAAGTAATTCCCGATGCTGTAGGTCAGCTTATCAAACATCAGAAAGTTCCTGTTGTTGTTCTTAACTGCAAAGGTCACCATATCTATGATCCGTTCTGGGGTGACCATAAGAAGAGATTTATTACAGGTCTTGAAGCAACAATGACTCAGGTTCTTACTCCTGATGAGATCAAGTCTCTTTCTGCTGATGAGATCAGCGTTAAAATCAAAGACGCTATGTACAACGATGATTTCCGTTGGCAGAGCGAAAACAGAATCAAAATGTCTTACAGAAAACGTGCAGAAGGTCTTCACAAGGTTCTTTATCAGTGTCCTCACTGTATGACTGAGTACAAGATGAACTCCAAGGGTACGGAAATTTTCTGTGAACATTGCGGTAAGCGTTGGACACTTAACGAGTACGGTGAACTTATTGCTAATCAGGGTGAAACTGAATTCAAGTTTGCAAGTGATTGGTATAAGTGGGAACGTGAGCAGGTTAAAAAGGAAGTTCTTGCAGGTACGTATTACTTTGAAAGCGACTGTCATGTTAATGATCTTCCGAACTCAAAGGGCTATGTACGTATAGGTAACGGCAAGATTATTCACGATCTCAACGGCTTCAGGGTAACAGGTGTCCGTGATTATGACGGTGAGCCGTTCGAGATGACAATTGATTCTGCCGGACAGTATGCGGTTCATGTTGAGTACAACTACCGTTTCGGTAATCACAAGGACTGTATTGACCTTAATACACTTGATGATACATGGTATGTGTATCCGGAAAACTGTGATTTCTCAGTAACTAAGATTTCACTTGCAACAGAAGAAATTTATAATGAAATTTGGCGCAAACGCAATGAAGAGCGTAATGCAGCCACTAAATAAGAAAGGAAATAATTATGGATATCAGAAACGAAATGCTTGAAATGCTCAGAGATTACACAGACGGCAGAATTACGGAAGTAAATCCTGACGACGTTCTTACATCAGATCTTGGTCTTAATTCTTTTGAACTTTTCGATATGATCTGCCTTATCGAAGAAAAGTATGAGATTACAATTCCTGACAGAGTTCTTCCGACACTTGTTACTGTCAGAGATGTTGTTGAATATCTTGAAGCAAACGTATAATTATTAAAAGACGGCATCTGCCGTCTTTTTTTTGAGGTGAATTATGAAAGTTAAAAAGATTGACAATGTATTCGTTCTTAGACTTGAAGTCGGCGACGAAATTACAGAATGTTTGATTCAATTATGTAAAAGCTATAATATTACTGCAGCAACTGTGCAGGGTATTGGTGCTGCTGACAAAGTTACTGTTGGTTATTACTCTCTTGATGAACGTCAGTATTTTACAAAAACTTATGAAAAGCAAATGGAAATGACATCCTTATCAGGGAATATCAGTGTTAAAAATTCCGAACCTTATCTTCATTTGCACGCAACATTTACTGATGAGAATTATTCAGCGGTAGGCGGACATCTTAATAGTGCGACAGTCAGCGTTACTGCTGAATTGTTTGTTACGTGCCTCAACGGTGTAATAGATCGCAGAGTAAATTTAGAAAACGGATTGAATATTTTTGATATTTAATCAACATATTTAAAGAAAGTATCGCGTCATTAATATTTGTTTTTGATAAAATAATATTGACAATATTGTGCTTCTGTATTAAAATAACACTATATAATGTATAAAAGAGGTGTTTTTATGCAGTCAATTATTTCCATTTGGGTGTCATTTGTTATGCTTTTTGTCAGCTTTGTACCCGGATTTGTTGTGCCTGAAGCTGAAACACCGCCTGAAAAAACCTATCCGTATGTTTTTGTTCATGGTTTTCTGGGTTGGGGTGAAGATGAAGGGATAAATGAGACCCTTTCGTATTGGGGTGCCACAGCTTGTCATCTTATTAAAAATCTGAACGAAGCAGGTTATGAATGCTATGACGCGTCTGTCGGCCCGTTGTCCAGCAATTGGGACAGAGCCTGTGAGCTTTATGCTCAGCTGACAGGAACTACGGTTGATTATGGTGAAGCACATGCTCAGAAGCATAATCACAGCCGTTATGGCAGAACTTACACTGAACCACTCATTCCTGATTGGGGCGAGTTGGATGAAAACGGTCGTATCAACAAGATAAACCTTATTGGTCACAGCTTTGGCGGTAACACAATCAGAATGCTGCAGACTCTCCTTGCTAAGGGTGATGAAGCTGAGATGCAGACATCTTCTGACGATATTTCACCGTTGTTCACCGGTGGTAAGGCTGATCTCGTTAATTCAATTGTAACAATCTGTTCTCCGAATAACGGAACTACACTTTATTATGTATCCGATCATCTGAATTTATCGCTTCTTATGACAATTACTGCCTACACTTATGCAGGTGTTTTGGGACGTTCTGAACTTAACGGATACGTAGATTTCCATCTTGAGCAGTTCGGACTCACTTATATTCCCGGAGAGAAACCTACTGAGCAAAGAATGCTTGAGGCAATGGTGGTTATGCTTAACCACTGGGAAGATACTGCAATGTTTGATATGGCTCCCGATACGTTGAAGCAGTTCAATGCAGGCGTTGATATGGATGACGATACATATTATTTCTCGTATGCATTTGATACATCTGTTAAATGCCCCATAACAAATACATATCTTCCGATTCCGAGTACTTTTGCTGTTCTTCAGCCGTTTACTTTGATGATCGGCAGTTATAAGGATAATGATATTACAGATTATGAGTTAAGCGAAGAGTGGTTTGCAAATGACGGTCTTGTAAGTGTAAATTCTGCGCTTTATCCGTTCAATGCTCCACACGTTGATTATAATCATGAAAGTATTCAGCCCGGTATATGGAATGTAATGCCTGTCAGCAGAGGTGACCACGGCAATGCGATCGGTATCGGTGTATCGGAAGAAGTTGTAATGGAGTTTTATCTCAATATGATTAAAATGATTGAGTCATTACCGGTCACAGACTAATAACATCAGGTGCTGTCTTCGGACAGCACCGTTATTTTTTTAAAAAAATAATAATTCGTACTTTTTGGGTTACATTAAATTCGGAGG
>JAZNCK010000010.1:0-2481 GCA_045587505.1 Acutalibacteraceae bacterium
GTATGGGTGATATGCTTTCTCTTATCGAAAAGGCAGAAATCGCGCTTGACGAGAAAAAGGCACTGGAGCTTGAAAAGAAACTCCGCCAGAACAAGTTTGACCTTAACGATCTTATGGATCAGCTTGATCAGGTACGTAAAATGGGTTCAATCAAGGACACACTTTCAATGATCCCCGGTATGGAAAAGCAGATCAAGGATGTTGATATTGACGAGCGTCAGTTCGACAGAATCAAGGCAATTATCCAGTCGATGACACCGCAGGAACGTGAAAAACCCGAAATTCTCAACCCGTCAAGAAAACGTCGTATCGCACAGGGTTGCGGCCAGGAGGTTGAGGCTGTCAACAGACTTCTTTCTCAGCACAAGCAGATGCAGAAGATGTTCAAACAGCTTAACGGCAAGGGCAAAAAACGCAGACGCGGCAGACCCGATCTTTCAGCTCTTAAGGGTTTTGATATTTAATTTTACGCTTTCAACACGCACAATTCACTTTGCGTGATTGATATATAAAAATTATTTTAATTTATTTTGGAGGAATTTATCATGGTTAAAATCAGACTTCGTCGTATGGGTGCAAAGAGAGCTCCTTTCTATCGTGTAGTAGTTGCAGATTCAAAGTATCCCCGTGACGGCAGATTCATTGAAGAAATCGGTACTTACAACCCGATGACAGAGCCTGCAGAGGTAAAAATTGATGCTGAAAAGGCTGCAAAGTGGCTTGCTAACGGTGCTCAGCCGACAGACACAGTTAAGGATCTCTTCAAGAAGAACGGCATCATCAAATAATTACTCGGAGGAGTTAAAAGATGAAAGAGTTATTGACACAGATCGCTCAGGGTCTTGTAAATGATCCCGACGCAGTTTCAGTTGTTGTTGACGAGCCTGATGAGGATGGCGTAATCGTATATCATCTTCATGTTGCTCCCGATGATATGGGACGCGTTATCGGTAAGCAGGGCAGAATTGCTAAGGCAATCCGTATTGTTATGCGTTCAGCTGCTAACCGCAGTGAGCAGAAGATTTCTGTCGAAATTGACTAAAGAAAAGGGTCGCATTGTCGGCCCTTTTTGAATTACTGTTACCTTAAGGTGTTTTTATGATTAAAGATTATCTCGAAGTCGGTCAGATTGTCGGTACTCACGGTGTGCGTGGAGAAATGCGTGTTAATCCGTGGGCAGATGGTCCCGAATTTATGAAACAATTCAAAACTTTATACTATGATAATAGTGGGGAGAAAAGCGTTAAGGTGATTTCTGCAAGACCTCACGGGAATGTTGTCATTTTAAAACTTGAAGGTGTCGATACGGTGGAGGCTGCTTCTGCTATGCGTAACCGTGTTCTTTTCATAAAGCGTACAGATGCAAAGATAGCAAAAGACTCATATTTTATTTCTGAACTTATCGGTTGTGACGTTTTCGATGCCGATGACGGAAACATCTGCTATGGTACACTTTCCGATGTCAGCGAAACGGGAGCCAATGACGTGTGGCATATCAAAAAAGACGGTAACGAGTACCTTATTCCCGCTATCCCTGACGTTGTTATCAATGTTGACGTTGTTTCCAACCGTGTTGAAATCAGACCTTTGAGAGGGATTTTTGACGATGAGAATTGACATATTAACTCTTTTTCCCGAAATGTGCGAAAGCGTGCTCGGTGAAAGTATAATCGGCAGGTCACGTGAAAGCGGACTTGTTGAAATTAACTGCACAAATATCAGAGAATACTCCAAAGATAAGCACCGTCGTGTTGATGATGCTACCTACGGCGGAGGTCTCGGTATGCTGATGCAGGTTGATCCGATTTACGATTGCTTTTGTGCTTTGACTGAAAAGCTTGGTAAAAGGCCGCACCTTATATATATGTCTCCTCAGGGCAAAATTCTTACCCAGGAGAGAGTAAAAGAACTCTCGAAACTTGATAATATTGCAATTCTTTGCGGTCACTACGAGGGAATTGATGAGCGTGTTATTGAAGAGATTGTGGATGAGGAAATTTCAATCGGTGATTACGTGCTGACAGGCGGAGAATTGCCTGCGCTTGTACTTGCGGACAGTATTTCCCGAATGCTTCCCGGCGTTCTTGCTGAGGATGCCGCATTCGAGGAGGAGAGTCATTATAACTCACTTCTTGAGTATCCGCAGTATACACGACCTTATGAGTGGCACGGTAAAAAAGTACCGGATGTACTTTTGTCAGGACACCATGCAAACATAAACAAATGGCGCAGAGAGCAGTCGCTTAAACGCACATACGAGCGTCGTCCGGACTTGCTTGAATCGGCAGAATTAGACAAAAAAGACAAGCAATTTTTGGAAAGTCTGAAGAACTGCGAATAAAAAATAGTCATTCTGCATTAAAACATTATATACTCTATAGTTAATCTGCACAAACAAAAGGTTTTAAAAAAGTGCAAGTTTGGACTACAAGCCGAATTATTTTTAAAGTGTAGTTTATTTGTTGACGATGAAAAGTTTTG
>JAZNCK010000011.1:0-4693 GCA_045587505.1 Acutalibacteraceae bacterium
ATTCCAGACTTCTTGAAAGATCAGCTCATCTTTCTGATGAACTCGGCGGAGGCTCAATTACAGCTCTTCCGATTATCGAAACGCTTGCAGGTGATATTTCTGCCTATATTCCTACTAATGTAATCTCCATTACGGACGGACAGATATTCCTTGATGCCGAACTGTTCAATGAAGGTCAGAGACCTGCTATCAATGTCGGTCTGTCGGTTTCCCGTGTCGGTGGTGCAGCACAGAATCCTGTTATGAAGAAGGTTTCGTCTTCACTCAGAACACGACTTGCCCAATACCGTGAACTTGCTGAATTTATGCAATTCGGTTCGGATATTGATGATACTACCAAAGCGACGCTGGCTTCCGGCAGACTTCTGACAGAAGCTCTCAAACAGGGTCGTTACAAGCCGATCGACGACCATCTGCAGACAATCCTTATTTTCGCTGTCAGTGCAGGATATGCTGACGGAATAAGCCCGGAAGATATGGAGAATTTCGAAAAGGAACTTTATAAATACTTTGCAGAGAAAAAAGCAGGTCTTGTTGAAAAAGTCAGGACTGCAGCTAAATTTGACGATAAACTGAAAAACGAACTCGGCGAGGCTCTCGTTGAGTTCTCAGCGAGGTTTTGATTATGGCCACGGTACAAAACTTGAAAAAGAAGCTGCAGGTCATACGTTCAACAAAAAAACTCACTCTGGCTATGAAAACAGCCTCAACAGTTAAATATTCACGTCTGAATACACTTTACGGTAATTATGAAAAATATGAGCAACAGTGTGCTCAGCTTTATAAAAAATATCGTAAGGAATTCAATGATGCGTTTTATTTCAATAACACAAATGCACCTGTATGCTACATAGTTATAGGTGCAAACCAGGGTATGTGCGGTGCGTTTAATTCAGAGCTTCTTAATTATTTTGAAAGTATACTTGAATCAGAAGAGAAACCCTCATTTATATTTTCCTGTGGGGAAAAAGTCGGCGAGCTTTTCCGTGTAAAAGGTATTTCTTATGCAAGAGAATATAATTTCGACGATATACCTTTATACTTTCAGGTTCAGGAGTTGTTTGAAGAAATATGCTGTCTTATGCAGGAGGGAAAGATTTCATCAGTCCGTATTGTGTATCCCGAATACATTAATATGATGAAGCAATCCCCTGTGGTATGTGACCTGTTCAGTGCAGACGAGACAGAAAGTGATAACGGTAATTCGATGTTTGTTCCGGATAAAGAAACCGTTATAAATAATGCATCCAAAAAAATATTTGTTTCAATCCTGTACAAAAAAGTGCTTGAAGCTGCTTTGGGTGCACAGGCGGCAACGCTTACAACCATGCGCTCCGCTTATGATACGGCGTGCGAATACTGTGTTCTGCTTGAAACCCAGATTAACCGCATACGTCAGGGTCAGGTTACAGCTGATGTTATTGAAATTTCAGCTGAATACTCAACGAAAGAAGATGAATGATATATGGCTGAAGGTTCCGTAGGAATGGTTCAAAGAATTACGGGTCCCGTAGTCGATATTCTTTTTGATAAATTCGATATTCCCGATATATTCAATGCCATAAATGTTGAAGTCAATAACGAAATATATACTCTTGAAGTATCACAGCACCTCGGCAACGGTGAAGTCCGATGCATTTCAATGAATCCTACCGACGGTATGTCGAGAGGTATCAAGGCTGTTGATACAGGCGCGCCGATTAAAATTTGTGTGGGTGAAGAAACCCTGGGCAGAATGGTTAATGTTACAGGCAAGCCGATTGATCGCGGAGAAGCTATAAATGCCAAAGAGCATTGGCCGATACATCATCCTGCTCCTCCGTTCGCAGAGATTGTTTCTGCAAACGATATACTTGAGACAGGCATTAAGGTTATCGACCTTATGACTCCCTACGTAAGAGGCGGTAAAATCGGTCTTTTCGGCGGAGCGGGAGTCGGCAAAACAGTTCTTATTATGGAGCTTATCCGTAATGTTGCGTTTGAGCATGACGGTTACTCTGTTTTTGCGGGTGTAGGTGAGCGTTCAAGAGAGGGTAATGACCTCTGGAATGAAATGAATCAGTCAGGAGTTATTGATAAAACCGCTCTCGTTTTCGGTCAGATGAACGAGACTGCGGGAGCCAGACTTCGTGTACCGCTTGTAGGTCTTACAATGGCTGAGTATTTCCGTGAGCAATCACACAAGGACGTGCTTTTGTTTATTGATAATATTTACCGTTTTACTCAGGCAGGCAGTGAGGTATCTGCTCTTTTAGGCAGAATGCCTTCGGCTGTTGGTTATCAGCCTACGCTTGCATCCGAAATGGGTAAGCTGCAGGAAAGAATTGTGTCAACGGGTAACGGTTCAATAACCTCGGTACAGGCTGTTTATGTGCCTGCCGATGATCTTACAGATCCTGCTCCTGCTACAACATTCTCACACCTTGATGCAACAACGGTTCTTTCAAGAAAGATTGTTGAATTGGGTATTTACCCCGCGGTTGATCCTCTGGAGTCTTCCTCAAGAGTTCTTTCTCCGGATTTTGTCGGTGACAGACACTATCGTGTAGCCAAGGAAACACAGCGCGTTTTGCAAAAATATGCCGAGCTTCAGGATATTATTGCTATTCTCGGAATGGAAGAGCTTTCACCTGAAGATAAGGTGGTTGTAAAAAGAGCCCGCCGTGTACAGCGTTTTATGAGCCAGCCTTTCCATGTTGCAGAGAGCTTTACGGGACAGCAGGGCATATATGTCCCGTTGGAAAAGACCGTCGAAAGTGCCGAAGCAATCCTTTCGGGAGAATGCGACAATATTCCTGAACAGTATTTTCTTATGTCAGGAGCAATAGATGACGTATTCAACAAGTACAAAGCGGATATCAGGTGACACCATGAACGAAAAGCTTTCACTTATTATTTTTACCGTTGACCGACAAATTGAGGTTTCGGAATGCGACAGCATCAGGCTTAATATTGCTGATGACATCAAGGGCAGATTTTCAGGCTCTTACGGAATAAAAAAAGGTCACACTGACACGGTATTTTCTCTGTGTACAGGTACGGTGACTGCGTACAGGAATAATGAGCCGATTTTTTCTGCCAAAACATCCGACGGATTCGGAATAATGGAAAACAATACCGTAAGGTTAACAGTAGACAGTGTCAAAGAAAATTCCGAAAACAAAAGTTGATTCCAATTTAATAAGCATATTAACACACAACCCCCGATGCATTTACCGTGCATCGGGGGTTGCTATGTTCAGGCGGAAAGGTGAAAAGTATATTTAACGGTTGTTTTATGCCCGTTGACGATGCGACACTGTCTATCGAATTTCATAGTTCGTACGGGGTTCACATTTGCGAAGAATTGTTTTTGCGCTTGCATTAGTTATTGTTTTCAGTGTGAGAGAAAATACAACTGAAAAAATTTGTTAAAATTTTTTGAAGAATCAAACAATTGTATTTATATATCAAAAGTGATATAATCAAAATATATAGTTATTTACATAAAAGACAGATATTTCGTTGGGAGGAATCCGGATGAAAAGAATAAAGAAAATATTAGCGTCGCTTATGGTAGCGGTTATGGTACTTACCGTCGCACCGCTGAGTGGGCTTGTTGGAATGGAGCTGAACTTTGATTGGCTCAGTTTTGATTGGCTTGACTTTAACACCAAAGCAAGTGCTGCAACATACAGCGGTACTTGCGGTGATAGTGTTACATGGTCGATTGACACAGAGACAAAAATCCTTACGATCAGAGGTCAGGGTGCAATGTATGATTTTAACGAAAGTATTGTTGTTCCGTGGCAGTACAATTATGGAGATTTTGATAAAATTGTTATTGAAGACAGTGTAACGCATATCGGTGCGAGTTCATTCGCTTATTTTGACAATGTAACGGATATCAGCATTCCTGACAGCGTTATAACAATCGGCATTGATGCTTTTTACAATACCGGTTATTATAACGATAAAAATAATTGGGAAAACGGAGTCCTGTATATCGGCAACTATTTGATTGAGTTCAACAGTGACATATCTGATGTCTGTATTATTCCGGAAGGAATTCTGGCTGTTGCTGACTATGCAGACAAAAACGAAGAAAAAACTGTTAAGTTTATTCTTCCTGACAGTCTTATCAGTATTGGTGAATGTGCTTTTATAGGACCTGAAGTCACAATTCCGGTTCTGGGCACAAATGTTAAATATTTCAGCAACAATGCTTTCTATGACGTTGCGTTTACAAAAGTGGAGATTTCACCCGATATCGAAGTGCTAAGTGATAACGTTTTAGAAGACTGCAGTATTGAGTGTCTGACATTCAGCTACACCTTGAAAACAGTCGGAAACGGTACATTTATGCAGTGTGCATGCGAAGATGTTTACTATTTGGGAACAGAGGAAGAGTGGAATCAGATAGTTTTTGGATCAGGCAATGAAATGCTTACCTATTTGTATACACACAATACAGGAAGTGTTCATTTCTTGGGTTCAGAGCATAAGCACAGCTATAGTTCTAAGATAACATCACCTCCGACAGGTGAATTTGAGGGTACGGAAACACTTACCTGCATATGCGGTGACCATTACGAAAAATCTGTCGCAGCATTGGGATTTGATGTGTTTGATGGTGTTACAATCGATTTTGAAACTAACACGATGTCAGGCTTCAATGCAGGTGAAACCTCACTTGATGGTTATACAATGCCGG
>JAZNCK010000012.1:0-10443 GCA_045587505.1 Acutalibacteraceae bacterium
CCCTCCTTGTAAACCACGATACCTTCCAGATCAATTCCGTAAACACCTACCACAGAGTTGCCGTCATACTCTTTGGAAAATGCTTCAATCTGAGAAACAATCAACTCTTTCGGAGCAACCGTGAAAGTAGCTGACACTGATTTGTCATCTATCGTCATAGTAACGGTATGTTCACCTGCATCAGCACAACCGTCTTCACAGCAACCGCTGATAACGGGTTTTTCGAAAGCATCAAGACCGCCAAGAATTCCTGTGCCTGAATATTCAGATACAAATGCGTAACCGTTGTATGTACCGCCTTCGGTAGGATTCAGAGTTACACTACCCGTCGCACCGCAATCCTCGCAAATACCTTCTATGGTCAACTCTCCGTTGACGGTATAGTTCATATTGTGACCTTCGGCAGCAGCCGCAGGGTTACCGCAGCAAGCGTGTGTCAGAATGTGCGTTCCCTTACCGGCTGAAACATATTCCAAATCATCGCTGATATGATTAGTCGAATCGTTGCCGCCGTAAGCGAAGCCGCAGTCGGCGCAGACTGCCACGCCTACGCAGGTAGCCTCCTGTCCCTCTTTGGGAGAGTGAGGAATCTCCTGAATCAACGCCTTACAGCAGGAATGATACAGACCGTGATTGCTGTCGTTGATATATTCAATATATGTATCTTCAGTAACGTGATTATCCGGGTTTTTGGGAAGGTAAACTGCACCGCAGTCAACGCAGATGCCGCCTTCAAGGCAGGTACCTACACCGCCGAAGCAAGCTCCTTCGAAAGCCTTCCCGCCGCAACCGCTCAGACATTCTCTATAATGCGTTCCTTCAATTGTTGTCCATTTATCGGCAATCACACTGTGAGTACATGTAAATGTACCGTTATTTGTGAAATTTCCGTTCTGAACAATGACACCGTTATTGATCACCGTTCCGCCTTCCTGAACGGTAATTGTTCCGCTATTTGTCAGTGTCACACCTGCAGGAATGGTCAGCGTAGTCCCGGCCGGAACATTCAGTGTATTGCTCTCATCCACCGTATAGCTAACCGGCAAGGTGTACGCACCACTGATTATCGGGGTGCCGTCACTTAAAACCATTTTTCCGATATCTGCAGCGTTTTCTCCGCGTCCAATACCTTCACCTCGACCGCCATCAGAATATCCTTGGACATTATCTCCCAGAACGGTCAGACTGCCACCGGATTTGTTTCCTCTTCCGCTTCCTATACCTGCGCCCCACAGTGTCCTTCCGGTGACTATGCCACCAAGTATAGTAATATCACCCATATTTTGTGTCATTTTAGAACTCGTTCCGCCGGAGCCAATACCCGCACCATTAGATTCGCCGGTGGCTGTAATATTACCGCCATAGATTAAAATTGTTCCATTGCCACTTCGAGCGCCGCCGCCAATGCCCGCAGCACCTCCCCAAGCTCCGGTAGCCTCGACTGTGCCACCGTGAATGACAATTGTACCGTAGGCTGATGGCTCTCTTCCACCATTTCTGTTAGAGCCAATACCTGCATAATAATCCGTAGTTGCTGTTGCAATCAATTTACCGGTATCGTCGGATTGACCATAGATTGTCAAAGAGTTTTTTCCCTCCACTCTGACACCGCCATTAACTGTTAATACAGCATCATCACAAAGAATCAAATGTACATCCCCGCTTACCGCAACACGGGAGGGGATTGTAACCTCGCCCGTTGCTACATACCAGCCGGTACTCCATGCTGTTAAGTCACTTGTGATCTTTGTATATTCAATCACAGACTTGGTTTCGGACACAACCGTGTTATTTGTACCGTCCCAGCTACATTCGATATAGTTAACATCATCTGCGGCAAAAGATACAGGTACACTCGTCACAATCATAAGAATTGTAATTATGATTGATAATGTTTTCTTTAAGGTTTTGTTCATTAAAGGTCCTCCTTTTATATAAAGATACTTTAATATATATTTAAAGCCTTCCGGCTTGGTTCCCTGAACATAGCCTCCTTTGCTAAAGGAGCCTGTTTTTACTCCTCGTTCAGTAGGTCAACATAATCTCTGAACTCTTTGAAAATGCGTTTGCCCATACTTCGGTAATCCATTGCAAGGGTTTTTTCGATTTTTCTTTTCCGTATTTCTTCGGGCACATTGTAGATCATCATTATTGTATTCAGCGCACCCGTTATACGAGTTTCAAGGTGAACGGTTTCGTCTATTGCGTTGAGTGTTGCATACTCGATACCCGAAACAAGGGTTTCGGCTTCGTGAAATTGCTCATCCGTCCAGTCGGGACAGTATTCCGCAAAAACAGTCTTTGCCCGTTCGGTGTCGTTTTTCTGAATAATCTCAAGGCACACGGGACTCTGATAGGTCGAAACGAAAAAGTCCTTTGCAACCTTGTTCTGCTCGCACGCCGATGCCATCACCATAAGCTCAAAACACAACGCAAGCAACGAGCTGATACCTTCGTCTGCCTCCTCACCCATAAGCTTCCATTGGAATTTACAGAGCATCTCGACAAGCTCGGCAAGAATATGCTCCTTCGACGGAAAATGGAAGGTAAAATTCCCCTTGCTGATTCCTAACTCGTCGCTTACCATCTTGACCGATGTTTCCGTGTAACCCTTTTCAAGAAACATATGCGTCGCAACGCGTATTATTCTATGTTTGGTATTTTCTTTAGTTTTCTTCGCCATAATTCCTCCTTAGAAAAAAGAGATTTCACGGTGCCGAAAAGTAAACTGCACTCGTACTAGTCATATAATAGTACGAGTGCAATAATTTGTCAAGAGGTTTCAGATTTTTTGTTAAAATTCATTTTTAATACAAATCATAACTTTTAACAAAATTTTTAAATGTTTTGATTTGCTGTTTTATTAACCGAACAACATATGTAGAATTAACCACACAGGGCTTTGTGTATTTATTTGATTATTTAAGAGGAATAGAGATATATGCAGAAATCGAATATAGTATTGACTTTTATTTTATTTACAATTAAAATTGTATTGTGTAGATGAAAGGAAACGATTGCGATGCTGAATATTGCCATTTGTGATGATGAGTCGATTGAAATTGAATATCTGACTTCGTTGACGCAGCAATGGGCAGATATGACCAACACTGCGGTTAGGATTTCCGATTTTTCAAGCGCAGAAGCTTTTCTTTTCAAGTACGAAGAGGATAAAAGTTTTGACATCCTTTTGCTTGATATTCAGATGAACGCTATGGACGGATTTGAACTTGCTGAGAAAATACGGGAAAGTAACAACGGTGTTCAGATAGTTTTTATAACCGGTTTTACAGATTATATGGCAAGAGGTTATGACGTAGCGGCTTTGAATTATCTTCTTAAACCCGTCAAGAAGGAAAAGTTTTTTGATGTTATGTCAAAAGCAAAAGAAAAACAGAACAAAGTTGAAAAATTCGCACTTTTCTGGGTTGACAATGAGAGTATAAGAATCAATCTGAACGACATAGTTTATATTGAAGCTTTCGGTCATTCGAGCAGTGTTGTTTGTAAAAACGGTGAATACAAAGTTAAAAGCCCGATTTCGGATATTGAAAAAATGCTTGACAAAAGCTTCGTTCACTGTCATCGTTCTTATATTGCAAACATCAGACATATTTCAAGAATCACTAAAACCGATATTGTTTTCGACAATGAGGAGAGCATTCCGGTTTCAAGACGTATGTACAATGACGTCAATTGCAGTTTTATCAGGTATTACAAAGGAGGTAGCTGATGCTTGCGCATTTTTTGATGGGATTGGCCTATTTTGTCATGATTGCAATCATAGTGTTTTATGTTTTGTCCTGTGTATTCATTAGCGGACGTTTTGAAAAGCGCATGACAGTGCAGGAAAACGATCTCGTGACAAAGCATTATGAAGAGATACAGAATGTATATCAGACAATGCGTGCCTGGCGTCATGACTACAAGAATCACATTCAGGTTATGCGTGCTTTTCTTGAGTTGGGAAACATTGAGGAGCTCAGTGATTATCTTGACGAGTTGGCGAATGACCTGGAGACTATTGACACCTTTGTGAAAACAGGAAACGTTGTTGTAGATGCTGTAATAAGCAGTAAGCTTGCTATGTGTAAAACCAAAAATATACCTTGCGACTCTACAATTCAGATGCCGGATAACTGTAACATAAATGACGTTGATCTTTGCATTATTATCAGCAACTTGCTTGATAATGCAATTGAAGCTTGCGAAAAAATAGAAGAAAAAGAGGATCGTTTTGTCCGTCTTTATATCGGCACTTTCAAGGAGCAGTTTTACATAAACGTTACCAATGCCATGAACGGTCCGTCTGTAAAAAAAGGCAATAAGTTCGTTACATCTAAGGGGGAAAACCACGGGTTTGGTCTTGGAAGAATTGATAAAACTGTCAATAAGTATAGCGGTTATGTAAATCGACAGGAAGATGTCGACGTTTTCAGTACGGAAATAATGATACCACTCGTGTCAGAATATTAACCATTTATGCAGAAAGCAACTGTCAAGTGTTGCTTTCTGTTATTTTATAAGTAGGTGATGGAAATGGAAAAAACTAAAGAACTTAAAAAGTATAATTTGTTGCAGAATCTCAATTTCCTGTTCAGACATATCTCTGCATGGGATAAATGGGTCTGTCCTGTTTATATTATGAAGGTGATTCTCAGTATTGTGATGAATAATACATTTGTTTTTTCCGTTCCGGTTATTGTATCTTTATTGATTGAAAACGGAAGAAATTTCGAGTTTGTTCTGAAAACGATTGCCGTGCTTTCAATCGTCGCAATACTTATTGGTGCATTGCTTAAATATTTTAATATGATATTTGCAAAAAAGATGGATGCCGTCGGCGATTGTTTTGATGAACTTATCAGCAAAAAAATCATGAATATGGATTATGATATTATTGCAAATCCTGAAAATTCTAAAATTCTAAGCAGATCAAAAAGTTTTTTGGACAACAACAGAATTTTATATACACTGTTGACGTTTTCAAATGTTTTGAGTCGTTTTGTTGCTTTTTCAGTAATGTTGATTGTTGTTTTTCAGTTTAGTCCTTTAGTAGCATTGATTTTACTTGGAACGCTTATTCTTCCGCTTTTTGCCGAAATGTTTTCTGACAAGCTTGTTGCAGGTACTGAAGGTAAGGGTGAAGAGCTTGAACAACAGCTAAATTATCTGGTAAAAGCTACGAGGAATCCTCAAAACATAAAAGACATAAGAGTTTATAAACTGAAAGATCTTTTTATTACTTTAAGTGATCGTTATATAAACCAAAAGAAATCTTTGGTAAACAAAACGTATCTTTATTACTTGATTTCTGATGGATTTAAAGCAATGACGGATTTTTGTATAAAATGCTGTACATATATTTATCTTGCCCGGTTGTTTATATACAAAGATCTGAGTATAACTGAGTTAATTCTGTATACTATTGTAATTCTTAACGCAAAAACTTCGTTTCTCGGATTTATTTCTGAACAGGGAAATCTGGTCTCACTTAACAAAAGGATTACGGATTTAAAGAATTTCCTCGCCCTTAAAAACAAAAGAGAAAATCTAAAAGGTGTGCCACTTCCGGCTCAGGTGCCTTACAAATTAGAGATTAAAAATGTTGATTTTGTTTATCCCGGCAGTAAAACTCCGGTTTTAAAAAGGATCAATCTTACTATCGAGCCGGGAGAGAAGGTTGCGATAGTTGGTCTCAGCGGTACCGGTAAAACAACATTATTAAATCTGATTTGCGGTTTCTACAAACCTACACGAGGAGAAATTCTTCTTAACGGAATTAACATTTCGATGTTCAACAGAGATGAGTACTATTCGGTTATGTCTGCAGTTTTTCAGGATTCACAGATTCTTCCGGCTACGGTTGCTGAAAATGTATCTATGTTACCTTTGGATGAAACTGATAGGGATATGGTCAAAAAATGCATTGAAACATCCGGTTTCGACAGCAAAGTTAAAAAGCTTAAAGACGGTATTGAAACTAAACTGACAGGCCAGATAAACGGCGAAGACGCACTTTCCGGCGGAGAAAAGCAATTGCTGCTGCTGGCAAGATCTCTTTATAAAAAGTCTTCCTTACTCATACTGGACGAGCCGACTAATTCGCTGGATCCGATAGCAGAAAAAGAAATATACCTTAAATATAATGAATTCACAAAAAACAAAACATCAATTTACGTCTCGCACAGACTAAGCTCCACTGTTTTTTGCGACAAAATTGTTCTTTTAGATGAAAACAGAATCAAAGAAACAGGAACACATAATGAGTTGATAGCCGCAGGAGGTTTATACGCTCAAATGTATGAGGTTCAGAAAAAGAACTATGAAATGGCAGGTGGCGAAAATGATGATTAAAAAATATTTTAAAGCAGTAGCAAAAGATTTATGTATTGCAAACAAAGTATTCAAACTTGTAAAGTCGTTTGCTCCTCATTATTTTCTTCATTCTATCTTGTTTTCTTTGGAAGAGAGCTTACAGTTCTATATCGGCATTTATGCCGGTGCGCTGATCATTGATACTATTATTGTCGGTTCAGATTTATTAACTGTGGGCATCATCGCGCTTTCTACAGCAGCAGCGGAATTTATATTGACCATGGTTAGTAAGTACTCCTGGCGCATGCTGAGAATTGATGAAAAGCTCATAATTGAAAGGGAAGAGATTTACCTGAACAGCAAGAGCTTTTCGATAGATTATAAGCATCTGGAAGATCCGATTATAAAGGAAAAACGACAGAAACTTCATAATAAAACCTCAAACGACAGCATACAGACCTTTGTTATGTCGGTATCTATATGGATCAATGCTCTGTTTGATTTCATTTTTGCTTTTTTCATATTGATTGATTTGTTTTCACGTTTACCGTCAGCTGATAATGTCACTAATGCAGGATTTTCATTGGAATTTGCTGTTTTAACGGGTTTTGCAATTATAATAATTTATACTGTAATTTTTTTAAATGAACTCAGATTGGTGCGCAGGTTTACTGAATCAGAAAAAAATAAGAGGAACATAAAAGAAATATATCATTATTATCTGCGGGAATATATCGGCAAAAGTTCAACCGGTAAGGATATGCATATTTTCAACCAAAAAGGATTGATCAGCAATCTTATGCAGAAGGTTTTGAAAGAAAAGAATCATTATTACTATAAGAATAAGTATTTTCGTAACTATATAGAGCCTAGTTCGGTAACGCTGCACATTTTGCTGGGTTTAGGTTATTTTATTGTTATGTTCAATGCGGTTGGTTTTGGTAGCATAATGAAAGTTCCTGCATGTTTTCAGAAAATTGTTTATAATGCAAGAACAGCTGCAATCAGCGTTTTCAGATTCCATTCATCACTACAACACCTTGAAAAACTTTTGGAATATGCCGAGATTACCGATGATTTATCCAGAGGCAGACTTCCTACCGAAAAACGAATGGATAATTCCTATTGCATTGAATTTCACAATGTCAGTTTTAAATATCCGGGAACAGATGAGTATGTAATCAAAAATCTTGATCTGAAATTTGAGCCCGGTGACAGAACAGCACTTGTAGGAAAGAACGGAGGCGGCAAAACAACCATTGTTAAATTGATTTGTCGATTGTATGATCCGACAGAGGGATATATTTCCCTCAACGGAATTGACATACGTAAATTTAGCTATGATGAATATCTTGATCTGTTTTCCGTGGTTTTCCAGGATTTCAGCATTTTTTCACTTTCGGTCGGGGAAAATGTCGGGGCAGATGTTTCTTACAGCAATAAAAATGTCTGGTCTGCACTTGAAAAGGCAGGTATTGCCGAGAGAGTAAAGGAAATGCCGAGAGGTCTTGAGACAGTGCTTAATAAAGATTTTAAATCCGACGGTGTTGAAATTTCCAAAGGTGAAGCTCAAAAAATTGCAATAGCAAGAGCGATATATAAAGATGCCCCGTTTATGATTCTTGATGAGCCTACCTCGTCTCTTGACCCAAAGGCAGAACGTGAAATTTATTCACATTTCAATAATCTGATGTGGCAAAAGAATATCATTTTTGTTTCACACCGTTTGTCGGCCTGCCGTTTTTGTGACCGTGTTCTGGTTGTTGAAGACGGACAGATTGTTGAAGACGGTACTCATAAAGAACTCCTGAAAAATCATGAAGGAAAATATAGTGAACTATGGTATGCTCAGGCAGAGTATTACAATCAGGGTTCAACCCAATCGTATGAAATGGAGGTGTAGCAATGAAAAAGAAATTACTAAAGTACCAAAAAAACGACACGGATATCTCAGTCAGGCTTGATGGCGTAACCAAAATTTACGAAAACGGTTTTGCTGATAGTTTTCCTGCTGCCAACAATATTTCACTTGAAATAAAGAAAGGCGAGTTTGTTGCAATCGTAGGGACAAGCGGATCGGGAAAATCAACACTTATGCACATGATTGCAGGCGTTGAAAAGCCGACAAACGGAAAGGTTTACATAAGCGGCTGTGACATCTACGACCTGGATGACTATACTCTTTCAAATTTCAGGTGTAACGAAATCGGAATGGTTTTTCAGTTTTTTAATCTGATTCCTGTTATCAATATTGAAGAAAATATTGCCTATCCGTTGGTTGCTTCGGGCAGAACACCGGATTTTAAAAAGATTACAGAAATTCTGAATCGTTTGGGCTTGCAGGGTAAAGGTTCTTATTTGCCGAATCAGCTTTCAGGCGGACAGCAACAGCGTGTTGCAATTGCAAGACTGCTCGCAGCCTCACCATCATTAATACTTGCAGATGAACCCACAGGTAATCTCGATTCAAAAAACAGCCGGGAGGTTGTTGGATTGCTGATGAATATTTGTAAAGAAGAGAACAAGACACTGATTATAATTACCCATGATGAATCCATAGCTGCTACTGCAGACAGAATAATCCGGATTGAAGACGGTGAAATTGTTTCGGATATAAACAACAAAGACGTGGTGATGTAAAATGAAGTTTTACAGAATACTTGCGAAAAAAAGATTTGCTAAAGAAAAGATAGAGTTCTTTCTGCTTGTTGTTACGACCGCAGTGACTACAGCTGCTTTACTGCTGACACTTACTTTGAGTACAAACTATTTCACATTTCTGTTTAATAGTTCTCAGGAGGTTATTGGCATAAGTTTTTCACAGCTTCTGAAAAACAATATTTCCAATCTTTCTGAAATCAGCAAATACACAGGAGAGTTTTTAGATTATTTAAATCACGGATTGTCGGATGAAGAAACTGAAGAGCTCGAAGAAAAAAAAAGACAACTGAAAGAGTTGCCATCGTCTTCGCATATTGAAGGTTATTTGAACGAGGTTAAGAGTGAAAACATAACGCTTTTGCCACAGGCCGAAAACGCTGATTCGGTTTTTTCGCCGATGGCAAGCGTTGAAAATATGCCGTCAACGATTATCCTGCTTTCGTTGGTAGTGTTGTTTATGGTAAATGCAACACTTTCAATAGTGTTCAGACTATGTAAAAAATCACGGAGAAACTTTCTGATAACGATGCTTGGAGCAGGAGACACAATGCAGGGAATAAAGAAATATGTCAGAGAAGAAACGAAATATATTCTTTCCTGCGGGGTACCATCCGGACTTCTTTGCGGAACGGCAGGGATCTATACAGTCAGACTTGTTGCAAAGATGTTTTTTGAAAACCGTAATTTTTCTCCTTTTCCTGTAAATATCAATATTTCTGTGTCAGCACTTGTTGTGACGGTACTGATAATATCGCTACTGTTATTCAGACTTTCTGCAAAAGTACATAGAGATATTTCAGTCTCTCAGGTAGCGTCAGCTCTGAAAACAAAATTAGCAACTGATAACGGTATAAGAACGATGACTGCATCCCCCAAAAAGTACAGAAGAAAAGGAATGGGGCACTTCGTGTCAATCGGCAATTTTTCAAGCAATCTGATGAACTATATCAGTATGATAGTTACAACGAGCGTTACGCTGCTCGTTTTTGTAATAATCGTGATGATGTTTGACATCATCAGAAACTATAGTGGGCAAGGGTTTGCTTCCTGCAGCTCCGAATTGTTTGAATTCAGTTTTGCTTCGGAATTTTACTTTTTTGTAGTGGCTGTTCCTCTCGTTGTGATTTCAGTTCTTTCTGTGTTTGCTTGCGTTTTTGCAAATATTACTTCAAATACCGGCATATATGCTCTGATGCGTTCTGCGGGTTCGGACATAGGTGAGGTGCTCAAAGCGGTCAGAAAAGAGGGAAACTTTATATCCGTCACAAACTGTGTTGTGGCTGTGTTTGCAACGCTTACGCTTACAACTATTACATTTGCGATATATGATTCAGACAGTCGTGTGACAACAGGAGGAATCTGGAAAATATGGGTGGTGGTAGCAGTGGCTGTATTGCTGTTGTTTATAAGCATTTTTCTGACGACTTGCTTTATGAAAAAGAAAATGAAAAAACTTGATATGAT
>JAZNCK010000013.1:0-15055 GCA_045587505.1 Acutalibacteraceae bacterium
AGCAGATCCTTCTTCGATTGTTTCGGGAAGATATTTCTTCGGACCAAGCATACCTTCAAGGCTTGTCACCTTGACTGAAACTGCAGTTTCTTCGCCTGATACGATAGTTGCCGCACCCTTTCTGCAAAGAGCCGCAATCTGCTGTTCAAGACGTCTTACGCCTGCTTCGCGGGTGTAGCCGTCAATGACATCGCGTAGAGCTTTATCGTTGATTTTAAAGGTCTTTGAATCAAGACCGTGGAGTTTCACCTGCTTAGGCACAAGGTGCTTTTTCGCGATATTGAATTTTTCTTCGTGAGTATAGCTCGGAAGCTCGATTATTTCCATTCTGTCAAGAAGAGGTGCAGGGATCGTTGATTTATCATTCGCTGTTGTGATAAACATAACCTTGCTAAGGTCAAACGGCATATCGATATAATGGTCTGTGAAAGTGCCGTTCTGTTCACCGTCAAGCACCTCAAGAAGTGCCGATGACGGGTCGCCCTTATAATCTGAACCAAGCTTATCAATTTCATCAAGAAGGATAATCGGATTTCTTGTACCTGCCGATCTGACTGCGGCAATAATTCTGCCCGGCATTGAGCCGATATAAGTTTTTCTGTGTCCGCGGATTTCAGCTTCATCGTGAACACCGCCGAGAGAAACTCGCGAAAACTTTCTTCCCATTGCTTCGGCAACACTCTTCGCAATTGAAGTTTTGCCGACACCCGGAGGACCTACGAAGCAGAGTGTCTGTCCGTATCCGCCGTCCGAAAGCTTACGTACAGCAAGAGCTTCGATAATTCTTTCCTTGACCTTTTCCATTCCGTAATGGTCGCGGTCAAGCACTTTCTTTGCATTCGCAAGGTTAAGGTTATCTTCCGTCAGCTTGTTCCACGGAAGGTCAATACAGGTTTCAATATACACTCTGCTGACCGTTGCTTCGGGAGAAGTCGGAGACATTCTTTCAAGTCTTGCACATTCCTTAAGAAGCTTTTTCTCGCTCTCTTCTTCAAGCGCAAGAGCCTTGATCTTCTCCTTGAATTCGTCACACTCTTCAAGCGGAGAAGCACCGTCATTAAGCTCTTCCGAAATAACCTTCATCTGCTCGTGGAGGTAATATTCACGCTGGCTCTTGTCAATATTATCCTGAACTTTTCTGTTGATATCGTTTTCAAGGCGCATAAGGTCGCCTTCCTTTGCAAGAAGACAGCATACCTTTTCAAGTCTGCGAAGCGGATTGACCTCGTTAAGGATAGTCTGACGCTTTTTGTATTCAAGCATAATATTGCCTGCGATATAGTCAGCAAGCTCACCTGCTGAGTTTTTCTCAAGCACTTCAAGGATAAGGTCGCCCGGCATCTGCGGAGCAACGTCCGCATAATCTTCAAAGAAATCCTTTGTCTGCCTTACAAGTGCAATTTCGTAATCCTTGTCCTCTGCCTTTATCGCAGTGCTCTTTCTTGCCTTTACGTCCGAAATAAGATACGGCTGAGTCTGCAGCATATCAACGAGCGATGCACGGTAAAGACCTTCGACCGAAATTCTTATTGTGTCGCTGTTGGGAAGCTTGAGGATATGGCTGATTTTTGCGACCGTACCCATTTTGAAAAGCTGGTCAAACTCGGGCTCATCGTCACGGACGTCCTTCTGCGCAACAAGGAAAACCTCACGCTCATCTGCCATCGCAGCCTTGATTGCATCTATCGAACGCTGTCTGCCGACATCAAAATTAAGAGTCATACCGGGGAAAACAACAAGTCCTCTGAGTGCAACCGTCGGCATAACTTTATAATCATTCAATCTGTTCAAAAAATCAACTCCAAAAGTGTAAAAAGAGATATGCCGACATTATACATTAAAATTATTCTTTTTTCAACCTAAAAAGATTGTCTGTGCTGTTGTAAATTGTCAAAAGCAGTGATAAAATAAACTTAATTGAATTTTCGGAGAAAACTATGGAAAGACATCAGCTTATCGAACGCAGTATAATCAAAAAATATCGCAAAACAATATGGAACAACTTTGTTGCCGCTATCAAGGATTATGAGCTTATCCGCGAGGGCGACAAGATTGCCGTGTGCATTTCAGGCGGCAAAGATTCGATGCTCCTTGCAAAATGTATGCAGCATCTGCAGAAATACAGCGACTTTGAATTCGGGGTTGAATACATCGTTATGGACCCGGGATACAACCCTGAAAACAGAGAAAAAATAATCGAAAATGCAAAAATCCTTGACCTTCCGATAACTGTTTTTAACTCGCCTATTTTTGATTCCGTGCAGAATGTCGGAGGCGGGTCACCGTGTTACCTTTGTGCAAGAATGCGCCGCGGTTACCTTTACAAACAAGCTCAGGATATGGGCTGCAACAAAATTGCCCTGGGACACCACTTTGACGATGCAATCGAGACCACGCTGATGAGTATGCTTTACGGTGCAGAGATAAAAACAATGATGCCGAAACTAAAAAGTACAAACTTTGGGGGTATGGAGCTTATCCGTCCTCTTTACATGGTGCGTGAACGCGACATTATCGCCTGGGCAAGGTATAACGAGCTCGAGTTCATCCGTTGTGCATGCAGCGTAACACAGAAAAACGAAGAAAACTGCGACGGCTCAAAGCGGCAGGAGGTCAAAGAGCTTATCCGTAAACTGACCGCAGAAAATGACAAGGTAGATATGAACATATTCAAAAGTATCCACAACGTCAACCTTGCAACAGTTGTCGGCTACCGTGACCGTGACGGCGGAGAAGTTCATCTCTTCACCGAAAATTACGACAAAGAGTGAATAAAAATGATTTATTTTTTTGAAAACTACGACGGATTTTCCTGTGAAAAATATCTTGCTTATCTTCCTGCAGAACGCAGAGAAAAATATGAAAGATTAAAGCTCAGACGTGACAAAGAAAACTGTGTTATTGCTTACATTCTTCTGCGGAAAGCTCTTTCTGATTACGGGATATATGAACCCGAATTCACAATGAACGAAAACGGAAAACCGTTTTTAAAGAACAGCAATATCCACTTCAGTATCAGTCACACAAACAGTGGTGTGGTAGTGCTCGCCTTCCCCGGTCCCGTAGGAATTGACATTCAGGATATTCAGCCTGTCCGTGACGGAGTGATGAAGCGTTGCTTTTCAGACGAAGAAAAGGAATGGGTTATCGGTCAACGTTCACCTCAAAGAGCTTTCACCCGACTGTGGACACTCAAAGAAAGTATTGTCAAGTGTAACGGAGAAACCGTCGCTTCGCTTGGTAATTATTGCTTTGAAAAGCCACGGAAAGCTATGAAAAAATATGATAAAATTTTTACAACTCACGAAAGAAAAAATCTTTTTATTTCCGTTTGCGGAGATAAAATTTTTTCAGAGATAAAAGAAATTGAAAATTTGGAGGAAATTTTATGAAAATTTTATTTCAGGGCGACAGCATAACAGATGCCGACCGCAACCGCGACGATATTCACGACCTCGGTAACGGATATCCGAAATACGCCGCAAAGTACCTTACCGACTATTTCCCGGGAATGGATTTTGAGTTTATTGACCTCGGTATAAGCGGCAATCAGACCATTGACCTTGTCAACAGACTTAAAAGTGATTTTATAGATATTCAGCCTGATATTGTTTCAATCCTTATCGGTGTAAACGACACCTGGCACCGAGCAGAAAACAGAGAATGGCTCTCCGACGAGAAGTTTGAAGAAAACTACCGTACAGTGCTTGAAGCCATCAAAAAAGAAACAAATGCAAAAATCGTTATGATCGAACAATTCCTTCTCCCTGCTGAGGATAAGCTCTACTTTCGTGAAGATCTTGACCCGAAGATTCAGATTGTACGTAAACTTGCAAGAGAGTACGCTGATCTTTTCATTCCTCTTGACGGAATCCTTGCTGCAGCTAGTGTGAAGACAGATTGGAAAGCATTTTCCGAAGACGGTGTTCATCCGACATACGGCATCGGTGCTGATTTTATCGGTCACATTTATGCTGACTATGTTGCAGAGGTTATTGAAGAAGTTCATTCACAGGCATAAAAAAAAGGAAGAAAATCTTTTATGGATTTTCTTCCTTTTTTTATTTTATTTGATTGAATTATATATACGCTCACGGCAGTTTTTATCAGCGTGCAGGAACATACTTTCCATCTTCTGCTGATATTTCGGTTCTGCCTCACCTGCCCTTTCCACAATATCGACAATCGCTGAAACAGCTTCCTGTGCGCTGTGTGCGAGAGGTCCGAATCCGTCCTCCAACGGCAGGTCAAGTTTTCGGTAATCATTCATTCCGGCTCTGAACATTTCATCATCGGGAACGAAATACATCATCGTTTTCTTGAGATAAACAAAGTCGAAGCAGAAAGACGAGAAGTCCGTGATAAACACCTTGTATGACTTTTCATCAACTGACTTGTCCGCAATTCGTATTCTGTCACTCTTTATGTCATAAAGCGAATTGTATCCATGAAAAATCGGATGAAGCTTGAAATCGAGATACCAATCATTTTTTTCAAGAACATCTGCCAGTTCTTTGCTTGAAAGGAATTCGTAAGTCTCCTTAAAGAAGTCACTGTTTCTGAACTTATCCGGCGTCGGGAAGAAGTTACCGTCTTTGTCCATACCGATAAGATATTTGCGCCACGTCGGAGCGAAAAGGATTTTCTTTTCTGATTTTGCCGCCTCAATATCGATAAAATCGTAACGAGGCATACCTGCAGGTATCAGGTCACATTCACGGAATCCGTAATTTTTCGTGAAGTTCTCCATCTCAAATGAGGTTGAAATAACTTCTCTGTCGAATGCAGTCAATCTGTCGTTAGCATATTTCCACGGCAGGTAAGCGTGTAAAACACCGTGCTGGAGGTAAATAACTTCCGCTTTGAATAAATCTGTATAGTTTTTCCATACAAAAGCAGGGAACGGGTTATAGTTATTATGCTCTGCATAAGCTGTAATGATTTTTTCTGCTGCAAGGTAATACTGCTTGTGTTTGAGTGATCCGAAACGGATTATATGCTTTCTCTGTTTCGGGGTAAGCAATTCCTTACGGTCAATATCATCGTTGACAACATAATATCTTTCGACACCGTCGTCCTTCTCAAAATCGTGAATAAACTGATAGTATCCGTTGTCTTTGTATACATTTTTGCAGTCATAGTACAGCCAGATTTTTCGCTTGTCGGAGTTTATGTTTCCGCAGGCTGTTCTCCAGAGGAATGTTCTGGGTTTTCTTAACATCAATGTTGTTGCATAACGTCTGTAAAATGCTTTTTCCTCAGCAGGGTTGGATTTGTACGCATCAAAACCGTTCGGATTCTGAATGAATTTATATCCGCAACGGAAAAGTGTTGAACGGTAAATTCCTGTGTTGAACGGTGCATGAGAAACAAACTCAAGTTTTACCGGAAGAGATGCTCCGCAGATGTCCACAGAGAACTGTATTTCAGGATATCTGATATAATCCCAATCAAAACGAACTCTGAACATTCTGTTTGTTTTGATTTTTGCACGGTAATGATCCCACGCAGACGGTTCTTTTTTAAGTGCAGTTTTCTCTGCAGTATCCTCACCTGTAAGGTTTGCATAAATCTCAACATCGTCTGTATATGAAGTTACGGGAGTACGCAAGAATGCATCGATGTAAACTTTTTCACCATCGACCTTAAAGCGGCATACCACAAGTGTAAAAATCTTTTCCGTAAACAGCATGTCATCTGAATGCCAGAGAGATGCTCCGCCGCAACCTGCGGATACGTCAATCTTACCGTTATACTTAAGGCCGAAAAGGAAACAGGTGTGAAGAGCCTCAATCTTCGGGTGTCTCTCTAAAACCTCATCGTCAACCTGACCTAACAAAGCACAGATTCGGTTAACTGCATTGTCGTATTTTTCGCCCTGATAGTGGTACGGTAAAAGAATGTCGCTTTGTGTTTTCCAGTTTATGTCGTTAACATACATAACCTGAATGTACTGCGGAACCTTGCCGTCGAAGGAAGCAAACAGTCTTTCCCAGTACTGCATTGTTTCCTCAAAGATATAATAAGCATAAAAGCGGGTGTTTGTAACACTTGATGGATTTTTGGTATACAGATACTGTGCACCTGTACAGTAACCTATTTTCATTTTTTCACGGACCACGTCGATGTTGTATCGCTGATCTTCGTGATACACGGTATCTTCCGGGAATAGGATGTTTGCGTTGCCTTTGTTTTTAACGCAGATGTTCATTGTCGTCTGCGTGATAAATATATTTTCCGGTCGGGTAAGGTCGTATACACCATTGTGTTTGAGATACTTATATCTGTAATGTAGCGGGCCTGATTTTTTACCTTCAAAAGTCGGCACGATTTTATACGTTACTATGTCAACCTCATTCTCGTGTTGTTCAAAAAACTTCACAAGACTTTCAAGGGACTTTTCGGTCAATGCATCATCGGGATCAAGATACGCAATATACTTACCCTGTGCGTGCTTTATTCCAAAATTTCTCGTTTTTGAAACGCCTTCGTTTTCCTTTGCAAAATACTTGAAAAAGGAATGCTTTTCACAGTATTTTTTGCAGATCTCTTCACTGTTGTCGGGCGACCCGTCATTGACAAGTAAAACTTCCACATCGTTTTTATCTATAGTCTGATTTACGAGTGAATCCAGACAGTATTCGAGATATTCCTCGACGTTATAAATAGGAATAATGACAGAAATTTTATACTTAAAATCCATTTTTTACACCTCGGAAATTTTGAACAAAATTCTACGCATATATTTTACCATACTTGTCCACCTTTTTCAACTCAAAATATTCATATAACAGCACCTGTTTTCGTGTTGACTTTTTTGTGAACTTGTATGTATAATGAGTATTATACAAGACATTGTACCCACTATCGTGCGAAAGGAGAAAACTTATGAAATGCCCTGTCTGCAATTACGCTAACCCCGAAAAATCTGTTTTCTGTGTTGATTGCGGGTCGTATCTCGTTTCTTCTCCGCCACCGATTGCCGTAACTTTTGACACATTAAAAATCAAAGACGGTGAGCTCAGGATAATGGGCTTTGTCAGACTTTCTTTGTTGTCTGTTGAAAACATCAGCATCAGCTTACACGAAAACGAGGGCACTGTTCATAACATTAAAATTAACAAGGCTCATCGCAGCAATTGCCCTGATGAATCGAACGTTGACAATTTCGGCTGTTTCAACGCACATATCAAGCTTTCGGATAATAACAGCTTCCGCCTGTTTATTGAAGCTGACGGAGAAATGGTAAAACCGACCGTTTTGTACAGTTACCGATGTGTTGTAAACAACACCAAAAAGCTCGTTGCCTGTGAAAAATACGCCGTTGAACTCGACAGTAAAGCTGACCGTATCACTATACGAAAAGCAAACCGTGCCGAGCTTAAATTTGCTGCAAAAAATGCCGACATATCAACCCTTCGTGAAAGCAAAGGCTCTTTTGTTCACAGGATGGTCGCAAAGCTGACTAAGGGCAAGAACGAAATCTGGCTTTATTGCGACAGAGAAAACATCTTCGACAACGCGTATGACCAGTTTCGGCACGATTTTGAAAAAAATGACGGCGTACAGCGATATTACATCGTTAACAGTCTTAGTCAAAGTGATACACATAAGTATTTTACCCCGAAACAAAAGAAACATCTTGTTGAATTCAGATCTTTCAAGCATAGAATTCTTTTCCTGAATTCAAGCAAAATTCTCACTTCCTTTAACTCAATTTCAATCATCAGTCCGTTCGGCAATCTGCCGCTGCGTTGGTATTCGGATATGATGCATACGGACATCATTTACCTGCAGCACGGTGTTCTGCACGCGAATCTGCCCGGACTTTACGCTAAGGAAAAAGCAAACGCAGATAAGATAGTTATTTCTTCAGAATTTGAGAAGAAAAACTTCTGCGAAAATTACCATTTTAATGATGAAGATCTCCTTTTCAGCGGAATGCCGAGATTTGATTCGATTGACGTAAGCAAACCTGCACAGAGAAAAATCCTCTTCTCCCCATCGTGGAGAAAGAACCTTATCGGCGAATACATTGATAACACAAGAGCTCTGTATCCCGAAAAATTCCTTGCTTCGCCGTTCTACACACAGATCAGTGCATTTCTCAATTCGCCCGAGCTTGCAGATTTGCTCGAAAAATACGACCTGACGCTTGACTTCAAGAATCATCCTATTTTCAGTTGTTACGATGAATACATCAAGGTTGACAATCCGAGAATCAATGTGACTCAGGAAAATATCAATATGCAGGACTACCTCGCTATGATTACTGACTACTCGTCTGTTGTTTTTGACTTTGTTTACCTGAGCCGACCGATCATATATTTTGTGCCTGATTACGACCAGTTCCGTGCAGGCCTGACACACGGATATTCAAAACTCGACCTCCCCCTTGAGGAAGGCTTCGGTGACATCACGCAGACAGGCGAAGAGTTGCTTAATGCAGTCAGAACTCTCGCAGAGAACGATTTTCCGGCAAATCCTGTCTACAAAAAACGTATGGACGATTTCTTCGGTGAAAGAGATACTAAGCACAGAGAAAGACTATATAATCTCGTTAAATAAAGCCAACACACAAAGCAATAAAAATAAACTGCTTTGTGTGTTATTTTTTTGCAAAATTAGTATTGACAAGCATTAAAATATGTGATAAGATATGTGAGCATTCGGAGAGATACCGAAGTGGTTATAACGGAACGGTCTTGAAAACCGTCGTACGGCAACGTACCGTGGGTTCGAATCCCACTCTCTCCGCCACACTGAGTAAGACTTCCTTTCAAGAGGAAGTCTTACTTGTAAAAGAACAGAATATTTTGGTTTTGTTCACCAATGGAGGATTACTCAAGTGGTGAAGAGGCTCCCCTGCTAAGGGAGTAGGTCGGGTGACCGGCGCGAGGGTTCAAATCCCTTGTCCTCCGCCAAAAAAGCAACGATGATACCGTAGGTATTGTTGTTGCTTTTTTGTTTTATTAAGAGTTTTATAAAATAATTTAACTGTACACAAAAATTATTTTGTGTTATACTATCGCCTGAGGATGTGAAATTATGGTCTACCCACAAAATAACAATCGTGTTTCCAAAATCGATACATACCTGAACTGTGCTGAAGTGTTTGCTTACAGAAGCACGTGCCTTAAAAGAAAATACGGTGCAGTTATAGTTAAAGATGACGTTGTTATCTCAACAGGCTATAACGGTTCACCCCGAGGCTTTGAAAACTGCTGTGAAATAGGCTCATGCCCCCGTATCGCAAAAGATATGCATCAAGGCGAGGGATACGGAATCTGCCGTGCGGTTCACGCTGAAATGAATGCACTTCTTAACTGCTCACGTCAACAAACTATCGGTGCTGACCTTTATCTTGCAGGTATCAACCCGTCAGACAATTCCGTTCATAAAGCCAAACCGTGCCCCGTATGTGCAAGACAGATTATTCAGGCAGGCATACGCAATGTTTACCTGCGTATCGGAGACGGCGAAAACAACTACATCGTAATACCTGCAAACGAACTTAAATGGTTGCAGGATTAAGGAGATATATATGTCTGAAATTTTAGAAATAATTATGATTGTCAGCTTCGGTGCGTCGTGGCCGATGAATGTTATCAAATCCTACAAGGCTCGCACTGCAAAAGGTAAAAGTCTTGCTTTTCTGCTTCTGATATTTTTTGGTTATATAGCAGGAATTGCCTCAAAATTTACGAACGAGGCTTATATGGATTCTTTCAGCGAAAAGTGGTATGTGCTGTTTTTCTACTTTTTAAACCTCATTATGGTCAGTGCCGATCTCGTTCTCTATTTCCGTAACAAACAACTTGACAAACGCGAGGTGAAATGATGAAAGTTCTTTCAATCGGAAACAGTTTTTCCGAAGATGCACAGCGTTGGCTCCATCAGCTTGCACAGGATAACGGAATTGACATCGATTGTGCCAACCTTTACATTGGCGGTTGCAGTCTTGAAACACATTGGATAAACGAAAAAGAAAACAATGCATTTTACGACTATCAGATCAACGGAAATGTAGCCGAAGAAAAAATCAGCATTGCCGAAGCATTAAAAAGAGACAAGTGGGACATTGTTACACTTCAGCAGGTAAGCGACCTCAGCGGTTTGCCCGAAACTTATGAGCCTTATCTGACGGATCTTCTGAATGTTGTAAAAAACACCCTACCTGACGCAGAGATTTATCTTCACCGCACCTGGGCTTATGAAACCGATTCCGAACATCCGGGATTCGTCAATTACAACAGGAGTCAAAAAGAAATGCACAGCCGTATAGACCGTACTGTGCAGGCATTTGCAGAAAATTTCAGTTTAAAAATCCTTCCGTCCGGTGATGTTATCAATTCACTTCGTCAAACAGCTGAAGAATTTCACTATCCGAACGGTGGTTTATCCCTGTGCCGTGACGGTTTCCATCTGACTTATGATTACGGTCGTTTTGCTGCAGCAGCAGCTTGGTTTGTAACCCTCACGGGCAAGAAAATCACCACAAATGAATTCGAAGATTTCGACAGAAATCTTGTCAGTATAATAATCGATACAGTAAACGCACTGATATAAAAACCGTGTTCCGAACAATCGGAGCACGGTTTCGTGTTTTATTTTACAGGAGTGATTTCATAGAAGACTACTGCGTTCGGATTGAGAGTAATGTCAAGTTTAACCTTGCCGTTTTTTACCTGCGCCTCTGTCGTTATCGGCTCAAGACGTGAACATTCTTCATATTTATCCTTAAGCTCGTTGAAGTAAATATCTCTCGCCCAACCTTCACGCAGAGTTGTTATGTTCTCGATTTCGGGGTCATCGGGTGACCAGTCAAAACAGTCATCAGTAATGTTGTACTTCACTCTGTCTTCCTGCCACTCGTCAAAGTAGTTGCAGTCATCATCAATAACATAGGCTGTAACCTTAACTTTCTGACCGTCAAACTGCGGAACCTTTACTTTGAAGTCAAGATTTGCACAACGCTGATAATCCACATCATTTTTGTAGTTATACGCCATAATGTGAACGGTCTGCGTGTCTTTATTATAAGCGGATACTGCATCAACCTCGATAGGCGGAAGAAGCGCGCGGACAGTCTTTCTTGTTTTTACAAGGTTTGCACCGTCAAATTTTGCCGCATTCTTTGCGACGTGATAACTGACTGTCGGATGACCGTCAATAAGTCCGTTTGAAAGGTACGACCATGCAGAGAAATAATTGATGTTGTTATTGAACATCGTACGATAAAGACGTGCATCATAAGCGCCCTGGTATGTATAACCGACTGTGCGTGTTAAAAGTTGGTTGTCGATTTTACCCGCATTGTTTCCGACAAGCAGTCTGCCCTCATCAACACCAAAAATAAGATTTTTAAGCCCTGCCTTGTCAGCAGCTTTCTTAAGGTGCTTCATCGTCTTTTCAAAATTCATTCCACTTGTTTCTTCACCGGGAGAATAGTCATAGAAGGAGGCTGCAAGGTAACAGATACGACTGCCTTTTTCGCCTGTTTTATAGTTTGTACCGTTTGCGCAGTGGTTGATGAAAATTCTCTCATCCCAATGACCTTCGGTAACAGCCATTGCATGAGCACCAACAAAAACATCTTTGCCGATAACATCGATCAGTGCCTGTACGGTGTAGTCATAAAGTTTGCAGTATTCAACGGCTGCATCCTCAGGCTTTTCGCTGTTTGCCATAAACCACTGTGAGTTTTCAAACTCCGTCATAACACCGAACCGCCAGGTGAGCACCTCTTCGACTCCGAATTCATCAACAAGTGCCTGTGCGATTGCGGCAATGTAGTTATAATAAACATCATAATCATCGGGCGGATAGATATTCGTGCCGAAATCGGTACCCGTCATCGCCTTTGCGGAATACTTAAGAGGCACACTGCCGAGCTTGAGCATAGGCTTTGCTCCGAGTTCGAGCACACCGCGACAGTTCTCAATAAGTTTTGTAAAATCATAATCATCAAGGACTGTTTTATCGTAAGGATCCTTGAAGAGATCACGGTCTGCGTTACCGCCTGTGCACTGCATAAACTGAATATAATCCACAAACTCAAAAATATTATACTTTTCGTTCGCTTTCGCACCGACAAACTGATTGCCTTGGATTGACCAGACGTTGACATTGCTTGCCGGATTGACAAGCACATCGCCGACCTCAGCTGTGTCTATGGTGAATCTGTAATTATTCACAAATTCAACACCTGCATCCCATACACAACTGAAAAAAGTTATGATTGCGGTAAAAAAAGCAATAAAGGATTTCATAAAATCACTCCTGTCATTTTCCTCACTGCAATTATACCAAAACCACAAACCTCTTGCAAGACAAATCTTTTTTCTGCTTTTGCAAAATTCTATTGGATTCTACATATTTTTATGCTACAATAGAAAAAACGTTTTCAAGAGGTGTTTGAAATGAACCTGCGCGAAGCAATTATAGAAAGACATTCTGTCAGAAGATATACCGACCGTAAAATCGACGAAGCCACTGCCGCTGAATTGCAGAAAACCATTGAAGAGTGCAACAGAAAAAGCGGACTCAATATCCAGCTGATCCTCAATGAGCCCGAGGCTTTCGGCTCAGGTATGGCAAAATACGGCAACTTTGAAAACTGCAGTAATTACATTGCGATCACAGGTAAAAAAGGTGACGATGAAAAATGCGGATACTACGGTGAGCAAGTAGTTTTGCGTGCTCAGCAGTTAGGTCTTAACACCTGCTGGGTTGCACTGACCTTCAACAAATCAAAAGCCGTTTACAAGCTGAATAACGGTGAAAAACTTCTTATCGTCATCGCGCTCGGTTACGGACAAACCCCGGGTAAAACCCGTCCGAGTAAACAGCTGGAAGAACTCTGCACCGTTAAAAACGGTGATATGCCTGAATGGTTCAAATCGGCGATGGTTGCCGTTATGCTCGCACCGACAGCCGTAAATCAGCAGAAATTCCAATTCATCCTTGACGGGAACAGAGTAAAAGCAAAAACCCTCTTCGGTTTTTATTCAAAAATCGACCTCGGTATTGCAAAATACCACTTTGAAGTGGGTGCAGGAGATGCTCATTTCGTCTGGGAAACAGAAGATTGACAAAAAATAAACAATTTCCTGTTGACCTTTAAAGCTGAATATAGTATAATACATACGAAAACAGTGTACCTGACACAAAGATTTATCTGACTGAAAGGTGACGGCTGAAATTTGTACTTGTATCGCCGCACCCTTATTGTCGGGTGCGGTGATTTTTTTGGACGTAAATATGGAAACAAGAGTTGCTGTAATGAGCATTATCGTTGAAAAAAACGACACCGTAGAAAAGCTGAACGCTATTCTGCACGATTACGGTGAATTTATCATCGGCAGAATGGGCATTCCCTACCGTGAGCGAAATATAAATATAATAAGCATCGCAATTGATGCTCCGCAGGACATGATTTCAGCACTTTCGGGCAAAATCGGCAGACTTGACGGAGTGAGTGTAAAAACTGCATATTCCGGTGTGATTTCAAATGACTGATATTATATATCTCATCGAAAAACTTGAAAAAGAACACTCACTGACGCTCAACGAATACAAAGTTTTAATCAACAACCGTTCCCCCGAAGCTGCAGAAATCCTTGCAGAAAAAGCTGACCGAGTCCGTCGGGAAATTTACGGTAATACCGTGTTTATCCGAGGTCTTATAGAAGTCAGCAACATCTGTAAAAACGACTGTCTTTACTGCGGAATCCGTCGTTCAAACCGCAACTGCGACCGTTACCGTCTGACAAAGGACGAAATTCTCGAATGTTGCGACGAGGGTTACGCACTCGGTTTTCGCACCTTTGTCCTGCAGGGTGGTGAAGACAGATTCTTTACAGACGATGTGCTTTGCGACATCGTGAAAAGTATAAAAGCAAAGTATCCTGAATGTGCCGTTACACTTTCCATGGGCGAAAGAAGTAAAGAAAGCTACAGGAAACTTTACGAGTCAGGTGCTGACCGTTATCTGTTACGGCACGAAACAGCAGACAGCGAACATTACGCTCTGCTTCATCCCGAAGAAATGAGTTTTGAGACAAGGATGACCTGTCTTAAAGCACTCAAAGAAATCGGGTTCCAGACAGGTTGCGGATTTATGGTCGGCTCACCTTACCAGACAACCGATATGATTGCAAAGGACCTGAAATTCATTGAGAATTTCAAACCCGATATGTGCGGAATCGGACCGTTCATACCGCACAAGGATACTCCGTTTGCAGACAAGTCGGGCGGTACCGCTGAACTCACCTGTTATCTGCTGTCCATCATCCGTCTTATACATCCTGCCGTACTTCTGCCGTCAACAACGGCACTCGGTACAATTGATAAGAACGGACGTGAGAAAGGCATCCTTGCCGGAGCTAACGTGGTTATGCCTAACCTTTCACCGTCTTCGGTCAGGAAAAAATATGAGCTTTATAATAACAAACTTTCCGACGGTGACGAATCTGCACAGTGCAAGGAAAGTCTTAATGAAAGAATTAAAAAAATCGGCTACGAAATCGTAACCGACCGTGGAGATATAAGGAGGACTCAAAATGGCTGAATATAATCCAAAATCATTAAAAGCTGAAGAATTTATTAACGACGGAGAAATCCGTGCAACGCTTGAATATGCTGAGGCTAACAAAAATAATATTGAATTGATTGATTCTATTCTCGAAAAGGCTCGCCCGAAAGAAACTGAAACAGGCTTTGTCTGCGGTGGTCTGACGCACCGTGAAGCAAGCGTACTTCTTGCTTGTGATATTCCTGAAAAAATCGAGGAAATCTACAAAATCGCAGAGGAAATCAAGCTTGCATTTTACGGTAACCGTATTGTAATTTTTGCACCACTTTACCTTTCAAACTACTGCATCAACGGTTGTGTTTACTGTCCTTATCACAGACAGAACAAATGCATTAAAAGAAAGAAGCTAACACAGGAAGAAGTTAAAGCAGAGGTTATCGCTCTGCAGGATATGGGTCACAAGCGTCTTGCGATTGAAGCAGGTGAAGATCCCGTCCATAACCCGATTGAATACATTCT
>JAZNCK010000014.1:0-2603 GCA_045587505.1 Acutalibacteraceae bacterium
GATAATAACTTCTGCGTAGATGGTCTTATGTATCCGGATCGTACACCTCACACCGGTGCTCAGCAGATGCGTAATGTTTACCGTCCGCTTCGTGCAAGACACACCAGAGCCAACAGTTTTGCTTTCCTCAATACCAACAGATTCAGATCTTCCGGATATATTACTATCAAATGGACTGTTCTCAAAAACGGTGTTGTAATTAAGGGAGGCGAACTTAATCCCGATATAGCTCCTAAGGCTGAGCGTGTATTCAGACTCGATCTTCCTAAAATTAATCAGGATTATGAGTATCATATCAACTTTGATTATTATGTCGGTGATGAAAAGATAGCAGGGGAGCAGATTGCGCTTAACGAGGTTTATACTAAGTTTATGCGTAAAAACTGCACCGATATCTCAATCAGCGATGAAGGCACAAAGCTTGTTGTTAAATTCAGCAACGGTAAAGCAGAGTTTGATTTTGAAACAGGTGATTTTGTAAATTATGAATTCAACGGCAAGAAGCTGTTTAATTCGTCACCTGTTGGCTCCAGAACATTTATGCCCAATATTTTTCGTGCAATGACTGATAATGATGCACCTGTTATCGGTAAGAAATGGGTTGCCAACGGATATGACAAGTATGTTTGTAAGCTTCAGGATATTAAATACAGCCTTGAATATAATGAGGTTGAAGTTGAAACTACATTTATGCTTATGAACGGCAATAAAAAGCTGTTTGAAGTTGAACTTGAATATACAATCAAGGGTAACGGTACAGTTAAGGTTAAGGCTGAAATTGAACCTTGCAGATTCTTTGTTGAGGATGATCTTGCAAGATTCGGTGTTATGCTTGAACTGCCTCACGAGTTTGAAAATATTGAGTATTTCGGTCTTGGCGAGTTTGAAAACCTTCCTGATTATAAGGCACAGTCAAGAGTGGGTATTTATACTACAACTGTTGATGAAATGCACGAACCTTATATCTATCCTCAGGATAACGGAAACAGAGGCGAAACACGTTGGATGAAGATAACTGATGCTGACGGTAACGGTATTCTCTTCTGTAACAGTAAGGGTAATTTCAGCTTCAGTGCACATCATTACACCCAGAAGCTTCTCAATGATGCAAAGCATCAGGAAGATCTTCACGATGAAGGTACAACAGTTGTTTCGATTGACGGATATATCCGTGGTGCAGGTACTGCAAGCTGTGGTGAAGATACACTCAAGCCTTACCGCTTCAGTGCAAAGAACGGCCTCAAGTTCCGTTTTTCGCTTCTTCCCATAAGTGAAGATTCGGCTGAATAATATGAAATTTGATAATGTTTTAATTGCGAGTGATTATGACGGAACTTTATATAACAGCGAAGGCATAATCACTTCGCAGGTTCGTGAAAAAATAGCATATTTTATTGCAAACGGCGGCAGATTTACCGTATCTACCGGCAGAAGTTATCAGGGCTTTCACGCATACGAAAAATCTTATATCAATGCACCGGTGCTCCTTGCCAACGGTGCATTGGCTTATGATTACGCAAGCGATAGCATAAGCTTTTTAAATCATGTAGGTGATGAGATTTTTGATGCTCTGCGTGATTTACATACTACTTTCCCGGATGCGTCGATAGAGATGTATTCTCTGTTTGATTCGTTTGTAATCAATAATTGTGATACGTCTTCTCGTCATTTTACTTCTCAGGGTATTACTTTTTCGGAGGTTAATGACCCGTCTGAGGCCAAAGCGCCTTGGCAGAAGGTTATGATTTTCTCTGAAAATCAGTCGCTTGAAATTCAGACGTTTCTTAAAAATGAGCATCCCGAGGTGCGTTATTTGCCGACAACAGGCAGATATATCGAGATTATGGGTAAAGGTGTCGATAAGGGTACCGGTTTACTTAAACTTGCCGATAAGCTCGGTATTCCGCACAACCGTACCTTTGCTGTAGGCGACGGATTCAATGATATTGAAATGCTTGTCGCTGCCGAGTGCGGTTTTGTGCCTTGCAACGGCAGCGCGGAGGCGCTAGCGGTTGCCGGTAGGGTAGTGCGCTCAAATGATGACGGTGCGGTTGCTCACGTTATAGAAATACTTGATGAAATATTTTGAATTTTGTTTTTTCTCTTGTAATATTGTATAGTTGTGTTATAATTAACTGAATAAAACTTTGGAGGTTGTTATGGAAAAAAAGTCTTTTTTGCATAAGCTCTTTGGTACAACTCCCGGTAAAGGTGTTCAGCCCAGAGAAGCTATTGCATACAGCGTAACAGGTATCGGTCAGAACTTTATCTGTTCAATTATCGGTTCATATATTACTGTCTTTATGACCGATGCTCTTCTTTTTGGTGCAGATGGTGTTATGGTCGGTACACTTCCCGGTGCAACTGCAGTTGCTGTTCTTATGCTTGCAACTCGTTTGTTTGACGCTTTTAATGACCCGATTATGGGTAGCGTTGTTGATAAAACACGTACAAAGTGGGGTAAGTGCCGTCCTTATCTTAAGTGGATGGCTTTTCCGATAGCTGTTGCTACAATTCTTTGTTTCCTTCCTATTTATAACGCAAAGTCTATGATAACATTTGCGGCTATTTCGGTTATTTATGTTATTTGGTCTGTTGTATAT
>JAZNCK010000015.1:0-22386 GCA_045587505.1 Acutalibacteraceae bacterium
ATATCATTTATATATTTATCTGTATTGATTCCTATTTCATTTCCGAGCATATTCAATGCTATAATATCCGTAGACAGCGACTTTATATTACCTTGCGAATCGTATGTAAAGCTTACAATATCATCGTAATTCAGCTTATAATCAGCAAGTGCTTTATCAAGACCTGCTGTCAATGCTGATGAAGCCACACTGTTTGCTTCAAGAGTCGAAAGCTCGTCTCTGACACTTTTTATTCTGAACTCCAAAAACACAAAAATCCCGACTGTTACGAGTAAAAACACTGCAACAGCCGGGATAATTATTTTTCTTCGCCGTTTCATTTTCACCGCCTCATAGTATGATATGAGAAGTGAAAAGAAAAGGTTAAAATCAGTCAAGAAAATCCTTTAATTTCTTGCTTCTGCTCGGATGACGGAGCTTACGAAGAGCCTTTGCTTCAATCTGACGGATACGTTCACGTGTAACATCAAACTCTTTACCAACCTCTTCAAGAGTATGCGGATGGCCACCCTCAAGACCGAAACGGAGCATAAGAACCTTAGCTTCACGCGGAGTAAGAGTCTTCAGAACTTCATCAAGCTGTTCCTTGAGAAGAAGGATAGATGCAGCGTCTGCCGGTGCCGGAGCATCATCATCGGGAATGAAGTCACCAAGATGGCTGTCTTCCTCTTCACCGATAGGTGTCTCGAGTGAAACAGGTTCCTGAGCAACACGGAGAATTTCTCTTACCTTTGCAACAGGCATACCGAGTTCAACAGCAATTTCTTCCGCGCTCGGATCTCTGCCGTTTTTATGGAGAAGCTGACTGTTTGTCTTTTTAACCTTATTGATTGTTTCAACCATGTGTACGGGGATACGGATTGTTCTTGCCTGGTCAGCAATTGCACGTGTAATAGCCTGTCTTATCCACCATGTAGCATAAGTTGAGAACTTAAAGCCCTTTGTATAGTCAAACTTGTCAACCGCCTTAATAAGGCCGAGATTACCCTCCTGGATAAGATCAAGGAAGTGCATACCTCTGCCGACATATCTTTTAGCAATTGAAACAACAAGACGGAGATTAGCCTCTGCAAGTCTTTTCTTTGCACTTTCGTCATCGTCAACTATACGGACAGCAAGCTCAATCTCTTCCTCTGCTGTAAGAAGAGGAATACGGCCGATTTCTTTAAGATAAACCTTAACGGGGTCATCATTACCCTGTGCCTTGTCATCAACATCCTCTGTTGAAAGCTCTGCAGACTTCGGCATATCCATATTGAAATCGACAGTTTCAAGATCGATATTTGAAAGATCGTCAATGAGTTCAATATTCTGATTTTCAAGAGTTTCGTAGAATTTGTCAAGTTCTTCGATATCAATATCCATATCGATGAGAGCCTGGTCAATTTCCTGCGAAGTGAGTTTTCCCGTTACCTTGCCCTTTTCAAGCAAAAGTTTAAGAGGTGATTTTTTTTGTTCGGGTGCATGGTTTTCCATAGACAGTTCTCCTTTATTAAACTTCCGTTTTTCTGAACAGATTTTTGAAATCTTCATCGCTGAGTTCGGCAGCATTGACTACCGCTGACTTAGCTTTTTCTTCTTTTAAAACTTTTATGCAATCGTTACATTCTGCAACGGTGTTGCTTATGGTGCCTCCCATTGCGCCGAACTGAGCAAGTCTGCCCATTTCTTCGGGAGTAAATTCGGCGGCAAACATCGAAAGCTCTATGCTTCTGCCATTCTCAAGTCGTTGCGCAAGAGCAGTGAAAACTCTGCGATTGAACTGAGTCACGAATAAATCTTCGCTGAGTTCATCCTTGATTTTACGGTAAAAATCCGGATTCATCATAAGGCTTGCAATAAGAACTTCTTCTGCCCTTGTTGCTCTGACGTGCTTTGCACGTTCAGGATTTACAACATCCTTAGGTGTAACCGTTTCTTTGACAATCTCGTTAAAACGGTTCTTTTTCTGTGCATCAAGTTTTCGTTTATAGGCACGCCTTACTTCCTGCATAATTGCATCCTTACTGATGCTCATTTCCTGAGCAAGTTTGGTTGCATAAGCATCCTGTTCAATAGCGTTCGCTGTAGCAAGAATTGATGATACAGAGGTTAAAAACTTTGTTTTGCCGTCAATCGAATCAAGATCATATTTTTCACGTTCACGCAGAATTGCGTATTCAATATCATTTGCGGCACCGTCGATAAGACTGCGGAATTTTTCCTTACCGCCATTTTTTATAATTTCGTCAGGATCTTTGCCTCCGGTAAGTTTGAGCACACGGATTCTGACCCCTGTTTTACTGAAAATATCTATTGCCCGACGTGTTGCTTTCTGCCCAGCCTCGTCAGAGTCGTAGGCAAGAATAACTTCCTCGGCATAACGCGAAACAAGCCGTGCCTGTTCCTGCGTCAATGCCGTGCCGAGACAGGCGATTGAATTTGTAAAACCTGCCTGATGCAGGGCGATAACGTCCATATAACCTTCAGCTACAATTATCTGTGACGGATTGCCGTTCTTTGCAAAATTAAGAGCAAATACGCCGTCACTTTTTTTGTAAACAAGAGTATCTGAGGTATTAATATATTTCGGTTTTGAGTCATCAAGAACTCGACCGCCAAACGCTATTACATTGCCACGCAAATCGATTATCGGCACCATAGCGCGGTTTTTAAAATTATCATAATAATGCGTGCGTCCGTTTTTTTCAGACTTACGAACAAGGTTAGCATCGTAAAGCTCCTGGTTTGTAAAACCTTTTGAACGCATATACTTTAAAAGTGAATCCCATGAATCAGGTGCATAACCGAGACCGAAATGCTTGATAGTCTGCATTGTCAGCCGTCTGCCCAGAAAATACTCAAGGCCGATTCTGCCCTGCTCAGACATCATCGTTGCGTGGAAGAACTTTGCCGCTTCACGGTTTGCCGCAAGGATTCGCTGGCGATGTTTGGCAAGCGTGTCATCATATCCGTCCTCAGGCATCTGCATTCCTGCACGTTCGGCAAGAACTTTTACGGCTTCAACATAATCGAGATTTTCTATACGCCTGACAAAGGTGATTGCATCTCCGCCGGCACCGCAACCAAAGCAATAAAAAGACTGACTGTCGGGATAAATTGTAAACGACGGTGTTTTTTCGTTATGGAAAGGGCAAAGACCTTTTACAAGTCTGCCTCTTTTTGAAAGATTAACATAAGGTGAAATAACACTTTCGATATCGGTGCGTGACCTTAACTCGGTGAGAAAATCGTCACTGATCGCCATACTATTCCCCCTTCATAACAACCCACGAACGAGGAACAAAAAGCTCTTCAAAAGTGTGCACTGCATACCTGTCGGTCATACCTGCAATATAATCACAGGCTGCACGTTCAACGCCCTCTTTTTCGCGGATAATTTTATATTCAGCAGGCATTTCGTCAGGATGAACAAGGAAATACTCGTAAAGCCATTTTATCATCTCAATGGCACGTGCTTCCTCACCCTTGCAGACAGGATTCGTATACACTCTCTCGAACATAAAGCTGTGCAGAGTTGCAAACGCATCGGCACAGTCCTCCCCGAGGATAATGTCATCTTTACTGTTATTAACGGCAGAAAGCACAAGTTTGTTTATACGTTGTGATTTATTCTGCCCCAAAATATCACGGATATCGGCAGGAATATCCGTTTCCTTGAGCACTCGGGCATGAACGGCATCGTCGATATCGTGATTTATGTATGCAATACGGTCGGCAAGACGTACTATTCTGCCCTCAAGTGTAAACGCTTCCGTTCCGGATGTGTGACGTACAATACCGTCGCGCACCTCTTCGGTAAGGTTTAGTCCTCTGCCTTCCTTTTCTATAACATCAGCAACACGCAGGCTCTGTTCATAATGGCGGAAACCTCCGTCATAAACGCTGTTGAGTGCCCTTTCACCGGCATGTCCGAACGGCGTATGACCAAGATCGTGACCGAGTGAAATCGCTTCTGTCAGGGTTTCGTTCAGACTCAGTGCAATCGCAATCGTACGTGCTATCTGTGCAACTTCAAGAGTGTGAGTAAGTCGCGTACGGTAATAGTCACCCTGAGGGGAAAGAAAAACCTGCGTTTTGTGCTTTAATCTTCTGAAAGAATTGGAATGAATGATACGGTCACGGTCACGCTGAAAACATGTTCGCAGTTCACAGTCTTCTTCCGGGCGTTTTCTGCCACGGCTTGAATCTGAGAAACAAGCATTCGGACTTAAAACCTTGTGCTCGTTTTCACAAGTGATTTCTCTTACCGTTTTCATTTTTATCACTCCAATCGTGTTTTATTACCTTCTATTTATTATATACTCCAAATATTTTGTTTTTCCTTGAAAAAAATCAAAAATATTTGTATTCTTCGCCGATTTCTTCGGTATGAAATTTACCAAAGCTCATATCAATGAGTTTTGCGTCAAAACCTGCCACATCATCGACAGGCAATTTAAACGTAACAGTAACATTATCAGCAAACTCCGTATCATCAACAACTCCACCCATCTCCGGGATAAAGGAGTTAAGTCTGCCGTAAAAATTATAATCACAAGTAACCTTCAGCACTTTGCATAACTTCATCGTGATTATCTGACCTGCATCAACGGCAATCTTTGCCGTATGTGAATAAGCACGCACCAGACCGCCTGCACCAAGAAGTGTTCCGCCGAAATAACGGGTTGCAACGACTACACAATCGGTCACATTTTCCTTGAGAAGAACATCGAGTACGGGTATGCCTGCCGTGCCCTGCGGTTCACCGTCATCGGAATATCGACGCACCTGACCTTCACGAAGTACATAAGCATAGACATTATGAGTGGCATCCCAATGCTTTGATTTTATAGAGTTTATAAAGCTGACTGCTTCTTCCTGAGTAGTCACGGGCTTTATATAGCCTATAAAACGGGATTTACGCTCAATGAATTCATCGCTTGCTTCGTTGAGAATAGTTCTGTATTCCATACGGTTCACCTCCGAAAAAATACGGCGGTGCAAAGCACCGCCTTATCTTTAATAAATTATTTTGACAAATTGAAACGCTTATTGAAGCGGTCAACACGTCCGCCTGTATCAACAAGCTTCTGCTTACCTGTAAAGAACGGATGACATTTTGAGCAAATATCAACACGCAAATTCTCCTTGGTAGAACGAGTCTCTATCTCATTACCGCAAGCACAACGAATAACTGTCTTTTCGTACTTAGGATGGATTCCTTCCTTCATTACTGTCACCTCTTTCAAAATATTCACGCAGATGGTATTTTACCACATAATATTTAAAAATGCAACTGTTTTTTTATTTTTTTATAAAGCAATGTATTCTGCATTTTCAAACGAGTAAATCAGCGTACCTCTGACCGTCATTCCGGTACACTCTGAGAGTGCGTATTCGTACATTTTAAGCTGTGTACGGTAACGCTCACACAGTTCCTGCATAGTTACTCCCCTGTCAGTTTTGTAGTCGACAATCACAAGTTCTCCGTCTTCGACAAAGGCACAGTCCACATATCCCTGAACCACCACCATCTCTTCACACGGTACATCAAGATCAGGATACAGATCACAAGCTCTGATACCGACCGTTACCTGCTTTTCACGCAACAGCTCAGGTGAGTTTTTGATTCTCTGTGCAATATCACTTTCGAAAAACCGTCGGAGTTTGTTTCTCTCAAGCGCATCTGCTTCCTGAGTTGTAAGATGACGCTCTGCAATCATTTTTTCAATCTGAGCATCAATATCAAATGAATCCTGACTGTAATCAAAAAACTCCATAAATTTATGTGTAGCAGTACCACGACTTGCAGGATTAAGACCTGACTTTGATAAAAACTGCGGTTTTGACGATGCAAAATACTTTGAAGAAAAACCGATTGAATCAAACTCTGACGGCGCACTTTTCGCACGCACAAAAGCAAGTGATCCGTAAGGATAACTGTAATCTATTCTTTTTCTGATTTCATTTAGTAAATCTTCGTCAACAGGTGCTTTTTCTTTATCTGATGAAGAATCAGCTGCTCCGATTCTGCCTTTCACGATTGAAACAAAGAGTTTTTCTGTACAACGTAAAGCAGATATACTCTCACCCTTACCTGACAGATTCCGGAGCACGGAAGCATCGGGATGACGCAAAAAAGCCATAAGAAGCCAGTCCGCCATTGATTTTTTATCAAGTATATTAACAGAATCTATACGAATTTTATCTTCATTTACACACATAGACAGATCATCTAACTTTGATTCTATATTATCATAACGGGTAACGCAGATAAGCCTTTCCTTGGCACGGGTCATGGCAACATACAGAACACGGAGTTCTTCTGACAAAGCAGAAAAATTCTCTGCAAGATAAAGCGCCTTTTTACCGATTGTTGAATACTGACACTTTGTTCTTGAGTCACGTCGGTCAAAGCAGATACCGTAGTCAGGGTGAAATGCTGCAATACCTTTCCGGTTATCATTTGTAAATCCGTTATTAAGGTCAGCAAGAATACACACAGGAAATTCAAGACCTTTACTTTTGTGTATAGTCATAATACGGACAACGTCAGCCGCCTCAGAAATATCCGATGCACTTTCGAGATCTGTGTTCTGACGCTGTACACGGTCAATGAATCGGATAAAGCCTGACAGACCCCTTTTGCCGGATTCTTCATACTTAACTGCATAATCAAGCAACATATTAAGATTGGCATTACGCTGCGAACCGTTTCTGAGTGCCGTAACAATCGCTTTGTAGCCCGTTATTTCGTAAAGCTCACGTACAAATTCAGAACACGCAAGTGTTGATGACAGCATACGCAGATTATCGAGCTTTTCAAGAAAATCAATACATTTTCTGCTTCCGTTCTTTGCAAAATTAAGAACACAGTGATAAAGAGGCTTCTTTCTTTCCTCAACACGCATCTTTGCAAGCTCATCTGCCGTAAAACCGTAAATCGGAGAAAGCATAACAGCGAGAAGAGGTATATCCTGCAAAGGGTTATCTGTAATACGCATAAGATTAAGCATCGTGCTTATCTCCGTTGAAGCAAAGAAACCTGCTTTATTGGCTACGTATGCAGGAATGTTATTCTGAGCAAGAACTTCAGCATAAAGTTCTGCTCTGCCACCACCCGTGGCTCGCATAAGGATACAGAAATCACGGTAAGTTACCGGCCGCACAAAATCTTTTTCCGTAACGAGCATACCGCTTTCCATAACTGAACGGATTGTATCCGCAATATGTTGTGCTTCAATTTCGCGGCTTACACGCTCTCCGTCATCTGTCGGAGTTACAATATGCAATTCCGCCTGAGAAAAGTCACAACCGTCATACGGTGCAGCTGCAACCAATTCTTCTTTTTCGTCATAATCAAGTTCGCCTGCATCCGCGGACATAAGCTGACGAAAAACAAAGTTTACGTTTTCCGTAACACCTGAACGACTTCGGAAATTACGGTCAAGAGTAATTTTTGCAGGATAATTATTTTCAATGTAATCTTCAAGTCCGTCACGTCGACGAAGAAAGATCCCCGGCATAGCCTGACGGAAACGGTAAATACTTTGCTTGACGTCACCTACCATAAACATATTGCTCTCATTTTTTGAAACCGCCCAAAACAGAGTATTCTGCAATTCATTTATATCCTGATATTCGTCAACAAGAATTTCATCGAATTTCTGTGAAATTTCCTCTGCAAGTTTTGTTTTGATCGGCAAACCGTTTTCATCGTATGACACGAGCAGTTTTAAGGCAAGGTGGGTTATATCCGAAAAATCGACACTGTTTGTTTTTGTCTTTTCTTCCCAAAGTATTTCACTGTAACGCTTAACGATTGCAATGAGTTTTTTCACAACCGGAGCAAGATAAAGCATATCTTCGCGGTGTTCTTCTTTCGTTGCACAGAAGTACTTGGGAAGCTTTTTTGTCAGTTCATTGGTTACAGTTTTTTTACGGTTTTTAACAAGCTCCGCCTCTGGCGACGAATAACCTGTCGGAAGTCTGCCGAGTGCCGGCATTTTGAGTGAACGCAAGGCTAAAAGTGTTTCGTCCCATTTGTTTTCATTTATAAGTTCGAAAATGCCGTCAGTGATTACTCTCATCGCTTCGAGACAGGGACCGTATTTTTCCTTAACAATTTCATCGGATTCTATACTGCGAAGCGTATCGAGAATAATATCCGAACATCCGGCAGTAATTGAATAAGCATAAGAAAGAATCATCTGTCCCCAACGACTTTTTTCAGGAGAATCAACACTAACATAATCCACTCCGAGAGTGTCAAGACAATCATCAGGCCGCGCAAAGGCCATTGAGTGTTTATATAGTTTTAAAATAAGCTCACCGACTGCACTGTCATCCGTACCGCTTGCAAGAAGATTAACAAGCTCAGTAAACTCATCAGAACTCTCCTTGTAATATTCATCCAGGGTTCTGTTCATCGCTTCCGCTTCCGTGAGTTTCAGCTGTGCCCCCTCAAGCATTTTATAGTCCGGTGAAAGATCGAGATCGTGAAAATTTTCCTTTACAATATCGTTACAGAAGCTGTCAATTGTACTTATCTTTGCAAAGGGCAGCATAATCAGCTGTCGCTTGAGATGTTCATCATCGGGATTTTTACGAAGTTCGTCATTTATAGCCTGCGAAATCCGTTCTCTCATCTGTTGAGTTGCTGCGCGTGTAAACGTGACGATGAGAAGTCTGTCTGCCGTGCACGGATTATCCCTGTCCATAAGACGACGGATAACGCGCTCAACAAGAACTGCTGTTTTACCTGAACCTGCAGCAGCAGAAACAAGAACGGTACCGTTACGGGAGTCTATTGCTTTTTTCTGTTCCGGAGTCCATTCAGGCATCGTCCTCACCTCCTAAAAGTTTCAGGCTTTCGTCGTGCTTTATTTTTGCTATATCATTGGTCGGTGTATCTTCATCAAAGCCACAAACATCCTTATAATCACAGTATTTACATACATCGTGGTACGGGCTCGTTGTGGACTCGGCAACAGCAGGACGCACGGGAATCTTGCCATTGTGCAGGTTGACTGCCATATCTGAAAGAATCTTTTCAACACGTTTGAGAAGAATACCCATTTGTTTAACAGAAATCAGCGTACCTGAATTTGATCCGTCTTTCTTAACAGATGCAGGAACAATGTCACCCGCAAGACGGTTATCCATTGAAAAAATAACACGGCTGTCATCAAGCACCATACCGTTCATTTTTGCCGCTTTCTGCTTTTGGGATAAGATTGCCTCCTCGCCCTCTTCACGTTCAATCTTTGCAAAAGGTGCGTTGACAGGCATATACAGAATACCTGCAGGAGTAATGTTTTTATAGTCCCTGAATCCGTTTTTCCAGATAGCGAAAAGGTAAATGAGCATCTGCATATTCAGACCGTAATAGACCTCGTTAAGATCAAACTTTTTACCACCTGACTTGTAGTCTACAACACGGACAAAAGTTTCGTCAGCGTTTTCCATAACGTCAACACGGTCAACAGAGCCTTTGAGTTTAAGAGTACCGCCGTCCGGAAGAGGAATTTCATAAGCAGGCACTTCACCGTCCGAATCAATCGAAAGCTCAAAAGCAACAGGAACGAATTCACTGACGGAAAACTCATTAACAAGACGGTCAACCACTTCACAGACAATGAATCCGAGCTGACGGTAAAGATAATTGAATCGTTCGCCCATATCTTCACCCGGAACGAGAATTTCACTGAAATAACTTTCAAGCATATCGCGTACACATTTGTCCCTCTGCACTTTAGGCATAGCGCAAAGTCCGTCACTGCCGTAGGATGCGATTAAATTTTCGAGCACGTAATGGATTGCCGTACCTTTCTGCATCGGATCAAGTTCGGCAATTTTTCTCGGCTGTGCACCCAGTCCGTATTTACAGAAATACTCAAACGGGCACTTGTGGTAAACCTCAGTACGTGAGGCTGACATATACATATTAAAACCGAAAAGTTTTTTAGAAATATCTTTATCCTTTATCTCAAATTCGCCCTTATTAACCGCGCGGTTCAATGCAGAGACTCTGTCTTTATAGTCTGATCTTGAAGAAAAATACTCCTCAAGAGTAGAATGCATTATACCTCCACGCAGACTCAATCTCGCCATAAGCTCAAAGGCAGGAATATCACCTTCGATATAATCAATCTCCGGAGTGGTAACAGTATCGAGTACGGTCACCTTCGGAAATATGCGTTTAATCTGTGCAACAAGCTCTGAGGGGGCAAGCTGTGCACCTGTTATATCCTTACGTGAATAAGTCACGTACAGCCTGTCGGAAGGACTGCAAAGAGTGTTATATGCAATAAACCGTTCTTCCATCATCTTCTGCTCAAAATTATCATCCATATTCAAGTCAAGAGACGAAAGAACCTTGCGTTCATTATCCGAAAGTATACCGTCTGCAACGGGAACCATAGGAAAAAGTCCGTCATTCACACCGACAGCAAAGACAACCTTCGGGGCAGTCGTTTTGACCCTGTCTGCAGAGCCGATAATAATTTCATCGAGTCCCTGAGGAAGATTACCGAGAGTGTACATTGAAACTATAAGGTTAAGAAGCTCATTGAATCTTTTAGCTGAAAGTTTTATTCCTTCAAGTGAAAATGCGATGCGGTCAAGAATTTCAATAACAACATCCCATATCCTGCCCTGTTCAATCGCAAGATCAGTCTCACCTTTTGTATTCAGTGTTTCGGCAAGGGCACGGAGATTTTCTGCAACATTCATATCAACGAGGATATTGTAAAGTGCTTTTGCCACAGAAAGACCGTCACAATCTCTCAATTCAAAACGCAGTTTTTTAAGTGGTGTGACCACCGTATTACGGGAAGCGTTGATTCTCTCCAGACGGGCAACATCTTTTTCAAGCATCTTTTCGCCGAGACCATCGGGATGAGCTGTCCAATCCTCAAGCCACTTGTTACCGTTTATCTGCCACATAACGGCATAGTTTTCAAGTTCTGAAATTTCCTCCACCGACAGACCGGTCATTCCGGTTTTCAGTACACGCATAACGGTGTCGCATGAAAAACCGCTGACAGCAATATCCGTTACACCCAGAAGAAATTCTATCAACGGCTGTGTTGCAATCGGCTGACGTCTGTCCTCAAAAACCGGGACTCCGTTTTTACGCAATGCTGATCGAATCTGTCGTGCGTAGTTGTTTTCACTACGGCTGATAATAGCTATATCACGGCAACGAAGGCCTTGTGTACGGATCAGATTCTTAACCGTATGCGCAACAAAATCACATTCACTTTCAAAATCTTCTGCCGAACAGATTATTATATTTTCAGTTTCTTTATCATAAGTCTCATAGGTATTTTCATAAAGACTTTTTTCGAGCAACGGAAGCTCAGGATTTGAATACTGTTTTTCCGTGAAAACCTCAGTATGCTCGGGAGGTGCAACTTTTACATTGTTTTTTTCTGCAATGTGTACAAGTTTTCGAACTGTTCTTTTTGTATGAGCAAAGCAACCCAAATCATCAACCTCAGAAGGAATATCTGTACAAACCGTAACATAAACATCCTCTGACTGTGCAAAAATACGTTCCATCACTTTCAGCTCCTGGCTCGTAAATCCGCGGAAGCCGTCAAAAAATACTGTTTTACCAATAAAATCCTTATGTTCATCAAGCACATTGCAAAGCTCGTCAAGAGCACATTCTTCATCAAAATAGCTATCTGAGACAAGAGCAGTGTACGCATCCATAACGAGAGAAAGCTCGTCTAGTTTTGACTTAAGAAGACAGTCATCCATATTCCGTGAAGTCTCACGCAACATATCTGATGAAACAGCACACTGTCTGAACTCCTTGATTACCTTAAGCATACGTGTAATCACCGAAGCCGAATAGCGGTGTTTACCGTAAACAGACAGAGAATCACTGACACTTTCGAGTGCAAGACTCATCATCAGCGCACGGGTACTGTCATCAAGACCAGGATTGGAATTAAGGCCGTATTTTTTCAGCAAACGTTCACAAAGAAAAGTGAAGCTGACAACCTCAACTTTATCAGCACCCCTTGCACCAAGAAGACTGAGCATCATTTTTTCCGTACAGAAAGAATACTGCTCCGGGATGATAAGCATTACACTTTCACCCTGCTGAACCCTTGTTCTGATTTCAGAATAAACACTTGTGGTCTTACCGCTGCCGATGCGACCGGTTATAAGTCTGAGCATAACATTCCTCCTGAACTTAACTGAAAATATTATACCTTATCAAGGTAAGTTTTGCAACATTAGTGTATTGCATTTGAGTCCCTGAAATGGTACAATATACACAATAATTAACAGAGGTAATCACTATGGCAAATAAAAACATAATTGAAAGAGCAAATGCAGTTGTTCCCTCGCCCGAGCAGCTTGAATTTATGAACACGGAATTCATTGCATTTGTCCATTTCGGAATGAATACATTCACAAACACGGAGTGGGGTTCAGGCCGCGAGCCCGCAAAGTATTTTAAGCCTGCAGATTTTTCTGCAAAGCAGTGGGTAAAGGCTATCAAGTCAGCCGGAATGCGCGGTATGATACTGACGTGCAAATTCTCAGAGGGTTTCTGTCTCTGGCCGAGCAAATATACCGATTACAGTGTTAAGAGCTCGCCATGGCTTGACGGCGAAGGTGATATAGTTAAAGAAATCAGCGAAGAATGCCGTAAAGAAGGTATCAAATTCGGCATCTACCTTTCCCCTTACGACATGCACGAGCCGACATTCGGCACAGAAAAATATAACGATTATTTTGTCAATCAGCTGACTGAACTCTGTACGGATTACGGAGATATTTTCTGCGTATGGTTTGAACGTGATGAAAGCGGACGCCAACCGTATGATTGGGAGAGATATTATAAAACCATCCGAAAATTGCAACCAAAAGCAATGATTTGCAACTGCGGTCCGGATGTACGCTGGTGCGGAAACCACTCCGGTATCGGCAGACAGTCCGAATGGAGTGTTGTGCCAAAGGATCTTATCAACAATGCTCCTGCTGTTAAGCTTGTAGAACCTGACCTCGGCAGCCGAAGAAAAATAAAAAAAGCAAAGAACCTTGTGTGGTTCCCTGCAATTATGGACATGAAAATGCGTCCCGGTTGGTTTTACCACGACCACGAGAATTCAAGTCTCGAAGTTATGTCAAAGGCCATCATGTGCTACTTCAAGTCAGTCGGCAATAATGGTACTTTTATTCTTAATATTTCACCGTCACATACGGGTCGTATAGACCAAAAAGACCTTGAACAGCTCATTACACTCGGAGCACAGCTTGAACTCGAATTCAAAGATGACTTTACCGAAGGCGCTGAATTCACTTCAAGCGGATGCAGTGATGAACTCCATTCTGAAAAATTTATAAATTCAGGAAAATCGTATTTCAAAACAGCAAAAGGTGCAAGAAAAACTTCAATTGTTGTCAATATGGGTGATGTATGTTCTATCGATAAAATTGTACTTGCCGAAAACATCGCAACCGGACAACAGATTGAAAAATTTTCGCTGTATTATTTCTACAATAAGCGTTGGAGAAAAATTTACAAAGGCACTACAATCGGACGAAAGAAAATCTGTATTGTTCAGCCTATGGAAGCAAAACGAATTAAACTTGTAATTGAAAAAACCAGAGATTTTGCTACAATTTCTGAATTTAAGGTTTATTAACTGTTAAAAACTTACAACCTCCGCCGAAATTGGTGGAGGTTCTTTTATTGCGTTTCGTTGTTTTCGATAATAATTATGCGTTATCTGAGGTATTTTTATTAACATTATTCACATACAAAATCATACCATTTAGTCGTTTTTACCAAACCTACACTATTTTCTTTGTGCAAAACGCTTGACAAATAATTATCATTCTGCTATAATACAGTCACAAGGTAAGAAATGCCTTGAAAATAAGAAAGGAATGAATAAATTATGTCAATGGAAAAAATGTACTACGAGGCTACAAAAGCTGTAATCGGTGAAATTGAAAAAGAAAAAACTCTCTTTTCATTCCGAACAATTATCAAGCTTATCACTGCAAATTCAATTGCAAGAAAGTATTGATAACGTGCCACAAAGGTGGCCTCAAAACTAAAAATCGGGCTTTGGTCGTCTGACCAAAGCCCTTAATTTTTAATTTATTATTTTTCAATACTTCCGACAAGGTCCATAAAAGCTGTGATTGTAGCAGAACCTGCCTTGTTACCTGAAGCAACGATTTCCTCATTCTCGCCTGCAAGAAGGCTCTTGAACTCGTTATCAGGAAGAATATAACCAACCTGATCGTTCATAAGGCCGAAGACAAGAAGTTTCTTGTCTGTGCCTACAACTTCCTGCATTGAGGGATAATCAAAGTCCTTACCTGTCCATGAGTCTGCACCCTGAAGGCAACCGCCGTATGCAATAGCAGCTTCAAGCTCACCCGGAACAAGTGCTATTGCAAGATCTGTACCAAGCTCAAGGTAACCGATTTCTGTGAGGATTTCCGCATTGAAATCGTACTTATCAAGGCCGACAACTGTGTTTGAGATAGCGCCAAGTTTACCTGCAAAGAGGAGAATCTGATTTGTTACGGGTACATAATACTCTCCCATTTTGAAGTTAAGAAGAGGAGCAACCTCAACCTCTGCAGTTGAATCTTCAATAAGACGTGTTGCAAGTTCCGTACCGTATGCATCAATTCCTTCTGTGCTCGTCAAGCCTTCCGGAAGTTCAAGTGGGCTGTAGTCTGAAGAAAGTGCAAGCTCTGCGCCAAGAACCATCATAAAGTTAGCGTCTTCACGTTTATTTATAACCTGCTCCATATAGTACGGATAGTCACCTGTAATTTCTGTACCTGCAGCACCGTTACCTACACAGTGGATGGGAGAGTTTACGATCCAAGTTTCTCTGCCGCCGTCTGCAGGAACAAAACGGAAACGATGAAGATCAGCGTCTACAACATAAGGATCTCTCTTTTCACGAATGAGGTCCTCAACGTCTGTTGTTGAATAATAAATCTTACCCTCTTCCATTGTATTAACTGCATTTTCGATTGAGTCAACAGTTACTTTGTAGAGATTCTCCATAAATGCCTTGTTTCTGCCGTCAAGGAGTTCCATCTCTGCATCAAACAAATTGTTTGCAATATTTGCTACAGGGTTTGTAAACACCATCTTAAGAAGGTCACCGTTCATACCGAATGTATCGACACAGCTGTGCTGATGAAGAACAGAGATATTGATACCTACGATGTTGTTAGCCTTTGCAAAATCTGCAAGTTCAGCACGGATACCTGCAACATCTGTGTTTGAAAGACCAAAACCGTCAACAACAGCAATTACAACTGTACCTCTGCCACTGCCGTCATTAAGAGCAACGCAACGTACACGCTGATCATCGTAGATTGCAGTTGCACTCTTCGGATCCGGGAATGAAAGACTGCCGCCGACATAATGGTTACCGTCGAGTTCGTTACCTGTCTGAATTGAGCTGCTGCCGTAACCCACACTCCACACTGCACCGGGGGCAGGTTCTGCAAGGTATTCGTCCATACCGGGGTAGAACTGTTCATTCTTATGAGTTTCTTTGTCAGCAAAATCAATTGACGGAACAACTGAGTTGATTGCCTTAAGAACAACATCAATAAGAACATCTACGATACCGTAAAGGAACTTAAGGAGCATATCCGTAAAATCTTCTGTTGATGTAGGAAGACGGAAATTGCTGAAATTAAGATAACCGAGAGTCTGCATAACAGAACCTGCTACAATAGGAGCAATTTCGCCTGCCTCACCGGAAATCTGTGTTGTGATGTCTGTAACTGGTTTCTGTGTCTCTTGTGCAAACGCATCCACGCCGAAAGAAACACTGCCGATTGTAAATACCATTACAACCGAAAGAATGAGTGAAATTATTTTTTTCATAATTGCACACCTTTCATAATATTATAGTACAGTATTATTTTAACATAAAGATCAAATTTTTACAACATTATTCGACTTGTGAATAATTGATAAAATGGAGGCTTGATTTTTGTATGAGTTGCTGTATTGCTGAATTAAGAAACAAAGAAGTTATCTGCAAATCAAACGGAACGAGGCTAGGTAATGTTGACGACGTAGAAATAGACATTACTAACGGCAAACTTGTTTCAATTATCATTTACGGAAAAAGCAGAATGATGGGATTCTGGGGCAAATGCGAAGATCTTGTTATTCCGTGGTGTGAAATTGACGTTATCGGCGAAGATACAATACTTGTCAACTGTACTCTCCCGAAGCCCTGCCCTCCTGCACAGCAGCCAAGAGGACGTTGGATGTAAAAAAAGGACGTTGCCGTCCTTTTTAAAACTATTTAATTAAAGAAAAAATGTTATCATAATTCTTTTTCGCAAGAGAAATCTGATATTCAGCATTTTCCTTGAGCTTTTCTGTATTGTCGGACTTCGTCTCATACAACTGCAGAATTTCTTTAATGTCCATTGCCCTGTTGTACGTGTCACATCCCCATGTATTTACAAACCTATCAAGTTTTGCTGAAGAATTGTGCGAACCCAAAGCAATATACGGAACTGCAAACGACATCGCTGTTACGATACCGTGCAGGCTTGTCGCAAGAAGAAATTCCGCACCGGAAATCAGATACATAATTTCCTTAACTGTAAGTTTTTCTATAAGTATTGTTTCCTTCAATTTTGATTTAAGCTCCCTGAGAGCTATCAAATCGTCGTGGCAGATTGCATAACCGATGGGAACAAGTACAATCTGAGTATCTTTATTTTGTTCTTTGAAGGCTTTAAGTGTTTCGACAATTTCACTTTCGTGCTGACGGTAATAGCTGAGGCTGAACTGAACCGCTATATACTTACCTCTTATTGCACGGACAGATTCCGAAATCTCATATGATAAACGTTCACGTGAAAACAGATCTGACATAAGTACAGCAGCATCCGGAGTGAGAATAACATCCGGTCTGTACTTTTGATTTTCTGAATAGCTGAGTTCATCACGCACCGAAAAATAATCGGCTTTCTTTATTTCTTCAACAGCTCTGCTTTCTGTTTTGTCTACAAAACCACCGACATTGCTGTATACAATTTTGCAGTCAGATGCGAGATATTCACGTGATATTATGTAAGGGAACTTCGTTTTGCAATCAAAACGTTCCGTAAGCAAGGCCCCTCTGTCCTTGCCAAGTTTCTGAAGCACAAGATAACGAACCAGATCTGCATAGAGAGTAAACTTGTTTTTCTTAAGAAATTTAAAAAGCACCTCAATGTTTGCACCAACAACCTGACCTCCTGCAACAACAGTAAGGGAGTTTTTTGCAAAATCACTCTCATACAACTGTTTTATCGGCAGAGTCTTTAATCCACCAACAGAAGATAAATCCGAAGCAATAATTCCGTAGTGAAGTATGTCATATCTGTTATAAATTTCAGGCTCGTATTTTTTCAGATATTCTTTCATCACAACAGCATAAAGAACATCACCGTAATTATAACGGTCACCTGCACTGATAATGTTGACTGTCGGTTTATTCTGCATTGAAGTCACCTCCTGACATCAGGCTAATTCTATCATTTTATCTCTTTTTAGTCAACTGCCCGGACCCGATTGACAAACATTGTGCTATGATGGTATAATTTTTAAAAACATAATCGGAGGTATTTTATGAATATTAAAAAGTATGTTGCTGAATTTTTCGGCACAATGGTACTCGTACTTTTCGGTTGCGGCACTGCCGTTGTCTGTGGTGGTGTCACGGGTGGCACATCACAAGGAACTCTCGGTGTCGTTGCAATCGCACTTGCGTTCGGTCTTTCGATCGTTGCTGCAGCGTATGCAATCGGTCACATTTCCGGTTGCCACGTTAACCCTGCAGTTTCCCTTGCGGTACTTATCAACGGCGGTATGGACTTCCGGGATTTCATTGGCTATGTTCTCAGCCAGATTTCCGGAGCGTTTGCCGGTAGCGGAATTCTTTATTTCATCACAGCGAATTCCGAACTTCAGGGATTCGGCAGCAACGGTTTCGGTGATTTAAGCAGTGTAAAGCTTACAACTGCGGGGGCTGTTATTGTCGAAATTGTACTCACTTTCGTTTTTGTTATGACTATTCTCGGTGTAACGTCAAGCAAAAAAACATCCAACATCGCAGGTATTGTAATCGGCCTCACACTCACCTTTGTTCACATCATCGGCATCCCGCTTACAGGAACATCAGTTAACCCTGCAAGAAGCCTTGCTCCCGCTGTTCTTGAAGGCGGTATGGCTCTTGAACAGGTATGGGTATTCATTCTTGCTCCGCTTGCCGGTGCTGCTCTTGCAGGTATAGTTTTCAAATATTTCTTTGCTCCTTCAAGCGAAGAATAATCTAAGTTATGATACAACGTAACCCCCGACTTACGGTCGGGGGTTTGCTTGTTTTTATTGCTTTGAATTAAAAATTTCTCTGAATTTAACGGCACGCTCGTAAGCAAGATTTACATACTCCTGCGGAGTAAGATTTTTATAGATATCATTTTCAGTTCTTGTCGGTCTGCCTTTTGAAATAACCTCAAAAGAAAGCGTTCCGTTATAAGCGCAATCCTTTATACGCTGTGCAACTTTATCCCAGTCCGCTATTCCGTCAAACGGCAAAAGGTGTGCATCATCATAGAAAGTAAGCTCGGTGCCGGTCATTCCGACATTGTCGTTAAGGTGGGTAACCATAAGACGTTCACCAAACTCAGAAAGCATATCGCGCGAACGGTTATAGCACATCTCATGTCCCGAATCAAAGCAGAAACCCACTTCCGGGACACTGCCGAAACGGTCAAATATCGCTGCAAGGTACTCCTCACCTTCTGTGTTTTCAAAAGCAAGATTCACACCTTTGCTGACAGCGTAATCAACTACCGGCTTCAACCGTTCAAGTCCGAGTTTAGTCGGGGTATGATTATCCATACCGATGATTGCATGGAGCACCGCATACTTCACACCAAAAGAATGGCAATCGTCTATCGTCGCATAGATATCCTTAAGCATAACTTGAGAAAGCTCACCGTTTTCATCGTGAAAGATATCGTCCATTCCGTAAAACGGAGCGTGGATATATTCACAGTAGAGACCGATACGGTTACCCTCTTCAGTAAGTTCTTTTGCCAAAGCTGAGTCACCTTGCTTTGCACGGTCAAAAGCAAAAGCATCAAAACCTGCATTTTTAAGTAAAAGGAGCTGTTCTTTTAACGGGACATCCAACTGCATACCGAGCGCAAGACAGAGTTTATTGCTCATAATTTACACTTCCTCGAAGATATAACTACCCGCACCGAGAGTAATAACTGCACAGTTGTTTTCTTTTTCAAACTCATCCATACTGTGTTCAACATCGTTAATTACAACCTTGTTTGTAAACACCGGAAGAAGTAACTTTGCGGATGAGCCATCAGGCACCGTGCATTCATAAACGAAGCTCTCGTCGTTGCTCCACGCGCTTTCGATTAGACCTGCAACAGAATCATAAGAAGCACGCACCCACTTCATTCTCTGCTGTCCGTCAGGCAGTTCATCTGCTGTTCTTGTGTCAACACGGGGCTGAAGAAGAATGTTCTTGAAAGCAACACCGTCAGTTTCTATGCCTGCCATATAACGGTACATCCACTCCTGAACCGAACCGTAAGCGTAGTGGTTAAAAGAGTTCATTCCAACGTCACCGAAACCGGTTTCGAGGGTATAAGAATTCCAACGTTCCCAGATTGTTGTTGCACCCTGGTCAACACTGTAAAGCCAGGAAGGCTCGTTCCTCTGCATCAGAAGAGTGTATGCGAGGTTATCCTCACCCATTTTCGAAAGTGCAGGACACAGGTTGTATGTACCGACAAAGCCGGTCGAAAGTCTGTTGCCGTTATCCTTAATCTTCTTAACAAGGATTTCTGTTGCCTTCTTCAGATAGTCTCCGCTGATAAGGTCAAAGGCAATTGCAATAACATAATCGGTCTGTGTATTGTCGATAAGTTCGCCATCCTTCATAAACGTGTCTTCAAAATATTTGTGAGCATCTTTGCGGAGTGATCTGTAATGCTCAGCACGGTCAGCTTTTCCGAGTTCATCACTCATAAATGCCATCATATCAAGGTCGTGAACAAGGAATGCCGAAGAAAGATATTCATTCTTACAGTAGTCATAGGCAAGCCAATCACCGTAACGTGGAATCGGACCTTCAAAGCCGTAATTTTCAATAAGCTGTGCAATATACTTTTCCATTGAAGCAAAATGCTCCTCGAGGAATTCTTTGTCACCGTATAGCTTGTAGAGATTATATGGAATGATAATTCCTGCATCTCCCCAGGCTGTTGCATTATCTGACGAGCAATAACTGACTCTCGGTGCAATATCACCGTAAGCACCTTCTTCACTCTGTGCATCACGCATATCCTGCATCCACTTTTTAAAGAATCCCAGAACGTCTGCGTTATAGGCTGCCGTTACACTGAATGCCTGTGCATCGCCCGTCCAGCCAAGTCTTTCGTCACGCTGAGGGCAGTCTGTAGGTATACTTAAGTAGTTACCTCTCTGACCCCAGATTGTATTTGAAATAAGTTTATTTACAAGCTCGTCGGAAGTTTCGATATGTCCGATTTCTTTTGTGTCCGAGCCTACAACCTCTGCTCTGAAGCCGGTAAGCTCAATGTCCCCGTCAGCAGAAATTTCAACGAACCGGAAACCGAAGAAAGTAAATGTCGGACGGTATGTTTCTTCACCTTTGCCCGAAAGAACATAGTGGCTCTTACCCTTAGCTGAACGGAAGTTTACCGTGTATACGCTGCCTTTAGGACCGTCGTTGCCACGTTCAAGATCGCCTGAATCGTTAAGGAACTCTGCATAGCGAACTTTGACTTTAGTGCCCTTTGCACCTTTTAACTTAATATTAGCCCAACCGACAATCTCCTGTGTAAGATCAATGACAAGCTTCTGACCTGCTTTGAGAGCAACAGGAAGCTTTTCAGGTTCAGAGATAACGTCAATCTCTCCGAAATGGGTCCCGTTATCCTTTGTGTTTTCATAAACGGTCATCACTTCTGCATTGAATCCGATACCGTCACGCACTCGGACAGTCGGTCCGATAAACGGTGTCACCTCACCGTCAAAATAGTCACATATATCTGCATTTACCCACGCTGAAAGATCATAACCGGGAGTTGAAATTGCATCGTAACCGTCAATTCTGCCGTCACGGTATTCACCGTCCCATATATCTGCAGTGCGAATCTGACCGTCACAGGTTGCCTTCCAGGTTTTATCCGTTACTGCAATTTTTTCTCCGTCAGCAGTGATGCAAGCCATAACCGCAGGCATATGTGTACCGTAATAACCGCCTGAAATCCTGCCCTGATACCAACCGGGAGCAGCAACAAGAAGAATTCGGTTTTCACCCTTTATGACGCAGTCTGTAATGTCATATTCATAGTAAAGTGTACGTTTGTTATAGTTAGTCCAGCCGGGTTTCATCTCATCATTACCCACACGCTTACCGTTGATAAAAATATCAATGCATCCGAGTGCAGCAAATGAAAGTCGGACTGAATCGTAGTTTTCAAGGCAAAAATCCTTTGCAAACATCGGCATACCGTCGTCACAACGCACATCGGAAAACTGATACTTTTCCTTTTCCTCATCATTTGACCACGGTGAATTTGCGAAGTCTGCATAAAGTTTCATGTCAGTTTTGATAAACTCAGCATTATTCCAATAAACCGAATCATATTTGTACATAATTATCTCTCCTGTAAAAAAGGTGGTAAGACCCAACTCCTTTATGGAATTTAAGTCTGACCACCTTTATGTTTTAATCAATCAAAATAAACAGGCTTGCCTGTCTGTGCGGATTCATAAATCGCTTCAAGAATCTGTGTAACAACGAGTGATTGCTCAGGCTTCGTCGGAACCTCTGTATCGTTGATAATCGCCTGATAGAAGCCGTTGGCTTCAAGGACTTCGGGATCAGTTGAGTCACCGTCATAGAAAGCTACGCCACCGCAATCAAAGTTCGGTGTCTCAATAACCTGTCTTCCGTTTTTGACGTAGTTAAGACGAAGATCGACCTCGCCCATTGTGTCTGCACCGCCCTTGTCACCACAGATCATAACAGTCGCTTCCATCGGATCTGCTATATTGAGTGCCCAGCTTGATTCAACAGAAACTGTTGCTCCGTTTTTCATAACAACAAAGCCGAAAGCAGAATCTTCAACGGTAAACTTTTCAGTGTCCCAATCACCCCACGCATTTGCTGTGCCTACCTGTTTGCCGAGTTTCTTGTAGGAAGTGCCGACAACCATCTTCGGCTCATGGTTATTCATAAGCCAGAGAGTAAGGTCAAGTGCGTGTGTACCGATATCTATAAGAGGACCGCCATCCTGCTCGTATTCGTTAAGGAAAACGCCCCA
>JAZNCK010000016.1:0-11017 GCA_045587505.1 Acutalibacteraceae bacterium
CAAAAGGTTTTTGTTGTGTTATAGTATACGAGCGTTGAGACGCTGGTGTAGCTCAGTTGGTAGAGCAGCTGATTTGTAATCAGCAGGTCGGGGGTTCGAGTCCGTCCACCAGCTCCATTTATTTTTATACGGGTGAGTTCCCGAGTGGCCAAAGGGAACAGACTGTAAATCTGTCGTCAGTGACTTCGGTGGTTCGAATCCACCCTCACCCACCAGAAACAAATAATCCGAACATTTTACCGATTGGTGAAACGTGTGGATTTTTTGTTTTTATATAAAATAATTTAATACTTAATAACTTGAGTCTCCTCCTGTAAAATTGATTTATATCAATTAACAAGAGGAGTTTTATGCTTTACGGATATGTTAGAGTATCGTCAAAAGATCAGTGCGAGGAAAGACAGATAATTGCATTGAAAGACTTCGGAATCAACGAAAAGAACATTTATATTGATAAAATCAGCGGAGCAAGTTTTGAAAGACCCAAATACAAAAAACTTATTAAAAGGATGAAGCGGAGTGATGTGCTGGTGGTAAAATCTATTGACCGTCTTGGAAGAAATTACAATGAAATTCAAGAGCAATGGAGAATAATTACAAAGGAAAAAAATGTTGATATTGTTGTGCTTGATATGCCGTTGCTTGACACACGTCGGAAGGATGATGACATAACACAAGTGTTTGTTGCTGATCTTGTTTTACAGATATTGAGCTATGTTGCGCAAGTCGAAAGGGAAAATATTCGTCAACGTCAGGCTGAGGGGATTGCTGCGGCAAAGGCGAGAGGAGTAAAATTTGGGCGAAAGAAACTGGATGTTCATCCGGATTTTCTGAAATATAAGAGAATGTACCGGAAAGGTGAAATTTCAGCTCGGAAAGCAGCAGAACAACTTGGTGTTGCACACTCAACTTTTCTAAAATGGAATAAAATTTACTAAAATCTGGAAAAAATAGTAGACTTTTACATCCAACAGTGATACAATAACAATTGTATTAAAGTCAATAGTTTAAAGTGGCGAAGTGTCATTGCAAGCTATGGATTTTAAAGTCTACTTTTACATACAAGGAGGGAAAGTCTTGATAAAGCGAGTTATTTGTTATGTTTGCTTGGTGGCTATGTTGGTTGCTTTTGCACCAATGAGCTTTGCCAAAGCAAATGAACCGACGATCACGGTATCATCTGTGGATGCAATTGCCGGGGAAGAGTTTGAACTTATGGTTGCGTTTGAAAACAATCCGGGTATAAATACATTTGCACTTGGGTTTGACTACGACAAAACAAAGCTGACGTTGACGAATGTTGAGTTGAACGAAAACCTTGGCGGTTCTTTTGCTTACAAAGAAAGGGCTGTCTGGTTGAACAACAAAGACATAAAATACAACGGAGAAGTCTTGACGCTGAAATTTAAGGTTCTTGATTCAGCGAAAGACGGAGAAACTAAGGTTAAGGTAACCTATTCATCGGGTGATATTTCAAATTACAACGAAGAAGATGTAAGTTTCAAGGTTGAACCCGGAACAGTTTCTATCGGTAGTAATGAGGTGCAAACCTCAGTAATACAAAGAATTCTTTCGTTTTTCAGATGGATGATTGAAATGATGAAAGAATTGATTTCTTTTGGAAATTAAGGAGGAGAACACATGAAAAGATTTCTTTCACTGTTTATGAGTGTGTTGATGGTATTTTCCTGTTTTGCAGGAAGTATAACCACATCACATGCTGCCGTGTATGCACCGATTCCCGGTGATATCAATGGTGACGGCAATGTAAACACGAAGGACCTTACCCGTCTTCTTAAGTTTGTTTCGGGTGAGGATGTTGAGGTTGTGGCAATTACACTCGACACAAACGGTGACGGCAACGTCAACACAAAGGACCTTTCTCGTTTGATGGGTTACCTGTCCGGCGACCCAAATAAACCGCTTCCTGACATTGGTTGCAGTCACGAAATGACAGCTACCCCAGCAAGTGAAGCAACATGTACGGAAGAAGGCAATATCGCTTACTGGTATTGTAGCAAGTGTGAAAAATACTTCAGCGATGCTGAGGGCGCAAGAGAAATTACTCTTGAGGAGACAGTGGTTGCAAAAGTTGATCACGATTGTGAAGTTGTACCAGGTTATCCGGCAACATTGACGGAACCCGGCAGACAAGATGGTAAAAAGTGTAAAAATTGTGATTACGAGGTAATAGGTGCGATTATCCCGATTAGTGAGTATGCAATTGAATACAAGGTTTACGGATCTGATACATATCTTGAGCAGTTATATGTAGAGGGTAAAATTGATAATTCTCAGAATCCTGTATCCTATTCTCAGGAAACTGGTGTTCCTGTATTTGCTGAATTAGAAGTACCGGGTTATATTTTCGAGGGTTGGTATGACGGTTCAGGAACGAACGCTGTTCAGGTTAAGAGTATTGAACCTAACACGGTTGGAAAGAAGACGTTGTATGCTAAGTGGTCAAAAGCTACTTATGAAGTTTCGTTTGATTCCCCGGATGTTCCTTGGAATACCGTTACATATACAGTTGATACCGGTAAAACTCTTACAAATCCGAGTCATTTCGGATATACATTTGTAGGATGGTCAGACAACGGTGAGATAGTAAGGGAAATTCCGGTTGGTTCAGTAGGTCATAAGCGTCTTCATGCTAACTGGACCTCGGACAGAAACAAGGCTGTTGCTAAACCTCTTGCAAATCCTGAAATTATTGAAGATCTTGACAACAGTAGAATTTTATTTGTTTATGAAATTGGTGAAATTCAGAACGTACCGCTGAATCTTATCGAAAACTTTGACAAAGTTGATTCTACAATGACTCTGGAAAAAACGTATGAGTTTTCTCAGACAGTAGATGAAAGCTTTATTGAAACTGCAGCAACAGCAGTTACGGATGCAACAACCAAAACTTCTTCATGGACGTTGTCAGAGGATTGGAACACATCTACAGAGGCAACAACTGAACAGGGAGAAGAAATTGGTAAAACGAAAGAAAAGACTGATTCTACAGGAACTGTTTACGGCAGTCAATATTATATTAGTAACGTTAACGGTGGATCTACAGCTACATCTTCAAGTGCAGGTGGATCAGCATCCAATTCTTCTAAGATAACTACAGACACATCAACAGGTATCAGCAGTGATTATTCAAGAAAGAGTGAACTTGATACAAGTGTAGAATTATCGGTAGAAGCATCCGTTGGAGCCGGTTATGGACCTGTTAAAGCTGAACTTTCAACAGGTGTAAAGAATAATGTAAGTACACACGATGAAGAGGCATTTAATACTGCAAGTTATAGAGACACGTATGTCGGAACTTATGACGAAAGCAATTATAACGCTTATTGGGATTCTAACAGCACAGCGACAACAAGCTGGAACACAACAAATAGTTATACAGCGAGTGAGTCTTCAAGCACTACATCAGAAGTTTCTGAGGCTGTTTCAGAAGCTATATTCAACAGATGGGGTTATAGCAGTAAAGAAGACAGAGGCGGCGGTACAAGTGAAACAAATTCAACAGATGTTTCAAAAGAGACCACTAATGAATATATTTCAACGATTGAACGCTCAACAGAGGAAAGAAAAACTCTGACACATTCAGTTAAAAAAGTATTCACAACAGAAGGTTATTACCGCTATATTACAGTTGGTAAACTTAACGTTTTTGCTGTAGTAGGTTATGATGTGGCGACAAAGTCATATTTTACATATACTTACAGTATTCTTGACAGTGCACGTCAGGCAACAATGGACTATTCTAAGAATGACCCGTATTTCAGAGATTGTGAAAATGCGATTCTTCCGTTTGAGGTTCCGTTTGAGGTTCATGAATATGTTTCCGATATTACAGCAAGATCAGATGATCTCGTAATCAGTGCAGAAGGTATAGTTACAGCGTATACAGGTAATGCAACACATGTCATCGTTCCGGAATATACATCTGATGGTGACGGAACATCAAATAATGTGGCAATCAGAGTAAGAGGAATTGCACCGGGTGCCTTTGCAGGCAATAAGACTCTTCAGGCTGTGTCATTACCCAAATATGTTACAGAAATTCCTGAAGGTGCATTTGCTGGTTGTACTTCTCTTAAGAGTGTATTTGGCTATGGTATCAGATCAGTAGGCAAGGATGCATTTTCCGGCTGCGTAGAGCTTACAAACTTTACAATTGATAAATATTTTGATTATGTTGGTGAAAATGCATTTGCCGGAGCAAAAGAGGTTAAGGCTGTAGTTGATCCGGCAGGTCTTATGAAGTTTAAGACTGTTAACCGTGCGGATTATACAACTGAAGAGGCTTATAATAAAGCTGTTGCAAGTGCTAAGGCCGAAGCAAAGAACGAAGCTGAAGCTGTTGCACTTTCAGTAATGCATTCAGGTGCTAAGAGAATAACTGTGGACACAACTGCATTAGGCTCAGCGTTTGAAGGTCAGAAAATCAATGTTGGTGATGAAACAGCATATTTTGCAATTATAAACAATAATTGTGTCAATACTTACACAGATCTTCAGGTTAAATCCAATGCAAAAGAAACTTACCTCGGCGGTATGGAGTTTGTAGGAAATACAGATGTACCTTTGAGACTTAATTCAGAAAAGGTAACCTTGAGTAATGTTTCTGTTGAAAATGCTCCGGGATTTGCACTTATTCTTGAAAAAGATAATACTGATTTGTTCATTTTTGACACAGTAGTATTGAATTCTTTGGATAATAATGCAGTAATCAGTAAAAATGTTAACATTGAGAAAGTTAACTCAAGCTTCACAAGCCAGTTAAGAGTAACCGGAAACTACCTTGTTTGCGGAACTTTAGAGGATAATTCATTGTTGGATTTTGTATCCGGTGAAGTTATTTATATAACTGATGCAGAGTTTGATGATTATCTGATTTCCAGAAAGCTTATTCTTGATGCTAATGGTGGTACTTTGGCTGACGGTCAGGCAAGTAAAGTTGTAACTTACGGACAGAGCTTTGGCGAGTTGCCGACTCCGACAAGAACCGGCTGGACATTCACAGGTTGGTATACGGAAAGCAACGGTGGCACACAGATCACCCCGACAACTACGGTTACAGCTGCCAACAGTAAGCAGATTTATGCACAATGGCAGATTAACACATATAAAGCAAGCTGGACAAACGGTACAGGTTATACTATAACCGTAAAACGCACAAGTTCACCTATTGCAGGTGCAAGTATCGGTACGCTTACCAATGGTGCAACAGTATACTACGGTGATGTTTTAAGTGTTACATACACTGCTTCAGAAGGATATACACTTGGAACACCGGGCAAAACAGAAATTACAGTTACCGGCAATGTAACATCTAGCGACATTCATGTAACAGCTACACTTAACTCTTACAAGGCGAGCTGGTCAACAGGTACAGGTTACAGTATAACAGTAAAACGAACAAGCTCACCCAAAGCAGGGGCAAGTATCGGCACACTCAGTAGCGGAGATACAGTATATTACGGAGATGTATTGAGCGTAACATATACTGCCTCAACAGGATATTCAATTAGCACTAAGGGTACAACATCCATTACCGTTGCAAGAAATATAACATCAAGTGATATTTATGCAACGGCAACTCCGAATAGTTATACATATAACATTAAATATGTATCAACAAATGGAACAAATCTTGGTACTACAACAGCGACATATAACTACGGAACAACTAATACAATTACACCTCCCACAAAGAGTGGTTACAATACTCCGGTAGCACAAAGCGTAAAGTGGGATTCAACATCTGCTAAAACGATTACGTTTAAGTATACGCCAAGTGGTGTGTCAAATGGTGCAAAGACAGGAACATTGTGCAGTAGCCCAAAGGTTACCTATTCTGTTAAACTTGAATATCAGAATCGTACTGCAAGTAGTGTTCAGGTAAGAGCAGTTTGGACTTCCACAATGGCTGCCTATAACTATTGTGTTTACGGACAGAAATGCAAGATAACATCACCGGCAACGTCATCTGTAGCGACAGTGGCAGCTTTTAATGCATGGAAAACTGCAACAACAAGCGATAGATCTTCAACTGGCACTACTGGTTGGATAACTGTATCGCTTAACACAACAAATGCCACAAGCGCAACAATTAAGGTATATTATTATCAGGTTAATTCTAACGGTACCGATATGACATCTTATGATGGCGCATACGGCGGAACGTATTCGTTCTCAATTAATATCCCTGCATATTAATTAAATCTTCATTGTCTGCAGAGGGTTTATAAATCCTCTGCAGACCGTAAAAACATTCCTTAAGGAGGAAATACGATGGTAAAAAAGATTACAGCATTGCTGTTGGCTGTTGCTATTTCTATATCAATGACCGCAGTTGCCTTTGCAGCAGGAGCACCGACGATTACGGTATCCTCAGCAAGTGCGGCACCGGGTGAAACGGTAACACTTAATGTGTCGTTATCTGACAACCCCGGCATTAATACATTTTCTTTGGGTTTTGATTTTGACGAAACCCGCCTCAGCCTGACAGACGTTAAACTCGCTTCAGGCATTCCAGGCCAGTTTGCTTATTCTAAGAAAGCAGTATGGCTCAACAGTGAGGACGTTACAACAAACGGTAATTTCCTTACACTCACGCTCAAAGTTCTTGACAATGCACCGGCAGGCGAAGCTTATGTAGATGTTGTTTACAATGCAGGCGACATTTCAAACTATGACGAAAACGATGTTGGTTTCCAGACAGTTGGCGGTAGTGTTAAAGTTACTCCGTCAGGTGCCGATTTCGGTGAAATTAAGGTTGGCAGTGTAACAGGTGCTCCCGGTGAAACAGTCGAGGTTCCTGTTTCAATCACAAAAAACCCCGGCATCAACGCTTTCTCTCTCGGCTTTGACTATGATACAACAAGACTCAGCCTCAAGAGTGTTACAAAGGCTGATGCTATCGGCGGTCAGTTTACATACAGCAAAAAGGCTGTGTGGTTGAACGATAAGGATACAACATATACAGGAGATATCCTTACGCTTACATTTGAAATCCTTGACAATGCACTTGACAGCGACGTTCGTGTAAATGTTATTTACAACACAGGCGATATTTCAAACTACGATGAAGAAGATGTGTATTTTGAAGTTGCTGCAGGTCAGGTATCAATCAAGTCTCCCATTGTTTACGATGCTAAGGTTTCTCTCGGCAAAGTAACAGGAAACGCAGGCGAAAAAGTGAATGTTTACGTTACTCTCGATACCGAAACAGCAGTAAAGTCAATGTCAATCTACGATGTTGTTTACGATGAAGATATTCTTACTCTTACTGAAGGTAAGTGGGTTGTAACAGATACTGTTATTGCAGACTGGAACGATACAGACAAAACAGGCGTAAGCACATTTTCATCCAATACTTATGCAGGCGGACGTGTGTTCCTTCTTACATTTACTGTTAAAGAAGGGCTTGAAGACGGAGCAACAGATGTAACCTGTAAGTTTAAAATCACTTCTCAGGATCTTAACGGTTCAGAAAAAGAACTCAAGACAGAAGTGATTCCCGGAAGTGTAAATGTTGTTAACAGCCTTCGCGGTGACGTTAACGGTGACGACCACGTTGACAGTAACGATGCAATTCATCTGCTTTACCATACATTGCTTCCCGACAGTTATTCGATTAACCAGAACGGTGATTTTGACGGAGATGGCGAAGTTGATAGCGATGACGCTATTCACTTGTTGTATCACGTAACACTTCCTGAAAAATATCCGTTAGCATAATTCGGGTGACAGTAATGAAAAAGAAAATACTTGTTTCGTCTGTCGTTGCAGTTGTTCTTGTTGCGGTTTTTCTTGTAGTTTTCGGACTCATAAAAAACGCACAAAAGGAAGAAAAATTTGAGGTGAAAAGCGGAGAAACTTTCACTGTTAAAGTATCGATGGCAGACAGTGGCCCTTTGAAATCAATGGCACTTTCACTTTATTTTGATGAAAATGCCTTTGAATTGGTTGAAGGAAAATGGTTGAATCAGAATGCTGAAATTGCTGATTTTAACTTGGAAAATAAAGATGCGGCTATAGCGTTTTCAAAAGAAACAACATATTGCGGAGAGATTTTTGAGTTTTCTGTAAAATCAAAAAGTGATATGGTTATTATGGACGATATGTTCATTGTGGAGCCTGTGTTGAAGAACGGACAAAGATTTCTTGAATGCAAGGGAATAACAGTTTCTTTTGAAAAGGAAAAAGATTAATGCGATCTTTTCACGCAGAAAGAGATTTTTATGAAAAAAACAATTAGTGTACTTTTTATGGTTGTTGTTTTGCTTGCCAACATTGCAACCTTTCCGGTGTTGGCAGCGACTCCGGATGCTTCAGCAACGATTTCTGCAGATTCGGTTTCGCCCGGTGAAACGGTAGAAGTGTTTTTTGCAATCGACGCTCCGGCAGGAATCAAAACACTCTCGCTTTACGATTTCACATATGATAATTCAGTTTTTGAAATTATCGAAGATGAAGATGCTAGCTGCTGGCTTGTTGACGGAAAGATTGAAGATATTGATATTGCAAACAATGCGAGCGTTATAACTTTTGAAGATAACATAGTTCTTTCGGGAAATGTTCTTAAGTTGTCGTTTAAGGTATCGGACAATGCACCGAAGAGTGAATATCCGATTTCCTGTAGTGTTGTTGCGATGAAAATGGTTGACGGTGTTGAAACTAAGATTAACGTCACCATTACTTCCGGAAAAATCACTGTGGCAGGCAAGGCGACTCCGCTTAGCGATTTTGAATATGAAATTGTTAATGGCGGAATCTGCATTCTTTCCTATACAGGCAGTAAAAATAGCATTATAATTGACGAAAGTTATGAAATAGACGGAACGGTTTATAACGTTGTTGAAATTGCAGAGAGTGCTTTTGAGACAAATAGCGAAATTGTTTCGGTAACAATCCCGTCTAAAGTAAAGAAAATAGGTGATTATGCCTTTTATGATTGTACATCATTACTATCGGTAACGATCTATTCGGCTGATGCAGTTATTGGTGAAAATGCACTTGGTTATTATTATATAAGCCGAAGAGAAGATGGTGTTGTTGAAGGGTTCACTATTTACGGATATGCCGGATCAACGGCACAGGAATACGCATCTGCGGATCCCGATATAACTTTTGTTGAACTTTCGGATGTTATTTTTGAGCCGATAAACACAACTGTTTTTGCAACAAAGGATGGACTCAACTATATTTACGGACTTGAACCAAGACTGGAAATTAGTTCATTCGAATCGTTGTTTATTTCTTTTGCAAATGTTATATTAGAATACCGTGCAATAAAATCAAATTGTCTGGTAACAGATTCGACGGTTGTTGTAAAATCGTTGAAGACGGGTGAAGTTGTTTCTGAATACAAAGTAGTTATTTTCGGAGATGTAAACAAAGACGGCTGGTATGACGGACAGGATGCGGTAATGGTTGACTGTATTGCAAGCGGTATGCTTAAAAAGAGTGATGTCAGCGAGGCTGTTTATATGGCAGCTGACTGTAATCACGATGGTGCAATTGACCAATCTGACGTTGATATGCTCAATCAGGCTGGAACACTTCTTGCAGAGGTTGATCAATCAAAGACGAATGAAGAACTTTTTGAAACTTCATCGGCTTATGTTGAATATCTTGGCCTTATTAACCAGTCTACGGAAACAGAGTCGGATGTGAATGAAAAAACTGAGAATGGAACTAATGTTCCTCAGGAAAGTGAACCAGCAACGTCCAATAAATTTATGGTGTTTATTTTGGATATCATCGCTGCATTAAAGTTTGCTTTTGACTTTATTATTTCAATCTTTAAAGTTTAAAACTTAATTGTGTTGATTAACCCCGACATCGGATTGAATCTGATGTCGGGAATTTATTTTTTAACCTGAAGTTGATTGGCTTCAGGTTTTCGTTTTATTAAATTTCTTTTTATCTAACATATTATACCTGAAGACACAGGCTATAGGAGTTTCTCACACAGGGACAGATTCTTGTTGCTTGTGGGTGGAGGAGCAATACGGATATGCATTAAGTATTGTTCGTCCGCTGAGATGCCGTGAGATGCGAATTGTTTTAAAATTCGCAGGTAGGCATCTCCTTCCAAACCAAAACGATATTTTAAAACAATTTACAGTTTTGGTTTGGGGACAGAGTTGAAAAACTATTTTAAAATTTCAACTCTGTCCCGGAACGGTTGCTTTTTGAAAGAAAAGAACCGGTCCATGCTAACGGTTATTCAGTTATCTAACGGAATAACCAGTTAGCAGGACGAAGAAGTGTTTTCACTTCGGTGTGATGGGTTTGCATCAACCCTTACGGATGAATTTTAAAACAAAATTTGTCGCTCTTTAAATGAGCCCTTGAACAGTTTAACTCCGAAAGGTGGACGGTTTGAAAGTCCGTTGCTTACGCAAAAACTTTCAAAAATCTTGTAAAGAAGAAAAAAGACAGACTAATAACAGTTTTTCATTTTCATCTAACATAGTATTAATGAACCTTTAAAACAAGGAGGTGAAAACCTATGAAAAAGAAAAAACACCATAAGAAAAGTATCTCTCGCAAATTACGGGATGAAGCTAACATATTCTTTTCGAGATACGAAAATAATGTAACCCGTTCGTCATTCATCAGAAATTATACTAAGTTCATCGAGTATTGTAGGAAAGAACACAACTGTAAAACTAAAGAAGAATGTAAAGAACAGATATTTAAGTATATAGATTATTTGAAAGAAAAAGGATATACAGCAAGCACTGTTCATACATACCTTGCGCCCGTAGGATTGTATCACGGAGTAAACCTCAGTGAAATGAATCTGCCAAAAAGACACAATGCAGATAATGTTCGTTCCCGTAAGAAAAAGAAATACAGAGCTTCCGCTGATACAAAAAATCCGTTATATTCCCGTACAGTTGAATTTCAGAAAAGAGTAGGTATCAGAAGAAACGAATTGAAGAACCTCAGAAATAATGATTTCGGATATGACGAAAGTGGCTACCCCTGCGTAATAGTC
>JAZNCK010000017.1:0-15673 GCA_045587505.1 Acutalibacteraceae bacterium
AGAAGCAGACGGCAAACTTACATACACAGGTAAGGTATGGATTAACCACAGTGGCGACAACATCATCGTTGTAAAGATAAGAGTAAACAACGCTTGGATCAATGCCGGTGAACTTTCCTATTACGCTATCTGACAATGACAAAACACACCGAAAGGTGAATACAAACGAAGGCTATCTTTTTGCAAGATAGCCTTTTTTGTTTAAACGATTGATAAATACCTCGACTTGTGATATACTTTCCTTAACTTTATTTTTGTGAGGCTTTTATGGTTTTTTCATCGTATGAATTTGTGTTTGCTTTTTTGCCTATCGTTCTGGTGGGTTATTTTTGTGCGCACAAAAGTATGATTGTTCAGAATATAATTCTGGTTGTTGCATCGTTATTTTTTTATGCTTATTTTAACGTCAGCTATTTGCCGATTATATTAAGTTCTATTGTTATCAACTATCTTGTCGGTAAACTTATGACTAAGTTCTCATCAAAAAAGATTGCAGCAAAACTGCTGTGTACGGCAGGTGTATTGTTTAATCTTCTTCTGCTCGGTTATTTCAAATATTACGATTTTTTTGTCGAAAATATAAATACGGTTTTCAATGCTGATTTTACGCTTAAACACATTCTTTTACCCCTAGGCATCAGCTTTTTTACCTTTCAACAGCTTTCATTTATTCTCTCTGTTTATAAGAAAGAAGAAAAAGTCGAAGATTTTCTTTCGTACGCGCTTTTTGTCAGTTTCTTTCCCCAACTTGTTGCAGGTCCGATCGTTTCTTATTCCGAGATGATGCCCCAGTTCCTCGACAAAGGAAACAGACGTTTTAATTATGAAAACTTTGCGTTGGGAATTTATATTTTTGTTTTCGGGCTTTTCAAAAAGCTCGTAATTGCAGATACGATCAATGTTTTTGTTGGCAACGGTTTTGGCTCGAAGGAGCTGTCTTTGGCAGCAGGTTGGGCAACCTCGCTGAGTTATACTCTGCAGATTTATTTTGATTTTTCAGGATATTCCGATATGGCTATCGGTTTAGGCAAGATGTTCAACATCAACCTTCCTCTGAATTTCAACTCGCCGTATAAGTCGCAAAGTATCGGCGAGTTCTGGCAGCGTTGGCATATCACTCTTGGCAGAGCGTTGCGAACTTTTGTCTACATCCCGCTGGGCGGTAACCGAAAAGGCAAGGTCAGGATGTGTTTTAACTATCTGATAACATTCCTGTTAAGCGGACTGTGGCACGGTGCGAGTTGGACTTTTGTGCTGTGGGGCGGAATCAACGGATTGTGTATTGTTTTTGAAAAAATATTTGATAAAGTTCTTGTAAAAATACCGAAATGGATTAAGATTGCAGTTACGTTTTTGATAACAAACATTTTGTGGGTACTCTTCAGGGCAGAAAGTTTTGAACAGGCTGTTGCCGTATACAAAGCTATGATAAATGTCAGAAACATCGGACTTAATTCCGTTGCAGCTCTTGCCAATGACGGTACTATGGGTTTGCCAACAGTTGTTGCACTCGCGTATGTGCTTGTATTTATTGTCGGTCTGCTTCTTGTAGTTTTCCTTAGCAAAAACGTCATTGAAAAGGCTGATACTTTCAAGCCGACAGTCAAGAATGCAATTGTTGTTTCAATTCTTTTTGCAATTTCCGTTATTTTTGTTTCAAGAGAAAGTGTATTCATCTATTTTAATTTCTGAGGGATAATTTATGACACACAAAAAGTGGGCTATAGCGACGATATCAATTTCGCTCGTGATGCTATTGATTCTGTGCAGTATAACCTTTATCGTTGACCCGTTGTATCAATACCGTTACGATGAAAATGACCGCTACTTTCTGAACCCGAAATTTTCCTGCGCAGGACTTATTAAAAATTATAAATACGACTCCGTTATGCTCGGATCATCAGTTACACAGAATTTTGATCCCGATCTTTTTGAAGAAAAAATGGGTCTTGAACTTCTCAAGGTTAATATCGGCGGTATGTCCGTACCTGAAACCTGTTTTTATCTTGACTATATAAATCAGCATTCTGATTGTAAAAAAATCTTTATTTCGATTGATTTGCAGCGTTTTGCCCTTCATCCCGACGGGTATAAGTTGAATATACCGGATTATCTTACTAACGGATATGCGGATGATTACCGTTATCTGCTCGGCAGTGAAGTTTACACCCGTTTTCTGCCGTTTGACCTGATGATAAAAGGTATGGAGGCATTGAACGTTGATGTACCGAAGTTTTTCGCAGAGTCTACGGATATAGACGAGCTTGGTGCGTGGCACAAGAGTTCGCCTGTCGGTGAAGAAGTGGTGCTCAGATCAATTGAGAAAAACGGTTTTGGCGTGAGCGAAATCGAAACCGAGGGATTAGAAGTTCCGATCAAAGCAAATATTGAGCTTCTTGTTAAAACTCTTTCGGAATCAGATAAGAATACAGAGTATGTTCTTTTCTTCCCGCCGTACTCCTCGCTTTACTGGATTTATTCGAAGAGTAACGGTCATTACGATGTGTTCTGTGATGCGAAGGAAAAGATTTTTGAGCTTGTAAATAACATAGAAAATGTTTCGGTTTATGATTTTCAGGATCTTGATTTGACAGCGGATCTTGAAAATTACAGAGACATAAGCCACTATTCAAAAGACGTGAATGACAGTATGGTCGGATTTTTTGCCGATGGAACGGGACTTGTGACTTCTGTTGAGGATTTAAAGGCAAACAGAGAAGGGATGACTCTCAGGGCAGAAAAAACTTACGACAAATACAAGGCTTATATCGACAAATATTGTTTAAAATAATCTCATAGTTTTAAGGAGAGTTTGCAATGCTTTTGGTATGGTACCCGAAATGCACAACTTGTCAGAAAGCAAAAAAATGGCTTGACGACAAGGGTGTTACTGTTGAAACGCGACACATAAAAGAGGAAAACCCCTCTTACGATGAGCTGAAAAATTGGTATAAAAAAAGTGGCTTGCCACTGAAGAAATTCTTCAATACAAGCGGACTTTTATACAAGTCCATGCAGCTTAAGGATAAATTGCCGACAATGACGGAGGATGAGCAGCTGCAGCTTCTTGCAAGCGACGGAATGCTTGTTAAACGTCCGATAATTATTACTGAAGATACAGTTTTGACAGGTTTCCGTGAAAAAGAATGGGAAAAGCTGATATGACCGACGAAGAGAAGTTTGTCCGTGAAAAACTGTTTGCTTTGCAGGATTTAAAGTACAGAGAATTCCATTCAAAGCTGATGCCGACGGTAGACAGCGACCTTGTCATCGGAGTGCGTACGCCTGAACTAAGAAGATTTGCAAAGGCTTTTATAAAAACGGATATGGCAGAAGAATTTCTGACTTTGTTACCGCACAAGTATTATGAAGAGAATAATCTGCACGCGTTTCTGCTTTGCGAGATCGGGGATTACAGTGAACTTATCCGAAAGCTGAATGAATTTTTGCCTTATGTTGATAACTGGGCAACGTGTGATATGATGCGTCCGAAAGTTTTCAGGAAGCATCCGACGGAATTGCTGACGGAGATTGAAAAATGGATGCAATCCGACGAACCTTATACAGTGCGTTTCGGCATAGAAATGCTGATGATTCATTTCCTTGATGAAAAATTTGACCCTGCTTTTCCGGAAAGAGTAAGCAGAGTGAAATCCGATGAATACTATGTAAAAATGATGGTCGCGTGGTATTTTGCAACGGCACTTGCGTACAGATATGATGCAATTCTGCCGTATTTTAAAAACAAAATTCTCGACGAATGGACTCATAACAAAGCGATACAAAAGGCAATCGAAAGTTACAGAATAACAGATGAACAAAAAGGATATTTAAAGACACTTAAAATAAAAAATCCTGCTCGGAATTGAGCAGGATTTTTACTTTATTTCGTCCTTTGTTCAAGCATATTCTTTGCCAGTGCAAGGCATTCTTCCACAAACACTGTGGGAGCAGTTGCAACTGCGGTTACGCCCTCGGCAATCATATTACCGTACATAGAGTTGCGCTTGTATGCAATTGCCATAATTGCATGATAACGGAAGTTGATATATCGGATTTCCTTTTTTGAAAGCTGAGGGAAAAATCTTTTTTTGATCTGATAAAGATTCTTTTCTCCCTGGATTTTATTCTTGCTGAACGATATGCTTCCTTCTGCACTGATTGTGTGAAGCACGTCGTCGACATCCATATAACGGATTTTTAATCCGCCCTCAATAGCCTTGAGCATCAGAATGAATTCCTGTCCGCAAAGAGCGTTGTCAAAGCCGCCGATTTCACGGAGCTTTTCTGCTTTAAACATATAGGTAGATGTACCTGTCAGGTGATAAAGCAGGTGATAGTGAAGAAGAGAATCGTTGTCAAAAGCGGGAATGTCCTTAAAACCTCTTACTTCAACAGGTTTGCCGTTTTTACACATAACCGTATTTGAGAAGGTCATATCACAGTCGTTGTCGAGCATGAACTTGAGCTGCTTTTCAATCTTGTTGGATGTGTATTCATCGTCATCGTCAAGGAAAGCGATGTAGTCACCCGTTGAGGCATCAATTCCACGGTTACGTGTAAGTGATCCGCCGAGATTTTTTTCGTTCTGCAGGTAAATTACTTTGTCATAGTCAAGTCCTTCGACATACGCTTTTACCTCAGGTCGCTTTTCATACGTGGAGGGGCTGTCGTCAACGACAATAATTTCGATATTTTTGTATGTTTGATTGAGAACAGAGTCTATAGCTTTTTTCAGACATTCAACTTCTCTTTTGTGAGTTGGGATAACAACGGATACAAGTTTGTTCATAAATAAGGCTCGTTTCGTAAAATTTTAGTAGATGATAAAAGTATAGTTTAATATCGTGAATTTGTCAATCAAAAGAACTTGATTAACTTTTATAACAAAAAGCATCAAATTGGTAATTTTTCTTGATAAACAGAAAAAGGTATGTTATGATAAACAAAAACAAACGAGGAGTGGTTATTGTGTTAAAGAAAATTTTATCGTTAATCCTTTGTGTTGTAATGCTTACTTCGGTTTTTACAACAGTAGCGTTTGCACAGGAGGAAATCACAACAGCAGTTGCTGAGGAAACAACGGAACCTTCAACGGAACCTTCAACAGAGCCGTCGGAAGAGGAGCCGATTGTGCCGTCTGAGCCATTATTGCCGGAGCTTCCTTCTGTTGAAGAAACAGATGACGGAATCTTTGTAAAGAGCCTTCCTGAGTATTTTGAAAATCTGGGTAAAGGTTTGTTAGCTGTTCCAAAGTCTATTATGCTTATCCCGGTTGCAATTGCGTTTGTTGTCGGCGCACCGTTGATTCCGTTTATGATACTTCTGGCTTTTGCGGAATGTCTTGGTTCATTTATCGGAATCAGAGTGGTAGTGTTTGGCTGAGCTTATTGATATAAGAGTTTCGATTATAACGACCTATAGTTAAAAAACCTCCGACTTTTAGTCGTAGGTTTTTATTAATACACACTCGGATTTTGCTTGATGTTCATTTTTTTGATTATTTCAAAAACAGTTTTTTCTGCATTGTCGGTTACTTCAACATTGATGTCAGCAAGGAACTTATAAATAGGGGAGCGCTCGGCGTGGATACGTTCGAGGGCTTCTCTGTTTCTTGCAAGATATACACCGTTGAGCTTGAGCTCACCCAGGTCACGGGACAGCCATACAATGTAACCGTTCTGCCTTAAATAATACTGGTTTTCAAGGCTCATAACCGCACCGCTGTCCGTAGCGATAACCTGACCGCCGTTGCGTGTGATTTTACGCAGCGTTTCTGTTTCGAGTTCACGGTAATACTTCTCACCGTAAGCGTTGAAAATTGCGGAAACAGGGACACCTGCTTTCATTTCGATAAGTCGGTCGACGTCGATGCACGGTCTTCCGAGTTTTGCTGCAACCACTTTTGCAATCGTTGTCTTGCCACATCCGGGCAATCCGACAAAGATGATATTCTTTCTGCGGTCGCTCATTGTTTTATACGTTGCCTTGAAAAGCTCTTCGTCAGGCTCAATTCTGCCAAAACGGATTTCTGCCATATACTCACGGGCAACAAGCATTGAAAGACCGTCAGAGTTCGGGATTTCAAGATCTTCGGCATCACAGATGAGCTTTGTTCTTCTCGGGTTATAAATAACCTCTAACACACCGCTGATCTTCGGGAAACGCTTGATATCAACAATCTTATCACCGTTATTCGGATACATTCCGGTCTGCGTAGTGTTTACAAGAACCTCGGCATCCTCGTGCTCGTAGATGTTTTCAAAGTTCACCTTGCCGTCAACCATTACATCAACAATTTCCTTTGCGCCCATATCTTCGATAACTACGCGGATAACGGAAGCGTTTTTGCCGAGCAGGAGAACCTTTTTGCCTTTGACATCTACACCGCATTTGGTGATCATATGGCAAAATCCGTCGTATTCGCAGTTGTCGCCGATAAGTCTGCCCTCTTCGTCAACCGTGATTGTATCAACGCAGTTGAGCTTTTTTGCAGTTTCAGTCAGGATGTCACAGTATTTGACAACCTCTTTTTTATAGGGAAATACAATGCTTAATCCCGCAAAGTCTTTTTTCGTAATAAAATCTTCGAGGTCTTCCGGCTCAATCTGAAAAAGTTCATAACTGAAGTTGCCGAGCTCTCTGTGAATTTCGGGCGAAAGGCTGTGCAAAAGCTTTCTGCCCAATAAACCGTATTTTTTCATTTGTTTAGCCTCCGTCCCTCTGTTTTGTCTTTCTGAAGAAGTAGATTCCTCCTGTGCCGATGCCAACGGCCGCAAACGTGGCAGCAACAATACCTGCAGTCAGTTTTCTTTCATCAGAAACGGGCTCAATTTCTGTTTGCCCGGTGTGAGTTTCGTCCCTGAGTGTTGCAACGGAATCTGATTCATCTTCCATTTCTGCAATATCCTCGGGTGAATTTATATCATTTTTATTTGCTTTTGTACGGGTTGTTTTGGCTTTGGTTGTTTTGGTTTTAGTTGTGCGGGTTGTTTTTGTCTTACTTGTTTTTTCTTCCTTGTCTTCCTTTTCGTTTTCCTCATTCTCGGTTGTGCCGGTGACTTCATCCTCAACAGGTTCTGTTATGTCTGCGCTGTAAGTATTTGATGCAACACCTTCGGTATCGTACACATTGAACTCAAGATTCACCGAATCAGGGATCCCTTTCTTTATACCGAGCGTTACCTCGAGGTAGAGAGTCATCGTTCTCGGGTCGGAGACGGAGTTGATCTCAGCGTAGTACTTATCTTCATTATACTCCGCGTTTCCGTTTAAGTGCAGGGTGATTTCTTCGTCGCCGTTGACGCTCATCGTAACGCCTGCGTTGCTTTCGTCCGTAAACGATGTAAGACTGAGCATAAACAATAATTTTATTCTGTTTGACGGGCGGTCATATTTTGCCCTGAGGAAAACGAATTCGACAGCTGAATTTGTGTGAGCACCTTTTTCCTGTACTTCATAAAGAGTACTGTCTGTGTTCCACGAATCAATATTGACCTTTGCAGCGGATACCGGAAGGTTCACGGAAACCGCAAGAAGTATTGCACATAAAAACGTCAAAAGTCTTTTAAACCTAACCAAAACAAAAACCCCTGTTATCAGTATGCTTTAATTGTAATAATTTCAAACGGCTTTGCAGTAAATTCCACGCTGTTATTTTTAACTTCGAGTTCTTCGAGGTTATTTTCAAGAAGGTCACAGACGTAAGCCTTTGTTATGTCGTAGCCGAAATCGAGCTTAACGTTTGTACGTTTGTTGTAGGCTTCGTATCCGCGGACAACGAGAGCGTCGTCTGCCTCAGCTTTCTTGACTGTTTCAACGATGAAGTTGTCTGCACTGCAGTTTATGAATGAATACTCTTCGGGAAGACTGCCGTCCTGCTTGCCGATTTCAAAAGCCTTAAGCGGACAGTTGAGTTCGTAAGCAAGCTGAACAGTACCGCTTTCACGGTAGTTGCCTGCGTGCGGGAAGAGAGAGTATGTAAAGACGTGCTCACCCTTGTCAGCCTCGGGGTCAGGATAGGTCGGACACTTGAACATTGAAAGCTTCATTGTTCCGTTCTCTATGTTGTGACCGTACTTGCAATCGTTAAGAAGAGATACACCGTAACCGTAGTCTGCGAAGTCAATGTACTTGTGAGCGCATACTTCAAATTTTGCTGATTCCCAGCTTGTGTTCTTGTGAACCGGACGCTCAACCGAACCGAACTGGATTTCGTATGTTGCTTTGTCGGAATTAACGTCAACATCGAATGCAGCTTTAAGGAACAAGTGCTCCTGATGCCAGTCGGCATAAGTATCAAAGTCGATTCTGTTTGAACCGTCGTAGAAGAAAATCTTCTGCTTGATAACTGACTTGTAGAACTTTCTTGTGATTTCGAAACCGAAACGTGCACCTTCGTCGATGAACTTAACATCGCTGACATCGTTGATTTCGTACTTTTTCTCTGTGTAATATTTTGAGATTTCCCATGCATCGTATTCGTACGGATAATCTTCAAATGCTTCAATGTAGTTTGCGCGTCCGCCGTCACGAAGAACTTCACGGTCGTTCACCTTGTCGTAAAGACGTGTGATAACGTACTCGTCGTTGAACTCAACGATATAATTACTTGTTTCAAGATATTTGTCATCCTGAACATAAACAATGGGTTCGGCATCGCTTAAATCAACAACCTTATAACCCTTTGCGGGAATACCGTTCACACGGTAAGTTTTGCCGTTATGATTTACGTATCCGTCAGAGGTGAATGAGTTCTGGTTGAATACTGCGACGCCACCCTTTGTGCCGATATTTGCAAGAAGTGACTTGTAAGCCTTGCTTTCAAGCTCCGTTGCAGTGCCCATAAGTTTCTTGTAGTCCTCGTCGCAACGCTCGTAAACCGAATGAATTGATGAACCGGGGATGATGTCGTGGAACTGATTAAGAAGTATGGACTCCCAACCGTCGTTGAGTTCGGTCTGCGGATATTCTGTGCCGAGAAGCTTACCTGCCATTGAATTTACAAGCTCTGTGTTCTGGTAAAGAAGCTCGGACTTTCTGTTATTTCTCTTGTTATCTGCCTGTGATGTGTATGTACCTCTGTGGAACTCGAGGTAAAGTTCGCCGACCCACTTCGGCAGACGCTTGTTAGCTTCCAGCTTATTGCGAAGTCTTTCAAGGAAAGATCCTACGCTTTCCCACTTGACCTGCGGACAGCCGTTGATGCCGTGCTTAAGACGGTTGAAATACTCAATATGATTATCTGCCGGGCCGCCGCCTCCGTCACCGTGGCCGAAGGGCATAAGAAGTTCGTTGTTGAGAGCCTTTGGCTCGTATCTGTCCCAAGTTCCCTGAACATAGGACCGGGTGGTATCGCGTGTATAGGTCGAACGCCAATACATGCTTTCGAAATTCTTTGTTCTTTCAATTGCCGTGAGGAAATATGTGAAAACCTGTGAGCCGTCGATACCCTGCCATGTGAATGTGTCATAGGGGAGACGGTTGGTTTCGTTCCATGCGATTTTAGATGTAACAAAATTGTCGATACCGCTTTTTTTCATAATCTGCGGCATAGCTGCACTGTAACCGAAAACGTCGGGAAGCCATACTGTCTTGTTATCAACACCGAACTCATCCTTGAAGAAACGTTTGCCGTGCATAATCTGACGGACGAGAGACTCGCCGCTTGAAAGGTTACAGTCTGCTTCAAGCCACATTGAGCCTTCAAGCTCAAATCTGCCTTCTTTGACAAGACGCTTGACCTCTTCATACATTTCGGGCGCATCTTCCTTAAGGTATTTAAGAAGCTGAGGTTGGCTGGACATAAAGCGGTAATCGGGATATTTCTTCATCATTTCGATAACGCTGCCGAAAGTACGCTGAACCTTTTCTCTTGTCTGTTCAAGAGTCCACTGCCAGGCAACGTCAATGTGAGTGTGACCTGTACAGCTTATCTGAATATCCTGATCTTTACAGAAATTGCCGTAGAATTCTGTATCCATATATTCGTTAGCCTTGCGCACAGATTCAAGGAACTCATCACTCATCGGAGCACACCAGTTAATAAGATTGAGTGCTTCGTTGAGGCGAAGGATAATATCTCCGCGGTTTTTATCCATATCGTCAAGGTATTCCACTACTTCATAAGGAACTTTGAGATCATAGTAGAGTTTTTCAATTTCTCTGTTGAAAACGCAGAGCTGACTGTAGAAGTATGTTCTTTCACCGTGAGGTCTTGAGTAGGCGTAGATGTGCACATCGTAGCCGTCCTTGGTGGAGTCAAGTTTGAGGTAACGGTGATTTGAGTCCATACCTCTGATGAGTTTTCCGTCAAGGTAAATGAGGAACTGGGGGTTCCACTGATGGTCGTGAGGAGCAGTGGAGGAAACGTAAAGCTCAACGTCCTGACCCTTGAGTTCTTCGGGGATTTCTATGTGCTTGTAGAACCAACGGTGTTCCTCGGGTTTTGTGCCCCAGGTTTCGGTAACGCCGAAATCCTGCCAGCCGTCGACGTCGGGTGAGGGGACAACGTTATCCTTTTTATAATCACACTCAAGCGTTTTCCAGCCTGTCACATCAAGACGGACGGGAGTAACGAATCCCTCGAGGTGTTCAATCATTGTGCGTATTCTTTTATCGAGTAATTTGTCCATAGTCAACTCTCCAGAATTTCTTGAATTTTTATATATCCCCCGGATTTTGAATAATCCGAGTTAATTACATTGTTTACGATTTTTTCCTGCAGGGCGATATCTTTTATAAACTCATTGAGTGCCGCTGCGCATTTTTCGTTTTTAAGCGGAACAATAATACCGTCAACCCCGTTGTCAATCTGACTTTCTGCCGTGGCATAATTGGTAATTGCAACCTTTTTACCGAGAATAAGAGCCTCGTTCACCGTAACGGCATTTCCCTCATAACGTGACGGCTGAACATAAAAATCGCAGGCCTTGAAATAGGGATATGGATTGACTTTCTTTCCGAGAAGAATGACCCTTTCTTCCATTCCGGCTTCAGCAATTTTTTTCTTTATCAACTCTTCGTCAGGTCCGTAGCCGATAATGTACCATTTCACGTTGTCAAGTCGTGAACAGATGTCGGGCACGTTGTCGAAGTTTTTTGGGTGAGCGTATCTTCCGACTGAGAGGAATTTTATAAACCCGTCATCGGGCATCTCTGCACTTACGTCGAACTCCTCTGCCTGCTCTTTGATGAAGTCTGCAGGATGAATGTTTTCGACAAGTACGATTCTGTCTTCGAGCTCAGGGAATTTCTCAAGAAACGCCTGTGTAACTTTTTCGGAAATGGAGACGATCGTGTCGTACCGTGACCACATATCAAGCTCAGAAACAACGTCAATATCGATGTAGGAATAATCCGTGTGAATCCACGCGATCCGCTTTTTTGCTTTTACCTTTTTGGTGGCAAAGTAGTGCGGTGTGAGAAAACTGATAACAGCGTCGTATTGCTTGTCAGAAATCTTCGGCATAAACATTTCTGTAAAACGGTGGCTGTAATCAATATAAACATAAGATCCGTCTTTGATACGGTTTTTCACGATGTATTCGGTGGCAGCATTCTTGCCCATATATCTGCCGATGAGAGTGCCGAAAGCTCTGTTTTTAAGCACTTCTTTAATCGGCTTTGCGAGCGAAGCGTAGCTCTTGTTTTCGGGCAGAAGATTTACTTGTTTCGGAATAAACTGCATCAGTTCACCCTCGTGGTGGTACAAAAAAAGGTCGACATTGTACTTTGTGTAATCGAAAGTGCTCAGCATACCCAGCAGAGCTTTTTCTGCTCCGCCTATTTCCATAGTATGGCTGACGATTAACACGTTACGCACAATATCCACCTTCTGAAAAGAGAATCGAATAATAGGATAATTATACTTATAAATGTTTCAAAAGTCAACAAAATATGCTATTTGAAATTGCAGAAAAACATAGTTTTTTTGTCAAAATCCGATTGACATTTATAGCGTGCTTTGTTAATATAAAGTGATTGACTATATTAGAAAAAAGAGGACGTTATTTATGTTACTTGACAAGACAATTCATATCCCGGATCTGGGAGATATCGGTGCAGACAGTGGTTTCCACGTGCTTGAAACAACTGAGGACGGCAAGTTTTCAGTCGGCAAGAACGGTGTTGTTGATATCCTTGCAACAGGCGACCAGAAGGTTGAGTTTGTTTCCTTCGGCTCACACACTCTTGCTTGTGTAAAATCTGCAATCGCATATCCTACATACTATCCTGTTCAGCCCGTACAGCTTGATATGCCCGTAAAGGCTGTTCTTATGGACCTTGACGGAACAACAGTACGCAGTGAGGAATTCTGGATCTGGATTATTCAGATGAGTATTGCAAGTCTTCTCGGCAATCCGAAGTTTGAGCTTGAAGAGGCTGATATGCCGTTCGTTTCAGGACACTCTGTTTCCGAGCATCTTCAGTACTGTATCGATAAATACTGCCCGGGTGCATCACTTGATAAGGCTCGTGACTACTACTTTGAGCATACTCACAGAGAGATGGAAGAAATTATGGCAGGTCGCGGTAAGGACGGCGCATTTACTCCGACGGTCGGTGTTAAGGATTTCCTTTACGAGCTCAAGGATATGGGTGTTAAAATCGGACTTGTTACATCAGGTCTTTATGAAAAGGCATGGCCGGAAATTCTTTCTGCATTCAAGACACTCGGCATGGGCGACCCGAAAGATTTCTACGATGCAATTATTTCTGCAGGTTTCCCGCTTCGTAAGGGTTCTGTCGGTACACTCGGTGAGCTTTCTCCGAAGCCGCATCCGTGGCTCTATTCAGAAACTTCAATCGTTGGTCTCGGCGAAGCTTTTGCTGACCGTAACCACGTTGTAGGCATTGAGGACAGCGGTGCAGGTGCTTGCTCCGTTCGTCTTGCAGGTTATACAACAATCGGTATCGCAGGCGGTAACATTGTTGAAAGCGGAACAAAGGCTGTTTGTAATTATTTTGAAGACAGCTTTGAAGATATTTTAAAAATTATAAAGGGATGATCGGTTGATGAAAAAGTTTTCGGCAAAAACTGTAATCAGTGTAATGTCATTTACGCTATTTGCACTGCTGCTTATTGATTCATATCTTGACCATAAGCAGGACATTGACGAGAGCATCAATAGACTAAAAACAACTCTGGCACCGAAAGAAAACGCACAGTCTGTTGCTGTTATCGGCTCAGAGAATGAAGCAAATACACAAGGAGATGTGACAAATGGACAATAACAAGAAAATCAGTTGCCACTTTATATCCAATACACACTGGGACAGAGAGTGGCGCTTCTCTGCAAGAAGAACACAGTATATGCTTGGTTATATGCTCGATATGCTTATGGATATCATTGAGAAGAATCCCGAGTACAAGCATTTCCACCTTGACTCACAGACAATGCCCGTTCAGGACTATCTCGAGGTTTATCCTGAAAAGAAGGAGCTTTTCAAGCAACTCGTTTCTGAAGGCAAAATCGGTGTGGGTCCGTGGTTCTGCCTTCCCGATGAGTTTACAGTCGGTGGCGAGGCTCTTATCAGAAACCTCCTTCTCGGCCACAGAATCGGCAAGGAAATGGGCGGTATCAGCAAGACAGGTTATTCACCTTTCGGTTGGGGTCAGATTTCACAGCTTCCGCAGATTTATGCAGGCTTTGATATTCACTTCGCATCATTCTACCGCGGTGTTAACGAGTATACCGCACCCCGTTCAGAGTTCTATTGGGAAAGCCCGGACGGAACACGTATCTATGCTTCGCGTCTTGCAAAGCGTCCCCGTTATAACATCTGGTACATCGTTCAGCGTCCCGTTTACTACAACCAGTCAAACGAGAACAACCGTGATATGGTTTGGAACGATAACAACGGTATCTTTAAGTTTGTAGATAACGAGAATCAGAAGCTCGACTATCAGTATACACATCCGTTCTTTGAGTATCATAAGGAAAACATCAAGGACCGTGCAGAACAGGCTATGCGTGAGCAGGACGGCGACTGGACAACTTCTCACCGTTTCTGGTCACTCGGTCACGACTCATCCTGCCCGGATATCCGTGAAGTTGATATGATCAAAGACCTTGACGAAGTGCTTCCGAATGCAGAAGTGTTCCACAGCACACTCAAGGAGATGGAGCAGGGAATCATCGACGAGTTTGACGAGAACTCACCCGTACTCAGGGGCGAAATGCGTGAGCCGTTCACAAAGGGTAGCGTTAGCCCTGTTATGGGTTGGATTCTTTCTGCAAGAACATATATCAAGCAGGACAACTTCAAGACAGAAACTCAGCTTATGAACTACGCTGAGCCTCTTGCAGTATTCTCTGCACTTGCAGGCGCACCGTTCCAGAAGAATTTCATTGACCTTTCATATAACTATCTTCTTCAGAACCACGGCCACGACAGTATCGGTGCTTGCGGACGCGATATCGTTTACGAGGATGTTGTTTCACGTTACAGACAGTCAAAGGAGCTTTCAAACTGCGTTTATGAGCGTGCGTTTATGGACGTTGCAGGTGACATCAAACTTGACGGCTTTACACGTGACGATGCTGCAATCGTTGTGTACAATCCGGCACCGTTCAAGAGAAGCGAGAGCGTACAGATGACAATTGAGCTTCCTGCAGAGTGGAAGGCAGATTCATTCAGCATTACAGATGTTGACGGTACAGCACTTACATATCAGATTCTTGCTTCAAATAAGCACGTTGCTCAGATCATTCAGAATCCGAATGACGTTGCAAACGTTCTTCATACCCAGCAGTACAAGATTGTTGTTGACGTTAAGGATATCCCCGGTTTCGGTTACAGAACACTCAAGCTTCAGCCTCTTTACAATGTACGTGCAAACACACCGAAGACAATGCTCAGGAGAGCACAGGTTATGGAGAACGAATATCTCCGTGTTTCATTCAATGCAAACGGTACATACAATGTACTTGACAAGGTGAACGGCAAATCCTACGAGGGACTCGGTTACTTCAAGGATACAGGTGAAATCGGTAATCCCTGGGAGCACATTGTTCCTGAAAATGACGAGACTTTCACAACTCTCAACGAGCGTGCAAAGATTACTCTTCTTCACGAGGGTGAGCTTGAAGTTTCATATAAGATTGAAATTGACTGGGCACTTCCCGAGGGACGCAACATGGACGAAAAGACACGTTCAAAGCACCTCAATCCGTGCAAGATTGTCAATATCGTAACTCTTCGCAAGGGTGCAAAGTATCTTGAGATTGAAACAACTATCGACAATCAGTCAGAGGACCATTACCTCCAGGTAGCATTCCCGACAGACATCAAGTCTGAATTCTCTTACGCTCAGGGTCAGTTCGATGTTGTTAAGCGTCAGGTTGCAAAGCTTGACTACTCACTCTACGATGAAATCCCGATGACAGAGCATCCGATGAACTCTTTCGTTGATGTTACAGACGGCACACACGGTGTTGCACTTCTTAACACAGGCCTTAAGGCTTATGAAGCAAGTGACGACGAGTGCGGTACAGTTTATCTTTCACTTCTTCGTGCATTCCCGCTTCGTATCTGCGTAACATCAGATATGCAGGACTACAGCCGAGTTGACAAGGGCTCACAGTGCATCGGTGTTAACACATACCGTTACGCATTTATGCCTCACGCAGGTGACTGGGAAGAGGGCAATGTATGGGGCGAATCAGAG
>JAZNCK010000018.1:0-8207 GCA_045587505.1 Acutalibacteraceae bacterium
AGACTCATCAACTGTGAAGTCGAGGAAGAACTTAGCGATATCAACCATACAGTTGTCTTCGTCCATAACGATAAGTCCGCCTGAACCCATCATACAGCCGATAGCTGTGAGGTTGTCGTAGTCAATCGGTGTGTCCATAAGTGAAGCAGGAATACATCCGCCTGAAGGACCACCTGTCTGAGCAGCCTTGAACTTCTTTCCGTTGGGGATACCGCCACCGATATCTTCAATAACCTCACGAAGAGTAGTACCCATCGGAACTTCAACAAGACCTGTATTGTTAATCTTACCGCCGAGAGCAAATACCTTAGTACCTGCTGATTTTTCTGTACCCATCGATGAGAAGAACTCTGCACCGTGGAGAATAATCTGCGGAATGTTTGCAAATGTCTCAACGTTGTTTTCTGTTGTGGGCTTAGCAAAGAGACCCTTAACTGCAGGGTACGGAGGACGAGGACGAGGCTCACCGCGGTTACCTTCGATTGAAGTCATAAGAGCTGTTTCCTCACCGCATACGAATGCGCCCGCACCAAGACGGATGTGAAGGTCAAAGTCAAAGCCTGAATTAAAGATATTTTTACCGAGAAGTCCGTTTTCACGAGCATCCTTGATAGCCTTATCAAGACGGCTTACAGCAATCGGGTACTCTGCACGAACGTAAACATAGCCTTCTGTTGCACCTGTTGCATAACCGCAGATTGTCATAGCTTCAACGATACAATGGGGGTCACCCTCAAGAACTGAACGGTCCATGAATGCGCCCGGGTCACCTTCGTCAGCGTTACATACAACATACTTCTGGTCTGCTGCATTCTTAGCTGTGAAGCTCCATTTAAGACCTGTCGGGAATCCGCCGCCGCCACGGCCACGGAGACCTGAATCCTTAACTACCTGGATAACATCTTCCGGTGTCATTTCTGTAAGACACTTAGCAAGAGCCTGGTAACCATCCATTGCAATGTACTCTTCGATGCTTTCGGGGTCGATAACACCACAGTTGCGAAGAGCGATTCTATGCTGCTTCTTATAGAAGTTTGTTTCATTCAAAGGTTTGATTTCGTCCTTTGTGATTGTCTCATCATAGATAAGACGCTTAACCATACGACCCTTAAGGAGATGCTCTTCAACGATTTCGGGAACGTCTTCAACCTTAACCTCGCTGTAGAAGCAGCCTTCGGGATATACGATCATAATCGGGCCTAATGCGCAAAGTCCGAAGCAACCGGTTTTGATAACCTTAATCTCATTTTCGAGACCCTTAGCCTTGAGTTCAGACTCAAGAGCTTCGATAATCTCGTTACTGTGAGAGGAGGTACAACCGGTACCGCCGCAGACAAGAACGTGTGAACGATACATTGTGTTTTTCCTCCTTGATTAGTTTTTAAAGTTAGCGCCAACTGTCTTCTCGATAACGGGGTTACCGTTAACGATGTGGTTAGCAACGATTTCGGGTACATTTTCAGGGCTCATCTTAACATAAGTAACCTTTTCCTTACCCGGTACAAATACTTCAACGATGGGCTCGTACTGGCACATACCGATGCAGCCTGTCTGAGCTACCGTAACGTTTTTGAGACCTCTTTTTGCGACCTCTTCAACAAAAGCGTTGAGAACGGGTCTTGCACCTGCTGCGATACCGCAAGTTGCCATACCTACAACAATACGGATGCCTTCGCCTGTACCCTCACGGTCAGTCATTGATGCCTTAGCCTTCTCACGGATAGCCATCAATTCTTCAAGTGTTTTCATAACTCTACACCTCCACGAATATTTTGTGTTTGTTCTTCAAGATACTCTTTAATCCACATCGAAACCGAGGGTTCCGAAAGAGGAACATCACCGAGTATGGCTTTGAGCTCCTTTGTGGAAAGAGTGAATATTCTTTCGTCAATACCGAAGCGATATATAAACTCGCGATCGGTATTCATTGTTATCAACATTAAAACGGTGGAATTTATATCGCCTATCGGAGTAAAGTCGATGCTGTCAGTTTTAAAAACAGCCGTCACTCTTGTTCCGACACCGACCTCAGACCGGATATCAAGATGACCTCCCGTCTGCTCGGCGGCAAGTTTAAAAAGCGGAATGCCCATTCCGACCTTACGGGTTGTGCGAGTTGTAAAGAACGGATCCTGTACATTCTGCACCTGTTCGTCGGTCATTCCCCTGCCGTTGTCGTAAATACCGATCAGAAGTTCTTTCTTCTCAGTATTTTCAAGCACCTCAATTTCAATAAGCGGTGCGTTGGCAGAAATAGAGTTCTGGGCAATATCAAGAACATTCAAAGATAATTCCCGCATAATTTCCTCCGTGGTTCAAGCTGAAAGTTTATGCCTTATACTTTGCAAGAATACCGTCGATATCGTCTGCAACGAGCTTACCGTAAACTTCGTCATTAACAGTAAGAACCGGAGCAAGACCGCAAGCACCGATGCAACGGCAAGCCTCAACAGAGAACTTTCCGTCATCTGTGCACTCACCTGCACTGATTCCGAGGTTTTCACAGATTCTGTCAATAAGATCCTGAGCACCCTTAACATAGCAAGCTGTACCGAGGCAAACTGAGATGTTGTACTCACCCTTCGGAGAGAGTGCGAACTGAGCGTAGAAAGTAGATACACCATACACTTTTTCAAGCGGGATGTTCATACCGTCTGCAATCATAGTCTGAACCTCAAAGGGAAGATAGCCGTAGATTGCCTGTGCCTGCTGCATTACATGCATAAGCATACTCTTGTCGTCCTTACACTCCTCAATTACAGCACGTAACTGTGCTTCCTGCTCAGGTGTTCCTTTGAATGGGATTTTGCTGATTTTCTTGAGCATTGAGTTGTTCCTCCTTTACAACAATTTTCAAAATTTTCAGGCGACGTTTTTCAATTCCGAGAGCATTGAAAAATCTCGCCCTGGAAAAGAATGTTATTTTTTTAACATTCTATAGCCGCACTTTTCACATTATAATAATGTTCATTGCATTATAACACAATAAAATCAATTAGTAAACATCTTTCTACAAAATTATTTGGTAAATGTCGAGATTTTAACAAATAACGGCATCAAAAAACTGATGTATCTGAGTCTCAATATTTGGAGCAAATCCACGTGCGATGACGTGAATTTTCTGTACTTGCAAAGATTTTTGTTATGTAGTATAATGTAATGTAAACATTGTGAAAGGAGTGTGTAGCTTTGGTATTTTCATCAACAACTTTTTTATTCCTGTTTCTGCCTGCTGTTCTCATACTCTATTACAATCCCATATTCAAGTCTCTTACCTTCCGCAATGCGGTTTTGATTTTTTCAAGTATTTTTTTCTATGCTTGGGGTGAACCGTTTTTTGTTCTCCTGATGTTCACTTCAATTATGCTAAACTGGCTTTTCGGTCTGGGTGTTGCAAAATATAAAGATAAGAGCCTTTCTAAAGCAAAACTATTTGTTGCTCTTTCAGTAGTTTTAAATCTCGGTGTGATGTTTGTTTTTAAATACCTTACCTTTGCACTCGAAAACATCAACGCTCTGTTCAACACAAATCTCGACACGCTTAATATCGCATTACCGATCGGCATTTCTTTCTTCACTTTTCAGGCCATGTCCTACGTTATTGACGTTTACCGCGGCAACGGTATGGTGCAGAAAAATCCGTTCAACGTTGCTCTTTACATAGCATTTTTCCCACAGCTTATCGCAGGTCCGATTGTCCGTTACCAGACAATCGCAGAACAGATAAACTTCCGTAAGGAAAATTTTGATGATTTTTCAAACGGTGTTTACCGCTTTATGCTCGGTTTTATCAAAAAAGTTCTTATTGCAAACAATGCCGCTTCAGTTGCAGACGAAATTTTCGGCAGCAGCGAGATGTCTGTTGCAACTGCGTGGATCGGAGCCTTAGCGTATACGCTGCAGATTTTATTTGACTTTTCCGGATACAGCGAAATGGCAATCGGTCTGGGAAAAATGTTTGGCTTCCATTTCCTTGAAAACTTCGATTACCCGTATATTTCAAAATCCGTCAGTGAATTCTGGAGACGCTGGCATATTTCGCTCGGTACCTGGTTCAGGGATTATGTCTACTTCCCTCTTGGCGGAAGCAGGGTCAAGAAGAAATCCCGTCTGGTGTTCAATCTCTTTGTTGTATGGTTTCTGACAGGAGTATGGCACGGTGCAAACTGGACTTTCATCGTCTGGGGCCTGATGTACTTTGTCATCCTCACGCTCGAAAAGCTGTTTAACTTCCCACAGAAGCTCAAGTTTTTCAGCCACATCTATACGATGCTTTTTGTTATCATCGGTTGGGTAATTTTCCGTGCCGAGTCACTTACACGGGCAATTGACTACCTTAAAACAATGTTCTTTGTTTCGGGTGCCGAACCGTTTGACGATAAAGCAATCTTCTTCCTTGACAACTACAAGTTCTACCTCGGTGCCGGAATCGTTGCCTCTTTCCCGATTATGCAAAAACTCAAAGAAAAGATTAAATTCAACGAAACTGTTTACGGTTACGTATCCGCAATTTGTGTCTTTGTTATGTTTGTAATTTCACTCACATTCACAATCAAAGGTTCATACAACCCGTTTATCTATTTCAATTTCTAAAAGAAAGGCGTGATAAGAATGAAAAAACCTGATTCAAAAAAATCATTAAGCGTTATCTTCATTTCTGTTATCGTCTTTTTTATGTTTGCAATAACCGTAACTTTCGTTCTTGCAAATTTCTTTGACATTTATCCGTCTTCAACGAATGCAGCTGAAGCACAGCCCGATGCCACACAGGCACCGTCGACCGATTGGTCGGTAGATTATCCGTTTTCGGGTGACTACGGTTTTACTTTTGTCGCTCCCACGCCTGAGGAAGATGTTGAAGTTAAAAAAACAAGTAAAATCAAAGAGCTTGAAAACTACATCCGAAACATCGAGAGTCGTATTGACTACTATTCAACCAATCTTCTTTTGGGCAGAATGAAATTTGTTGAAATGAACGCTTCTTTCAACAGACTTGTGGGTATGGATATCGTTTCGGGTACAGACTCAGTTGTTGTTATGCGTAACGGATATCTCACTTTTCAGGCACACGAAATTGACACCGACTATGCTGTCGCAAGTACAGAATACTTTTACAATCATCTGAAAAATAAAGGTATAGATTTTCTCTATGTTCAGTGCCCGTCTAAAGAAAACCCGACAGACAATCAGCTTCCTCACGGTGTTGAAGATTTTTACAATCAGAACGCCGACCGTCTTCTTGTCGGACTTGAAAAGGCAGGTGTTCCTTTCATTGATTTAAGAAAGAGTCTGAATGAAAACTTCGAAGATTATTACTCCTGCTTTTTCAAAACCGACCACCATTGGATACCGGAAACCGGTGTGTGGGCGGCAGGACAAATTGCAAAGACGCTGAACGATAAATATGCCTATAATTTCAGTGAAAGCATCGCCGACCTCAATAATTACACTATTGAAGTTTATGAAGATTACTGTTTCGGTTCACAGGGCAAAAAGGCAACACTCAAATATGCAGACCCTGAAGATATAAGCCTCATATATCCGAAAGCAGAAACAGATTTTACGGTACAGTACGATAACGGTGAAGTTTTTAACGGAAAGTTTGAGGACACGCTTCTTAAAAAAAGTGTTTTTGACAAGATAGACTACTACAACATTTCAACTTATTCGGCATATTTCCACGGTAACCATTCAATTTCAACCGTACAGAACAACAAAATTTCAGACGGTAAACGTATGGTTTACATTATGGATTCTTTCAGTGCAAGCGTTATCCCCTACCTCGCAACCGAAGTTGAAGAAATGCTTGTTCTCGACATAAGAAGTTTCAACGGCAGTGTGACAAAAGCAATTGATGACTTCGACCCTGATACGGTCGTTGTGGCATACAATCCGTCAACGTTCTCTGCGGATACAAGTCATTACAGTACTTTTAATTTTGAATAAGACAAAACACACAGTATTGCTAAAATATTGTGTGTTTTTACTTTACTTTTAGAATTTAATGTGCTAAAATATGCATAGTGACAAAACTACTACAACGGAGAGGTAACTATGAACAATAACTTTAACGACGAAAATCTTGACCTTCTTTTTAAAGCTGTTCTTGAATTACAGAATTACGAAGAGTGTGCTAACTTTTTCAACGATCTTTGCACAGTTACTGAGCTCAAATCCATTTCGCAGAGAATCCGTGTTGCAAAAATGCTCCGCGATAAAAGCGTTTACAGTGACATTGTCAGAACCACGGGTGCAAGTACAGCAACCATAAGCCGTGTTAACCGTTCATTGCAGTACGGCAGCAACGGTTATGAAATTCTTTTCCAGAGGATTGAAGCAACCGATGAGTGATTATAATGCATTTGCCGAGGTCTATGACAGACTGACGAGGAATATCGAATATTCAAAGCGTGCAGAGTTTATCCGCACGCTTCTTAATCGTAACGGAGTAAGTGACGGAGCGATTGTGCTTGACCTTGCGTGCGGAACGGGTAGTCTGACAGTCGAGCTTGCGAAGGCAGGCTATGATATGATCGGCGTGGACAACAGTCCCGTTATGCTTGCCGAAGCACAGAATAAAATGTACGACAATGAATTGTCTATGCTTTTTTTGTGCCAGGATATGCAGGAGCTTGACCTTTTCGGTACAATTGATGCTGCAGTATGTACGCTTGACAGCCTCAATCATCTTGCTTCTCCGGATGAAATCAGAAAAACTATTGCCAAAGTCGGTTTGTTTATGAACCACAACGGTATATTTATCTTTGATGTGAATACAATATATAAACACCGTGAAATACTCGGCAACAACACTTTTGTATATGACTGCGACGATGTTTACTGCGTGTGGCAGAATCAGTTGAACGATGACGACAGTGTGGATATCAGCCTTGATATCTTCGAGTGTGAAGACGGCGTTTACTACAGAGAAAATGAAAATTTCAAAGAAATTGTCTGCCCGATAGATAACTATAAAAAATGGCTGCAAGATGCGGAATTTGAAATTCTTGATATATATGACGAAATGACGTTCAATCCTCTTTGCGACACAACTCAGAGAGCAGTTTTCGTTGCAAAGTATAACGGTAAAGCGGAGGAAGAATAAATGGATAAACTTGTAAGATGCATTTCAACGGACGGCACCCTTGTTGTAATGGCTGCCGAAACGACAGATATGGTTGAAAGAGCACAGCAGATACACGAAACATCAGCGGTTACATCTGCGGCACTCGGCAGATTGCTGACGGCATCCAGCCTTATGGGCAGTATGCTTAAGGGTGACACTGAATCTGTTACGCTGCGAATGAACGGCGGCGGTCCTGCAGGTACTGTTATGGCTGTTGCCGACTGTTGGGGAAATGCAAGAGGTTATGTGCAGAACCCGATCGTTGAAATTCCGCTTAACGCTAAAGGCAAGCTCGACGTTGCCGGCGCTATCGGCAGAGACGGTTCGCTTGTTGTTATCAAAGACCTTAACCTCAAAGAGCCGTATGTCGGTCAGACTCCGATTATTTCGGGTGAAATTGCAGAAGATATCACAAGCTATTACGCAATCAGCGAACAGTTACCGTCAGTGTGTGCACTTGGTGTACTTGTCAATCCTGACCTTTCCATCAAAAAAGCCGGCGGATTTATCATCCAGCTTCTCCCGACTGCGTTTGACGACACAATCGATGCAGTTGAACGATGCATCAGCGATATACCGTCCGTTACACAGATGCTTTCCGACGGTATGACACCCGAAGAAATCTGTCACAGAGTTCTTTCTGAGTTTGATCTTGAAGTTCTTGATGAATCATATCCGGTTTACAAATGTAACTGTTCGAAAGAACGCGTTGAAGGTGCGTTGATTTCAACCGGACTCAAAACGCTTAAAGAGCTCGAGCAGGAAGAAGAAACCGAAGTCAACTGCCAGTTCTGTGAAAAAAAGTACCTCTTCACGGGCAGTGATATTTCAGAACTTATAAAGAAAGCAAAAAAATAAAAAAAGTTTTATAAAAGTATTGACAAAACAAAAAGTTATAGTATAATAGTGGATGTCGCTGCGATATCAGCAACGGCAAAGAAAATGGCGATTGAATGGGAGCATAGCTCAGCTGGGAGAGCATCTGCCTTACAAGCAGAGGGTCACAGGTTCGAGCCCTGTTGTTCCCACCACACGGCCCGGTAGTTCAGTTGGTTAGAACGCTAGCCTGTCACGCTAGAGG
>JAZNCK010000019.1:0-9701 GCA_045587505.1 Acutalibacteraceae bacterium
CAAGATTGTTTTCAACAAGCATTTCGCTTGAGCCTTCGTCAAGGTAAATACCCCAACCACCGTAACCGTAAGCACCTTCATCACAACCGACGTTGTAAATGATATTGCCGGAAATTACCGTGTCGGGCTGAACACCGAGCGTGTAGATGCCACCCATATCGGAAAGCCAACCGTTACCGATGTTATAAATGAGATTGTTGCTTATATCAATTTTATTTGTAGGATGCTCGGTATAACCCCAGTTCCAGCCGACGGAAATACCTGTGTACCATCCGTCGTGGATTTCGTTGTTTGTAAGGTCGCAGTCATAAGCGTGGGTAAGAAGAATACCGATTGCGTTACTGAAAATTCTGCCGTAATAACCGATATGACAGTCTCTTACGTTAATGTTCTTTGTTGTTGCAGGAACAACAAAATCACCGTTAATAAAGATTGCATTTGCACCGATTTCGTTGAAAAGACAGCTTGTTATGTTACAGTCCTGTGTGCCCTTGTCAAACTTGACGGCTGTGTAAGAAATATTTTCGAAACGGCAGTCTGTGAAATTGATACCCTTTGAGGCAATAATGTTTATTGCGGCAGGAACTTCAAATGCAGCCTGAGGATGGTCTATACAGTATTCGATATTCTCATACAAGGGATGTGTACTGTCAAACATCTTGTCCCAAAATCCACCGTCTCTGCCTGTGAAATCCCAGTCTGTATTAATAAAATCAATGCCTTGAAAAGAAATATTCTCTGCACCGTTGAACTCAAAAAGCTTATCATTGACACCTGCGTTAAGAATAGTGTTTTCAATTGTATCGCCCTCTTCGGGGATATAGTAAAGCTTATCCTCTGCACGGTCAAGATACCATTCCCCCGGAAGTGAAAGTGCTTCTTTAACATTGTGATAAACAAAATTATCGTCAACTCTTACACGCATCGATGTGGGCTTTGTTGTTTCAATTCTGCCCGTTGAGGCATCAACGGAGTGCACAGGAAGATGCTCGTCACACCAGAAGTGCATAACCTCAACCTCAACGTCGCTTGTGTTCGCAAAGTCAAGGATATTATCCTTATGAGCATAGAAAGCCAAAAAGTGTGTAAAAAAATGAGGGTCATGAGGATTGGCAACAGCCTCAGCTTCACTCGGATCTGCTACCTTAAACATACCCTCTTTAGGAAAAGAAGAACGTTCAAGACGCTTCTTTCCCTTGAAGAGCGATTTGAAATAATCCTCATCTGAATTAACCTCAACATCTGTAACAAAGGCATTAACGCCGTTGATTATTGTTTCGCTCCAGCCTGTAATTGTTTTTGAGCCCGAGAAAGAAACCTTTTCATCGGGATAAGAACGGTAGAGGACATTATCCTTATCGGATGATGTGAATTCTACCGTATCATTGATTATGTACGTACCCTCTCTGAACCAAACGGTGATAAGCTCATCCGTTTCAGTGCTTTTAAGGATTTCCTTTGCTTTTCCGAGCGTTTTCAGAGGAGCTTCAACCGTACCGGGGTTGCTGTCGTTACCGTAAGGAGCAACCACAAGATCGTATTTACCCATAACAAATTCTCCTTCGTCAAATACTGTCTGAACCTTTGGCTCAGTTTCACCAAACTTGCCCTCACCTGTTAATGTACAGGGGAAGAAAACGGCACCCAGCCAAGTAAAAATTGCCATAAAAAACGCGATGATTTTCGTCATATGCTTTACCTCAATTCTGTCCGGTTATTACCGTAACCATTGTTGTTTTCTATTATATGGCATAATCAAACAAATTGCAAGAAAATAAAGCCGTGGAATTACCACGGCTTAAAAGGAGATATTATTTCGGCAGTTTGACTGTTGCTTTGAACAGGTCACCGTCGATGGTGATTATCAGTTCACCGTCATTGAGTGTGCAGAGATCCTTTGCGATTGAAAGTCCGAGTCCGTTACCGTCACGGTTACGTGATGCATCGCCCCTGACAAAACGCTCAGTCAGTTCCTCGGCACTTATGTTAAGGGGTTCGCTTGAAATGTTTTTAATCTCAAAATATCCATAGTTATCCTGAGAGTAAACACTTGCATAAACTCGTGAATGAGGCGCTGAGTACTTGCAGACATTTGACAGCAGATTTTCGATAACTCTGTAAATCTTTGCGCCGTCTGCAGTTACGATAACCTTTTGCTCCGGTTCGCTGAATATAAGTGTTAAACCGTGTTTCTCAAGCTCGGAATTTTCCTCCACAATCGCTTGTGTTACAAGCTCGTTGAGGTTGAGCTTTGTCTTGTTGATTGCGATGTTTCCGCTTGAAACCTTTGATGCCTCGATCAGATCTTCAATAAGACGTTTGAGCTTGATTGACTTTTCGTCAATGACACCCATATATTCAATTGCCTTTTCGTCCTTGATGTCGCATTGCTTTAAAAGATCAATGTAATTGATGACCGATGTCAGCGGAGTTTTGAGGTCGTGCGAAACATTAGTGATAAGCTCGGTTTTGGTTCGTTCGTCCTTGACGGCTTTAATAACTGCTTTCTGCAATTCACTGTTTGTTTCGTCATAAGCCCTGACGAGTGGCTTCAGGCTTACGGGAATTTCGTTCGGATTCATATCGAACGGCTCGTGCCGGTCAGCTTTGTTAACAATCGTATCAAGTGCACGCATGTATCTGAACAGGCGGTAGAGTGCATAAGCGTCGAAAACAAGAATGAGTACAGTTATGAATAAAGCAAGAAATGTCCAAGCCGCGTCGTTATACCATCCACACATAAACGCACACCAGCAGCAGACAGCAAAGCCGAATATATTGATTGCTATACATCCTGTAACAAGCAAGGCAACGCCTTTATTGAGCTTTCGGGGTTTGAAGATGATTGTATTGAACCATTGCTTTATGACTCTGTTTAACTTGCAGAAGAATTTTACCGTTCCCTTGCCGATGAGCTTCAGCAGTTTAAAAACTGCAGCTATGATGAAAAAAATCAGCGTGTATCTGAAAACAGGACTCTTTGTTTTGATTCGTCTTGCAAATGATGTCAGAAGTTCTGCAAGAACGAGTATAAATACGGCAACGACCGTAGAAAGTACAATCATAAACAATTCGGAATTTGCCACGATTTCTTCAACGAAGAAGTCTGCTTCATAATCCCACAAAACCTGTTCGTGTCTTAAATATGCAAGACCTACCGCCGCAAAGCCGACCCAGAAATCCGCAAAAACAGAAAGTGCAAGATGAAGGTCACACGGCAAATTATCAATAAATGCGAGTTTTAATTCATTACCCTTATGTCCTGCAAGACTTACAGAAACACCAAGAAAAAATATCAGTCCTATGCAGGATAATAAGAATACGGCGATAAGCACCGTGTAGTTAATGCTGTTGGTTACCTCCACCGTGTTTTTAAGAGCGTGGAATTTATCATTACCTGTGCAGCCGGGATTTATCGAATAGTAAACATTTGTTGAAGAAGAAAAATAATTGGTCGGAGTTGTTTCGGGAAAATCGGATTTTTTGATGTTTTCACTGCAGGTTATCTTGCCGTCCTCAACAAAAACATATTCGCTGAAAACCTCGTTCACAACACTTTCCTTACTGTCAACATTTGATACTACCGTACCGTCCTTTGCTTCGGCATAGTGGCGGACATTACGGAGTTTTTCGAGTGATTGCTCATTTATATGACCGACATAAACACTGTAATTGTGAGCTGTAAACTCTCCCTCCACCAGTGAAGTGACCTGGTTGACATCCTTCGAAAAATCGAGCCAATATTCGAAAGTACCCAGCGTATCGCTTTGATAATAGAAGCTTTTGCCGGAATAATGCTCAACCTGAGTATATCCTTCACCGTCATAATCATCTTCATAATAACGCTCGATTTTTCCGCCGTTTGCCTTCCAGATTTCCTGCTCCTTGAGAAACTGTGCAACAATACTGTCAACACACTTTTTCTTTTCTGCCTCAAAGCGTGCTATGTTTTGATTTCTCTGTGAGAGCGCAATTATTGTGCTGACATCACTGCGGACATAATTGACAAACGATGTTGTTTCATAAATTGTGACATCTTTGGAAAAATTCATTTTACCGTTTGTGATTATGAAACGGTAAAACATCGGGATAAAGCTGAGCACTCCCGAAACTGCAAAAACACATGAAAGTACAACACACAACGCTTTTGTAAACCAACTGTACTTAAAATTTTTCAACCTTGTATCCAAGACCATACACCACCTTAATATATTTCGGGTCTTTGGGATTTATTTCAATCTTTTCTCTTATGTTTTTGATGTGTACCGTAACAGTTTTTTCTGTGCCGAAGGAAGGTTCGTTCCATACAGCTTCGTAAATCTGAGACGAGGAAAGCACTTTACCCATATTTTTGCAGAGGTATTCGAGAATAAGATATTCTCTGGCGGTCAGCTTGACCTCCTGCCCGTCTACGCTTACGGATTTTGCATCCGTATCAATCACAATACCTCCGCAGACAAGCTGTGAGCTTTTTCTTTCAAATGATGAAAACGTAACATAACGTCTTATCTGCGATTTAACTCTCGCAACCAATTCAAGCGGATTGAAAGGCTTGGTGACATAATCATCAGCGCCGAATCCGAGACCTGCGATTTTGTCGGTATCCTCACTCTTGGCAGAAAGCATTATGACAGGAAAATCGAAGCTTTTTCGTATCCTTAAAACCGTCTGCAAGCCGTCAAGCTTCGGCATCATAACATCAAGCACCATACAGTGAATTTCGTTTTTCATAACAAGATCTATTGCCTCTTCACCGTCAAGAGCCTTGATTACGTTGAAGCCCTCCTGCTTAAGGTATATTTCAATCGAATTGACGATAGCTTCATCGTCGTCGCAAACCAAAACAGTTTTCATTGTCATCACCCCGCAACATTATAGCACACAAAATAACATAAGGGAATCTTACCCGTTGATATTATTAAACCGAATTAAAATAAAATAGAGGTAACGGAAAAGTAAAGAAAAAGTAAAAAAGAATTTGCAACTCAAAGTAGCAAATTTATCTTTTATATGGTATAATTGAACTGTAAAAAATTACAGGCGGTGCATTATGCTTAAGATAACATTCGTTTGCACAGGCAACACGTGCCGAAGTGCTATGGCTGAGGGAATTTTTAAAAAGATACTTGATGACAGAGGTATTACGGATATTTCGTGCCGGAGCTGTGGCCTTGCAGCATACACGGGTGATCAGGCAAGTCCACAAGCTGTTGAGGTTTGTGCCGAGCGTGGGATTGATATTACCAACCACCGTGCAACTGTCTTTAACGGCTATATCTTTGACGAAACCGATATTATGGTATGTATGACCGAAAACCACAAAGGGGCAGTTATGCAACTGAATCCTACGTTCAGGGTTATGGTACCTGACGGCGGTGTGCCTGACCCTTACGGTGGTACGGTCGAGATTTATCGTGACTGTGCGGACAGTCTTGAAGATTTTCTTAACAGATTCCTCGACAGTATTACTATGGATATTGTTCCGATGAGTGATAATCATATCAGGCAGATTGCAGAGCTTGAAAAGGTTTCTTTCTCTGTTCCCTGGAGTGAGGACGGACTGCGTAATGAGCTTTCAAATGACACGGCACATTTCCTTGTTGCTTTGTCAGGTAAAAAAGTAATCGGATACATCGGTGTTCACGAAATCTGCGGTGAGGCTTACATAACAAATGTTGCCGTTTTTCCTGAATACCGCCGTCTGGGTATCGGTGAAACGCTTATAGATGCTGCAACCTACGGTGCCGATACGAGAAATTGCGAATTTATTTCCCTTGAAGTCAGAGTAAGTAATGTTCCTGCTATTGAACTTTATAAAAAACAGGGTTATAATATCGTCGGTCAACGTAAAAACTTTTATTCAAATCCTACCGAGGATGCCTACATTATGACCAAATATCTGAAGGATGTTGAAGCTCAATGAAAATATTATCAATAGAATCTTCCTGTGATGAAACTGCTGCTGCTGTTGTTGAAGACGGCAGAAAAGTGCTTTCAAGTATCGTTGCGTCACAGGTTGAAGAACATAAAATCTATGGCGGTGTTGTGCCGGAAATCGCGTCACGCAGACACGTTGAGGCGATTTCGGGTGTTGTCAGTTCAGCACTTGAAGAGGCGGACTGTACACTCAGGGACATCGATGCAGTTGCTGTTACGCACGCTCCGGGACTTATCGGTGCGTTGCTTGTAGGTGTGAATTACGCAAAAGGAATCACGATGGCATCGGGACTTCCGCTTGTGCCTGTTCATCATCTGCGTTCACATATTGCCGCAAACTATATTACACACCCCGAATTGAAACCTCCGTTTCTCTGCCTTGTTGTATCGGGCGGTCACAGCCATCTTGTTGAGGTTAAGGATTACACTGAGTTCAGAGTTGTCGGCTACACTCACGATGACGCAGCAGGTGAGGCGATGGATAAGGCGGCACGTGCTATGGGGCTTCCTTACCCGGGAGGACTCAACCTTGACAGAGCTGCAAAGGACGGTAACGACAAAGCGTACAAGATGCCACATCCGAGAGTTGACGGTGCACCGTATGATTTCAGCTTTTCGGGGCTCAAAACTGCGGCACTCAACACAATCAACATTGCAAAGCAGAAGGGTGAGGAAATCAGCGTACCCGATCTGGGTGCGTCATACATCAAAGCGGTTGTTGATTGCCTGACGGAAAATACCGAAAAGGCAGCAATTGACCTCGGATATGACAGAATTGTTCTTGCAGGCGGTGTTTCGGCGAACTCTGTTTTGAGACGTGAAATGACCGCACTTTGTCAGAAGCACGGTTGGGAACTTTATGCTCCTGAGCTTAAGTACTGCGGTGATAATGCCGCAATGGTCGGTGCTCAGGGTTATTATGAGTTTTTGAATAACAATGTTGCAGACTTGTCACTGAATGCGTGTGCAAGTATGTCGATAGAGCAGTGTCAATAAGAAAAAATTACGGCTTGCAGTCAGTCCTGCAAGCCGTTTAGCTTTATGTCAGATTATTTGATTTCATCAAGGTTTACACCCTTGGTTTCCTTGACTTTAAGAGTGAACATAACAGCGGCGACGCTGACTGCAACAACGGAAATTGCAAGGCATACCCACCAGATGGGGAATTTGATCATACCGATAACCGCTGCCGCATAGCCGACAACAAGTCCGATGATTACGAGCAGACCCTCCGCACCGACAACGGAAGCACGTATGTCTGTCGGAACTTTTTCTGTCATCATAACGTTCATATAGTCTCTGCCAATCCAGTATGAACCCTGGTACAGACCTGCGAATGCACCGATAAGATACGGATTCCAACCGAGTAGAATACCTGCAACAAAGAGAGAATAACCTGCAACGCAGGTTGTAGAGAAGCCTGCAACGGTAGCTTTTCTGCCGAGTTTATCTGCAATAAATCCTGAAAGGAAAGTGATCGTTGCATATACAACAGGTACCATAAACAGAGCCTTTGTGATATCAGATGTGCTCATTCCGACCTTGTGCATTGCTGATTCAAAATAAAGTGCGATAGCAGGCATTGCAGAGTCGAAAATGATATGTGAAATTATAAGATGCTTGGTATCGCTGTTTGAAAAGATATACTTGACACCGTTGAATACACCTGACTGGTTGCGCTGTGCTTCTTTCTGCTTTTTTCTGAGTTCTTTTTCTGCCTGTCTTTCTTCAAAAGGACGTGAGAGGTATGTTGTTCTCTCGTTGATAAACACCTTTGTGTCCTTTGCAAAAAGAATAACGAGAAGCACTGCCGTAAAGCCGAGGACGGCCGGAACAAGGAAGATTTCACGCCATCTTGTAGCGTCGTCACCCATAAGCATATCACGGAGTGTCGGAATAAGAATAACGCCTAAAATGCCGAAGCTTTTAAGAAAGCTGTAAATTTTTGCACGGTGTTTTTCAGGTGCTTCTTCAAGGATGTAAATAATCTGGATATCGTGTCCCATAAAGAAGCTGATAACGGCAAAGCCGACAAGAAACATTATGTAGCTTGTGGAGAGGTATATTATCGCAAGTCCGGTTGCCATACCGAGTGTAGACAGTGCAAACAGAGGCTTGCGTCCCCATTTGTCGGCAAGAGCTTTGTAAAACGGAGTTATAATACCGAAAACATACGTTACAACACCTATTGTGGAATGAAGTGCAAGACCTTCCTGGAATGTGTAATACTTACCGAGGAATGGGTTGTTTACAAAAAACTCCGTAACGAACGAAGACTGCACGGTAACGGTCAGGTTACTTGTAACCTCATCAAGGATGTTGACAAGTGCTATAAGGCAAACGAGTACGAAAAAGTATCCGCTGTACGTACCTTTTGCACGTGTTTTGTTAAGTCGGGTAAGTTGTTTTTCTTCCCTTAGTTTTATATTTTCTTTTTTCATACAAACACCTCTTGACGTTGATTATATATCAAAGAGATGTTTTTTACAATAATCATTTTTGTTTTTGCAAAAATATGCAGAATTTCAGAAAATATTCATTTTTTATTGATATTATTCAAGGTGCATTCAAGGTACGAAAAACGGCAAAAAAATATTACATTAAATTTGCCCGAAAGTGTTGAAATTGAGTAAAAAAAGTGATATATTTATATGAACTTGTAATTTTGCATAGATTATTCATCGGTTTTTGCCGTTGCTTGTGCAGGTTTACAAAAAGTGAAATATTGCAATTTTTCTATTGCATATTTATGCATAACGTGTTAATATATGTGCATAAAAGCAAGCAGAAATGCATATTGGAGGTTTTATTATGAATAAAGAAAACATAAAGAAAGTTGTTCTTGCTTATTCAGGCGGTCTTGACACATCAATTATCATCCCTTGGCTTAAGGAGAACTACAACAACTGCGAAGTAATTGCAGTTTCAGGTAACGTTGGTCAGGCAAGCGAACTTGAAGGTCTTGAAGAGAAGGCTATCAAGACAGGTGCTTCAAAGATTTATATCGAAGACCTTACTAAGGAATTCCTTGAGGATTACGTTTTCCCGGGTATCCAGGCAGGTGCAAAGTATGAGGACTATCTTCTCGGTACCGCTTATGCCCGTCCTCCGATTGCAAAGAGAATTGCTGAAATCGCTCTTGCTGAGGGTGCAGATGCTATCTGCCACGGTTGTACAGGTAAGGGTAATGACCAGGTAAGATTTGAGCTTGCTATCAAGGCTTTTGCACCTGGTATGCCCATCATCGCTCCGTGGAGAGAGTGGGACATCAAGTCACGTGAAGAGGAGATCGAATATGCAGAAGCACATAATGTTCCTCTTAAGATAAGCCGTGAGACAAACTACTCAAAGGATAAGAACATCTGGCATCTTTCACACGAAGGTCTTGATCTTGAGGATCCTGCGAACGAGCCGCTTTACAACAAGGAAGGCTTCCTTGAGATGGGCGTTTCTCCCGAAATGGCTCCCGATGTTCCGACATACGTTACAATTCATTTCGAAAAGGGTGTTCCTACAGCTGTTGACGGCGTAGAAATGGATGCAGTTGCTCTTGTTGAAAAGCTCAATGAGCTCGGCGGTGCAAACGGTATCGGTCTTCTCGACATCGTTGAGAACCGTCTTGTAGGTATGAAGTGCCGTGGCGTATATGAAACTCCCGGCGGCACCATCCTCTACAAGGCACACACCGTGCTGGAGAGCATTTGCCTTGACAAGATGACGATGCATGAAAAGCAGAGACTGTCAGTAACCTTTGCAGAGCTGGT
>JAZNCK010000020.1:0-61327 GCA_045587505.1 Acutalibacteraceae bacterium
ATGTGGATGTCTGACGGTACACGTATGTATCGTATTGAGATGCAGATTGTTTCCGGTGTTGTTACATTTACTGACAACACTACAGATACATTTACTTCAGATGAAAAACACATTTTAACTGAAATGAACCGTTATCGTGCAGACGGACATTACGATGCAGACTGGAATTGGGTAAAGGAAGATCCTACTACTTCTGTTAAGGAAGTAAGACAGGGCAAGATCAGTAACCACATCCATGTCAAAGGTACAGCTCAGAATAAGGAAGCTACTTGCACAACTGCAGGATACACCGGCAGAATCTTCTGTGTTGGCTGTGATTGTGGAGCTGTAGAAAATGTATATCAGGCTACTGCTGATGCTGCTTGTCAGGGTCATGGCGGTGCTTGTGGTTCTGTAATTGAATGGGGTACAACTATCCCTGCAACAGGACATAGCTACGAAGTAGTTGACGGCGTACTTAAGTGTGAGTGCGGTAAGGTATTCAACGGTGTATACACAGACGGCAAGACTTATGTTGACGGTATTGCTGTAGGTGGCTGGAATGCTGACAATACCAAGTATTATGTTAACGGTGTAGCACTTACAGGTGTTAATCTTGTTGACGGTTTCTACTATGACTTCGGAACTGACGGAGTTCTTGTAGGTAAATATACAGGTAAGTTCTATAATGAAGCAGCAGGTGGTTACAGTTATGCACTTGCAGGCAAACTGAAATATGGATGGTATATGATTGATGATGCATGGAACTACTTCAGTTCTTCTGATTACCTTGCAAAAACAGGAACATATACATTCATAAACGGTGCTTGTGCAGGTATTACCTATGTGTTTGATGAAGAAGGTAACTTGACGGACGGTGTATGGCATACCACAGAAGACGGAAAGATTCAGTATTTCTATGGTCCTGATTGCTATAAATGGCACAACAATACATTAGAAGTTATCGATGGTAAAACATACTGCTTCGATGGTGACGGCTATCTGTATCGTGGCTATCAAGTTCTTCAGGTCGGATACAATCAGCCCACTTGGCTTTATCATTTCGATGAAGAGACAGGTGAACTCATCAAGATCTATAAAGAAGAAACAGGTATTTTCGGTTCAAAAGACGGCGATTATTGCTATCTCAAAAACGGTGTTGTACAGAAGGGTCTTGGTATGATCACTGTAGACGGCGCTCAGTACTACGTAAGAGGTAATGGTGAACTTGCTGTTGGTAAGTATTACATTGGTGCAGGCTATGCAGGCTGCGGACATCTGAAACCCGGTTACTATGACTTCGGAGAAGACGGCAAGTTTGTAGGACCCTGGATTGACACAAGCCTTAACGGTATTCTCACAGGTGAAGACGGTGAACTCCACTACTATGTAAACGGTGTTGTACAGAAGGGTCTCGGAATGATCACTGTAGACGGAGCTGACTACTACGTAAGAGGTAACGGTCTTATTGCTGTAGGTAAGTATTACATCGGCGCAGGTTATGCAGGTTGCAGACATCTTACTCCCGGTTACTATGACTTCGGTGAAGACGGTAAGTTTGTAGGACCGTGGGTTGATACAAGCCTCAACGGTATTCTCGAAGGCGAAGACGGAAAACTTCATTACTATGTAGACGGTGTTATCCAGAAGGGTCTCGGAATGATCACTGTAGACGGAGCTGACTACTACGTAAGAGGTAATGGTCTTGTTGCTGTAGGTAAGCATTACATCGGAGCAGGTTATGCAGGCTGTGGACATCTCGCTCCCGGCTACTATGACTTCGGCGAAGACGGTAAGTTTGTAGGACCGTGGGTTGATACAAGCCTCAACGGTATTCTCGAAGGCGAAGACGGAGAACTTCATTACTATGTAGACGGTGCTATCCAGAAGGGTCTCGGAATGATCACTGTAGACGGAGCTGACTACTACGTAAGAGGTAACGGTCTTATTGCTGTAGGTAAGCATTACATCGGCGCAGGTTATGCAGGCTGCGGACATCTCGCTCCCGGTTACTATGACTTCGGCGAAGACGGTAAGTTTGTAGGACCGTGGGTTGATACAGGTGTCAACGGTATTCTCGAAGGCGAAGACGGAAAACTCCATTACTATGTAGACGGTGTTATCCAGAGCGGTCTCGGAATGATCACTGTAGACGGAGCTGACTACTATGTAAGAGGTAACGGTCTTGTCGCTGTAGGCAAGCATTACATCGGTGCAGGCTATGCAGGCTGCGGACATCTCACTCCCGGCTACTATGACTTCGGTGAAGACGGTAAGTTTGTAGGCCCCTGGGTTGACTAACCGATTTAAAATAATCCCCAATCTTTATGATTGGGGTGCCGCACATATCAAGGCCTCCACGTGGCGTGCGGTGGGCAACGGATATAATCCGGCTGATTTGATGAAGAAGGAAGTAAAGGAATTTGTATGATTCACGCAACTGAAATATTGTCTCACTATATTGCCGGTCTGCGGTACGAGGATTGTCCTGAATCAGTAGTTGAAACTACGAAGATGTATATACTGGACTATTATGCCGCTTGCTTTGCCGGAATAAAAATCAACGACAGATTCAATAGGATTATGGAAGATATCTTTTTTGACGCAGAAGGAAAAAAAGAATCTTCTGTTTTATGTAAAAGTATTAAGCTCCCGGTAGGGAATGCTGCATTTCTGAATGCTGTGTATGCCCATGGTGCTGATATGGATGACGGAAACCGCAAGGCAATGGGGCACGTTGCTGCTCACGTTATGTCTGCTGTTTTTGCTTTGGCAGAAACCCTGAATGTCTCAGGTAAAGACATAATTACAGCAATCAATGCCGGCTATGAAGTTTATAACAGGGTAGCGGCAGCAGCTCAGCCGGGTCTCGTCCGCAGAGGCTTTCATTCTACAGGAACAGCAGGAGCTTTAGCGTGCGGTGCGGCTGCAGCTAAATTGCTCGGTTTGGATGAAAAAGGAATATATAATGCTATTTCACTGGCGGCCATTCAGTCAAGTGGGCTTATGCTTATTACGGAAAGCGGTCAGTCCTGCAAACCGATTAACCCGGCAAATGCAGCACGAAGCGGAATTCTTGCTGCACAGTTGGCAGAAAAAGGGGTTGAAAGCTCCTTATATCCGTTAGAAAGCTCTAAGGGTTGGTTTCATGCTATGTCCGATTCTGTTGATGAAACAGAAGTGACGGATGGTCTTGGGGAAATATTTACAATTTGTGAAAGTTATCTGAAACCGTATCCGTCTTGCAGACATACCCATTGCGGTATAGAAGCTGCACTGAAAATTCGCAAAAGCCTTCTGGATAACTATGGACAGATCGATTTTCAAAAAGTGAAACGAATAGTTGTGCATATTTATCCTAATGCAATTCGTGTTGCGGGGAATATTCAGATGCCGAGAACAGATGAGGAAACCAAATTTTCCATTCACTATGCTCTTGCAGTTGCTTTGAAGAGAGGTTATTTTGATTTGGAAGATCTCCGCATTGCGAATGTTCAACCGGAGATATGCAGCATTATTAAAAAAATTATTATAAATTCAGATGAAAGTATGGAAAATACAAAGGCAGGAATCCGTGGGGCGAAAGTATGTCTGGAATATGCAGACGGTACGTTCTATGAAGAATGCGTAGGAATCCCCAAAGGAGATGCCGTGAATCCGTTTTCGACGCAGGAATTACAGAGAAAACTGTTTGCATGTGCTGATGGTGTTATTACGGCAGACCAACAGAACTGCCTGATTTCTGCGATAGAAATGTTTGAAAAGATTGAAAAGTATTGTAATGTAAATACTTTATTTGATGTTGATGAAAGGAAATGAACATGTCTCCAGATGTAATTTCTTTATTTGTTTTTATCGGCTGTATAGTGCTTTTTGTTTGGGACAGGCTCCCTATGGCAACAACTGCAATTCTTGGCTGTGTTGCTATGGTTGTTTTGGGAGTATGCGATTTCAAAACCGCATTCGGGCAATTTGCTTCTAATACAGTGATATTGACAATAGGCGTGATGATCATTGGATCCGCAATTTCTGAAGTAGGGTTGGCAGAGGTTATCGGCAAATGGATTGTGCGAATCTCCAAAGGTTCGGAAACAAAATTGATGATTGCTACATATCTGGTTGCAGCCATTATGTCAGCTTTTTTGACCAACTCCGCTGTTTTGGCAATGTTTATCCCGATAATTATGGGTGTTTCAAAAGCAAATCCTCAGATCAAAGCTAAAAATCTGATTATGCCGATAACATTTGCTTGTATTATCGGTGGTGCATCAACCTTGGTGGGATCTACTCAGCAGATGACCGCACAGGGTTTGCTGGAAGATGCAGGGGAGCAGACCTTCGGTATTTTTGACTTTTCTCTTGTCGGAGGGATTCTGGCTTTGCTGGGATTGGTATATTGTTTGCTGATCGGCAGAAAAAGAGGAGAAAAGATCTGGGGTAACAGAGAAGATCCCGATAGTTTTGAAATCAAAGCTGAAACCAGAACCTATGATGTCAAAAAAATGGTGCTAATGGCATGTATTTTCGTAGCTATGGTCATTTTATATATAACCGAATGGGTACCGCTGGCAGTCACAAGCACGTCGGCGGCGTTGCTCTGTATTATTACCGGATGTATTTCGCAAAAAAAGGCGTTTTCATCTGTTAACTGGGATGTTGTCGGAAGACTGGGTGCGTGTTTGGGAATTGCCAAAGGCCTGATCACAAGCGGAGGCAGTGCTTTGGTAGGGGAATGGTTTCAGAACTTGGTTGGTGACAGTATTTCTCCGTTTTTGTTGTTCTGCATTCTGATACTTATGGTGCAGATAACCGGAGAGTTGATTACTGATTCTACAGCAATTGTAATGGTATTGCCGATTGTAATAAGTATTGCACCACAATTAGGCTTGAATACATATGCATATGCGCTCGGCATCACGTTAGCTGTTGCTGTCGGCTACAGTACACCGTTGGGAAGCTCTACTCTGGGAATGGCAATGTCAGCCGGATACAGATTCAGAGATTTCTTCAGGTATTCAATCTGGTTTGATATATTGGCATACCTGACAATTATAATAACGGTACCGCTTATCTACGGCTTGACTGTGTAATGGTGGGAATGTCCTTGTTGAGATTGTTATAATTTGTTTGAACAATTAAAGGAAGACAAAGTATGAATATTATTTTATTGACGTTATCAAATTTTAAATCATTCAGCCAACGTGGTATCTATTGCGATTTGTTGCGAGAGTTTATTAAGAATGGCCATGATGTTTATTGTATCTCTCCGGCAGAAAAACGAACCGGTGAAGAAACTCATTTTGAAGAAAACGGCCATCTTTTGAAGCTGAAGATAGGTAATACGCAGAAAACTAATATTTTGGAAAAAGGTATTTCCACTTTGCAGATCGAGTCTCAGATTATTAGGGCAATCAAAAAGTATTTTTCTGATATTAAATTTGATCTTGTGCTGTATTCAACTCCTCCTATTACGTTGGCAAATGCAGTACAATATATAAAAAAGCGTGACGGAGCCAAGACCTACCTTATGCTCAAGGATATTTTTCCACAAAATGCTCTCGATCTCGGAATGATGTCAACCAAAGGCATAAAAGGTTTTATTTATAAATATTTTCGTAACAAAGAGAAGAAACTGTATGCACTCTCAGACTGCATTGGCTGTATGTCGCAGGCTAACGTGGATTATGTGTTAGCACATAATCCTGAGGTGGATCCGACGAAAGTTGAAATCTGCCCGAACTGCATAGAGTTCCGTGATGTGCGATTAACAGAACAGGAACGTTCTGATATGCGTGATAAATATGGCATTCCAAAGGATAAGAAAGTGTTTGTATACGGTGGAAATCTTGGCAAGCCGCAGGGAATTCCATTTATTATTGAATGTCTTAAAACACAATTAACGAATGACAAAGCATACTTCTTAATTTGTGGCGACGGAACAGAATTTTCTAAATTGCAGGAGTTTTTTGATACAACCAAACCTGCCAACATGAAACTTATGAAACGCTTACCCAGAGAGGATTATGAGCGGATGATTGCGGCTTGTGATGTCGGTATGATCTTTCTGGACCATCGCTTTACAATTCCAAATTTTCCGTCCAGATTACTGGTATATATGCAGGCCGGTCTGCCTGTTTTAGCTTGCACTGATACCAATACCGATGTTGGTAAAGTCATTGTAGACGGCGACTTTGGCTGGTGGTGTGAGAGTAACGATGTTGAGGCGTTTTCTGAAATTACTGCAGAAGTCTGCAACAAAGATTTGACTGCCACGGGAAAAAGGGCACAAAACTATTTGATGAATAGCTATACCGTAAGCTGTGCATATAAGACGATTACTGAGGGAATGTGATCAGAATTAAGCGGCATTGTTTCTAATAAATTTTGATGTTAATATGGGAGATACATCGAGATGATTAATATGAAAAACGTTGATAATTCCGGATTATTGATCATAAGCAATAATGTTCTTGCAAAAACCAATAATAATGGAAAAACGTTGCTGTCATTTGTTGATGGTATTGAAAAAAGTCGGATACGCCAGCTGTATTTTAACGGTCAAAAGCCTTCTGTGGAGGGGTATTCGTATTATCAGTTGTCGGACTCAGATGTTCTTAAGGGATTATTTTCAAAAAAGAGAAGAGGAAGAGTCTGGGAGAATATTACAGTTAACCCCGACGCTAATAAAAAAACTGCAAACAGTGTGTCTCCGAAGCAGAGTTTTGGAAAAACATCTTTACTGCGATTTTTAAGGGATCTGCTTTGGATAGGGCATTGGAAATCAAAACAACTGTTTGAATGGCTGGACGAATTTCAACCGGACACTGTTTTTTTTGTTGCTGGTGACAGTGGCTTTTCGTATAATATAGTTAAAAAAATTGTCAGGAAATATCATACGCGTCTTGTTACGTATATAACCGATGACTACATTATGCCCAGAAAAAACGAGTCATTGATTGATCGTATAAGAAGACTGGGAATCCGCCGAAAAATGGTCTCATGTATTCAGGCATCCGACGGATATTTTACAATTTCCGATTTAATGAAAAAGGACTATGCAAGCATTACAGGAAAAGACAGTGAGCTTATTATGAATCTGACGCCCTCTCTCTACGATCCGCAGTATAATATGCATAGCAACGACGAGCTCGTGATGGTCTACACGGGAAGTTTGTATTATGGCAGAGACGAAATTCTGGGACAAATCGCGGAGGCTGCACTTCGATGCAATCGCAGTGATTTAAGCAAAAAGAAAATCTGTATCAGAGTATATTCCAACACTGTTCCGTCTGATGCGAGAAGAGCCAATTTTGAAAGAGAAGGGTGCTGTTCCTATTGTGGTTCATTATCTTCAGAGGAACTTAAGATAGTTTTGAATTGTGCGGATGTTCTTTTGTTTGTGGAATCGTTTGATCCGGAGATGATGGAAAAAACAAGGTATTCTTTGTCTACAAAGGTTCCTGAATATATGTCTGTCGGAAAACCGATTTTTGCAGTCGGCCCGTCGAAAATCGGGTCTATGGATTATTTATCCGATGTGGCTTTTTGTGCAAATTCTGAGGATACGATAGAGGATACAATGATGAGATTGGCGTTAAATCCTGATGAAGTTTCCGAAAAAGTTTCTCTGTCAGTCAAAAAGTATCAAAGTCAGCATAATATTGATCTCAAAAAGAAATTGTTTTTTGATATGTGCTTTAAAAAAGAGGAAGAGTAATGAGATTTTTGCAAACAACCAGACTTTTTTATGTTGTATATACGGTATATACCTTTTTGATTTTATTAATATCAGATTATCCCGTAAAGTATGCATTATCAGGACTTGCTGTTATGTGGTTATTGTATCTGATAGTATTTGTCGGGTATAAATCTTTGTCAAAAAAGTATGTGCAAGAGCAGGAATATAAAGAAGCAACACAAAGTTTTTTCTTCAGTGCTATTTCAGACTGGACTGCATGGCAGTATTTTCTCAACGGAGCAGTTTGCTGGGTTTGTACTGTTTTGGTAAGTAAATATTATACAGGTAAAGGTGTGGCACAGGTTGTCAGCGGCTTATTTGGAAGCGGCAACGCCTATGGAGGCTATCAGGATTATTTCCAATCCGCCAATATTGCTACCTTTTCGTTGCAAAAAATTCCCTATATACTTATGCTTTCCTATATGACGATTATGCTTTTCTGGAGTGTGGTTGCTATATTGCAATTAACTCCTAAAATCAGAGGAATACAGTATATATATGTCGTTTCCATAGTGTTATCATATCTGTACTTCGGTGTGGCACGCGGTACTAATTTTGAATTATACACGGTATTTATACTGTTATCGTACTGTGTTCTTAACAGACAAAACAATAAAAAAGAAAAACAAAAACTCAACAGCAAAAAACTTATTGTTATTGGCATTATGGGATGTATTCTTGTAGCTTTGTTTTTGAGCATTGTCGGTGCCAGAGGCGGAAAGTTCAGTTATATGATATGCGATGAAATTCAGTATAAACCGCAACGCCTGTTTTCAAGAATATTTCCGAACTTATCAATTGTATTAAAATCTATGTTTAGCTATCTGGGCTTTGGAATATATACAATTGGTGTCAGCTTTTGGGATATCGTACCCGATAGTGTTGCTTCAGGTATATCGTTCCTCTTCCCGGGATATGAGATGGTAAACGGAACAACTATTGTAAGTGAATTGAGCAGTCTTGTGAAAATCGGTGTAAGATGGATTCCGGATATAATTTTTATGATAAGCAACCATGGCTTTATCGTAACGATGATTGTTTTTTTTGTCATCGGACAAATTGTTTCCACGGTTCAGACTGCAAAAATTCCCAATCTTTTAAAGGAACTGATAAGCATTATTCTTTTTATCCAGATGCTTTCTTTCCCGGTAGGAAACTTTATTGTAGTAAGTACTCCGAATAAAATATTGGTTGCGTTCGTAATTGTATGTGTAATAGCTTCGAAAGTGCGGTTCGTTTTTAACGGGAAATCGATTGGTATAAAAAAAATCAGGATACGATTCTGAAAGCTGCAACTATTTTATTGTAAGATTGTCGCAGTTCAGTTTTGAATTCACTTGAGGAGAATCAAAATGCCTAATGTAAAATCTGCAAGCGTCAGAGATATTTATATTGATTATCTCAAAGGATTGGCAATGGCGATGATCGTACTTCTTCATTCCGTACAGATGGTAGACGGCTTGCCGGAAATTATCAGAAAACCGATTCTTCTGGGACAGATCGGAGTGCAGTTGTTCTTTTTCTGTTCCGGTTATCTTGTAATGAAGTCGTATTGCAGAAACGGGAAAAAAGCAGGTTTACGTGACTGTATCGGTTTTATACGAAAAAAATATATAAGCCTGGTTGTTCCGTTTGTTGTTTTTGTAGTGATTTATCTGACAATAAATTATGTATATACTGTATTGCAGATAGATTTGCCGTATAAAAATAACACAGACATTCTTTCTGTTATACTTAATGTGTTCCTTTTACACGGATTCTTTCCCTTTTGTTTGAACAATGTAGTTCCCGGCGGCTGGTATGTAGGTACACTTCTGATATTGTTTATAATTACACCTTTTATCATTAGGTTCACACATATTAAAAAGTCAGGCCATATGATGATATTTTCCGCTGTTACAGCGTTGGTTTCGGTTGTTTTATCTGTAATTCTGAATCATCTTTTCGGTGTTAATACCGATAACGGCTCATTTTTCTATTTTTCATTTCTGAACCAAGCGCCGGCCTATTTTATGGGTATGAGCTCAGCTCTTGATGAACGTAAAATCAAGGGCTTTCCGAAGAGCTGTATTTTCAGAGATGGTGCACTTCTGCTTATGATTGCGGCATTATTTTATTTTGAGTTTTCTTTTTCATATGCAGTTATTCCATTTCTGTCCGCATTGCTGTTTGCAGATATTTATAGAATTCTGTCTGCTGTATCGGTTCTGGTCAGTAAAACAAAATGGATATGTAATGTGGGACAGAATACATTTGCGATATATCTTTCTCATTTTCTGGTGGTCTGGTATATTCCTTTATTAATAGAGAAGTTTTTTCATATAAACGGGTTAGTATTGTGGTTGATTATTCTATGTCTGTGTGTGGTGATGTGTATGCTTGCACCGATATATTCAGTACCATTAAATAAACTGTCAAAACTTGTTGAAAAAGCAACTTTAAATCTCAAAAGGGACGTGTAGCTTTGCGAAGCTTATCAAAAAAAGGTATAATTAAAAATCTTTGTCTGAGTTTTCTGTCGTATGCAATGCCAACGGTGGTGTTGCAGTTTGTGATACAGCCGTTAATTGCCTCGCGCCTTGGCGGAGAATTAAACGGTCAGTATCTGACACTGATGAGTTTGAATTATTTTGTTATCGGTATAACCGCATCGGTGCTTAATACAGTAAGAATGCTTCAACAGGAAGAGTATGGGAAAAAGTCACTCGTCGGTGACTTCAATGTTTTCTTTCTGATCTATGCAGTCATTATTTCAATAGCGATGCCTGTCGGTTTTGTACTGTATACCGGGAACTTCAATGCAGTGGATATAGTGTTGTATGTAGTTATTGGTCTGTTATATCTGTATCATGACTATATTTTTGCTCAGTACAGACTTGAGCTTAACTACAAGAAGATACTGATCAATAACATTATATTGGTGGTTGGTTATTTTATCGGACTGGGGTTGTTTTTTGCTGTTCAGAAATGGCAGGTTGTAATGATATGCGCATACCTTCTTGGAGGCATATACGATTTCTTTAATACAACCTTTATCCGAGAACCTGTAAGAATAACACCAATGTTCCGGGACACAGCAAAAAAAATATCATTGCTTACTTGTTCACATGCTCTGAGCTCTACAATCACATATTTTGACAAGCTTGTACTATATCCGATTCTTGGTGGAGTAAGTGTGTCTATATATAATACGGCAGCAATCATGGGAAAGATACTGATTCTGGTATCTTCTCCTCTGAATAGCGTTTTGCTCAGTTATCTTGTCAGAGAAGATACTCTCAAGATAAACTTTAATAAGAAAAAGATAGCAGGTGCGATAGGACTGCTGATGATAGCGTACTGTGCGTGCATTGTGGTCGGATTCCCTCTGACGTCCTTCCTTTATCCTGATTGGGCGAATGAATCGCATAAATATATACCGCTTACGGTTGCAGTCAGCGGACTTTCACTGCTCAGCAATCTTTTGAATACTGTAGTTATAAGGTTTTATAAAACGTACTTCCAGGTAATTATCCAAAGCGTAAACTTAGTTGTATATGCCGTGTGTGCATTGGTATTTATGCATTTTTGGTCGCTTTTGGGTTTCTGCATCGGAAGTCTCATTGCGGGTATAATCAGAATGCTCTTGCTTTTGATTATTATATTGAAAGTAAAACATGCTCAGGATAAAAAAGATGTTATTGCTGATGATGAAAGTAAAAAGACAGGGGACAGTTAATATGCATAATACTGCCGATGACGAAAGTGCAAAGATAAATGTGACTTTTGATGATGCGGAAAAAATTACAGTATACTGAAAAGGTGTGGCAACTGATATTGACACAAACACTCTTGATATCGATCTTGACAATGAAGAGGGTATTTTCGTTATAGTGTCATAGTTTATATTTTACTGTTTAAAAAAGAAATCCGAGTAGATTTTGCAACCTACCCGGATTTTAATTTTGCTTTATTTACTTGCTTTTTTATCGCCTTTCTTTTCGTAACCGAAAGTGGAAGCGAAAAGGTCTATCTTAAATGCTTTGATTACTGAACTGAAAAGTCTTGAACCCTGTACAGGCATAATTCGGTTAAATCTTCCCATTGCATTGCCGTCAAATCCGACAACGATATATGACTTCTTACCGAGGATTCCCTTGAGTATTGTGTTAACTGCCTTGTCGCAGGGAGTAGAAACCATATTGATAAGATCCATACCGTTTGTTTCGCCCTGGTTTCTGAAAATGTCTGTCTTGGTAAATCCCGGGCAAACAAGGCCTATATAAGCTTCGCCTCTGAGCTCCTCTCTCATAGCTTCGGTCAAGCCCTTAACTGCCGCTTTGCTTGCTGAGTACATTGACGTGCCGCCGAGAGCCATAAGCGCTGCAGATGATGCAACGTTGATAATAGCCGGTGTTTCACTCTTAAGAAGAAGAGGAAGCATAATTTTTGAAGAATAAGCTGCTGAATAGAAGTCTATATTGATTGATTCATCAATTTCTTCTTTTGTGTAGTTCATAAGTCTGTCAAAACGCGGAAGAACACCAGCATTGTTGATAAGAACGTCGGGTTTGATATTGTTTTCAACAAGCCAGTCGTGGAAACTCTGCCAATTGTCGTAGCTTGAAACATCAAAGAGTTTATATGAGAACAACTTTGCATAATCGCCAAGCTCTTCAACAAAAGCAATCATTTTCTTTTCGCTTCTCGCAACACCGATTACCTTACAGTTATGCTCTTTCATAAGTCTTTCTGCAAGCATTTTGCCAATACCGCTTGATGCGCCTGTTATAATTACAGTTTTGTTATCAATCCACTTTGACATAATAAACACCCCAAAAACATTATTTAGATAAAGAGAGTATAACACAAATATTTTACATTTTCAACAGTTTGTATTTGTTTTTACGATTTATATTGATTGCTTGATTTTTGAAAATTAAATATGACTGAATGAATAAAACGGTATACTTGCATTTTAAAGTAAGAAGAAGGCGCATGCAGATTGAATTTTTTGGTGCATATATGTTATAATCAGAAAAATAAAACTGTTCTGTTAGTCAGGTGATGCTATATGGTAAAAAAACCGAATATTTTATTTATCGTAACTGATGATCAGCGTTTTGATACAATTCATGCTCTCGGCAACAAAGAAATCATTACACCTAATCTTGATAAGCTCACTTTACGAGGAACTTCTTTTGTGCGTGCGCACATTGCAGGAGGCACCTGCGGTGCTGTGTGTATGCCCAGCCGTGCAATGATTTTGTCGGGCAGAAATCCTTTCCATCTTGAGGGTCTCGGGGGTAATATTCCCGAGGAGCATAAGACTGTTGCCGAAACTTTCAAAAACAACGGATACGAAACAATAGGTCTCGGCAAGTGGCACAACGGATGTCCCTCCTATGCCAGAAGCTTTACTCAGGGGGCGAAAATTTTCTTCGGCGGTATGTGGGATCATTGGAATGTGCCGACCTGTCGGTTTGATCCTACGGGAAAATATGACAACGTCATCAATTTTGTTGTGGATTTCTATAACGATAATCATCCTCAGCAACAGCATTGTGACGAGTTTGATCCGGGAAAACATTCAAGCACTCTTCTTACGGATTCTGCGATTCAGCTGCTTCGTGAGAATGCAAAAAAAGAAAAACCGTTTTTTATGTATCTTGCGTATCTTGCTCCGCATGATCCGAGAACAATGCCTGATAATTTCCGTCAGATGTATGACCCGGAGAAAATCGCTCTGCCGCCTAATTTTCAGGAAATCATTGATACAAATTATCCTCTTATGGTGCACAGGGATGAGAGTCTTGCTGCATATCCCCGTGATGAGAAAGAAATAAGACGCCATATTGCAGAGTATTTTGCAATGATAACTCATCTTGATTATGAAATCGGCAGACTCCTAGATGCACTTGACGAATCAGGTGAAAAAGAAAACACAATCATAGTTTTTACGGGTGATAACGGTCTTGCTGTCGGACAACACGGATGGCTTGGTAAAGAAGATGTTTATGAACACGGTGTCCGTATTCCTCTGATTATGGCAGGTCCCGGTATTGCTGAAAATAAGCGTAACGATGCTTACGTTTATCTGTACGATATTTTTCCGACACTCTGCGAAAAGGCAGGAATTGACATTCCGGCATCAGTTGACGGGAAAAGTTTTGCTCATCTTCTTGACGGTGATCACGGAGAAAGTTTCCGCGAGGAACTTTATCTGATTTTTGATCAGTTTGTCCGTGGTGTGAAGAATGATAATTATAAACTTATTGAGTACCGTAACGGTGACAGTGAGGAAGACAAATGGACATTTCTTTATGATATCAAGGCTGATCCGTGGGAAACAGAAAATCTTGCCGATGACGAAAACTATAAGGATAAGGTAAATGAAATGCGTCAGAAGCTTCTCAGATATCGTGATGAATGGGAAGAGCAATCGCATCCCTGGGGCGTAGATTTCTGGAAGAGATTTTAACACAGTAAATTGTTAAAATTTTTTGCTTGCAAGGTATTGACTTTTGAATTTCATAGGAATATAATTGTAGAAAATTCAGGTTTGAAGGTAATAAATATGAACTTGGCTCTTTCAGGTGCAAGTAAATATTTCTTTAACTTTAGCGTAGCTTTTTATTTTAGCTATGCTTATTTTGCTTTGGAAAAGTTACTTGTGAGAGCTCAGAAAATTTTTTAAATCACTTGATTTTTGATAGTATTTTTTTTAGTCTCACTTGTAACATCTCAAGTGGGGCTTTTCTTATTTGAAAGGACTGTTCCGATATGGCAAATAAGTTAGAAGAGGCAAGAGAAATAATTAACAGGGTCGATTCGCAGATGGCAGAGTTGTTTTCGGAAAGAATGAGAGCTGCTGAAATGGTTTTTGAATATAAAAAAGAGTTCGGTCTTCCGATTTATGATCCTGCAAGAGAAGAAGCGGTTATTGAAAAAAACTCTGCTTTGATTTCTGATGATACCATCAAAGGGTATTATATTGAATACATAAAAAAACTTATGAGTGTTTCACGTGCCTATCAGCACCGTATGCAAAACGGACTTAATGTGGCATACAGCGGAGTGGAAGGTGCTTTTGCTCACATAGCATCAGGAAGAATATTCCCGGACAGCAACAGAATTTCATTCGGAGATTTCAGGTCTGCTTACAACGCAGTTGTTAACGGCGAGGCAGATGTTGCGGTCCTTCCGATTGAAAACAGTTATGCCGGAGAAGTCGGACAGACAATTGACCTGATTTTTTCAGGAGGACTGTTTATAAACGGAATATATGAACTTGAAATTCATCAGAATCTTCTCGGTGTACCGGGTTCAACTGTTGATGATATTAAAAAGGTTACAAGCCATTCCCAGGCTCTTAGTCAGTGTCATGATTATATTAAACTCCGCGGTTTTGATGCTGAAGAAGCAAATAATACTGCAATCGCAGCAAAAACCGTATCGGAAATGAATGACAAATCTCTCGGTGCGATAGCAAGTGTTGAAACAGCTGAAATATACGGACTGAAAATTCTTGAAGCAAACATTAACAAAAGCGGGGAAAATACAACACGCTTTGCAGTTCTTTCAAAAGTCAAAGCTGAGTCGCCGACACTTTCCAGTTCCGTACTGATGTTCACCGTTAAGCATGAGGCAGGATCGCTTGCCAATGCAATAAGCATTATCGGTAAATACGGTTACAATATGACCGCTTTGAGAAGCAGACCGTTGAAAAAGCATTCGTGGCAGTATTATTTCTATGTAGAAATTGACGGTACAACCGATACTCCGGAAGGACAAAAAATGATATCAGATCTGAATAAAGTCTGTGACAAACTCAAAATCGCAGGAACTTTCGCACCACACAGCGAAATATAGGAGTGACTTGTATGAATATACACTTAAATCTGAAAGAAAACAGTTACGACATTATCGTTGAAAGGGGTATTCTTCAAAAGGCAGGAATACATCTTAATTTAAACAGACGGGTACTTGTTGTAACTGATTCAGGTGTTCCTGAAAATTACGCACAGACGCTTGCAAAACAATGCAAAACTCCGATTGTCTGTACTGTAGATGCAGGTGAATCGTCAAAGAGCATGGAAACTTTTGAAAAGCTCCTTCGCACAATGCTAGAAAACGGTTTTTCAAGAAAAGACTGTGTTGTTGCCGTGGGTGGCGGAGTTGTCGGAGACCTTTCAGGTTTTGTGTCTTCGGCATATATGAGAGGTGTTGATTTTTACAATATCCCCACAACTCTTCTTTCTCAGATTGATTCTTCCATCGGCGGAAAAACAGCAATAAATTTTGGAGGAATCAAAAATATTGTTGGTGCTTTTTATCAGCCGAAGAAAGTTCTTATTGACCCGGAGCTGTTAAAAACACTTCCTGACAGACAGATTTCAAACGGACTGGCTGAAGCGATTAAAATGTCCCTTACATCAGACAGTGAGCTCTTCGGAATATTTGAAAACAAAGACATAGAAAGAAATATTGATGAAATAATTATCAGATCGCTTAATATAAAAAAATCTGTTGTGGAGCAGGATGAAAAAGAGTCGGGAATCAGAAAAATCCTGAACTTTGGTCACACAGTCGGTCACGGAATAGAAAGCAGCGGAAATCTGGAGGAGCTCTACCACGGAGAATGTGTAGCTCTGGGAATGATTCCGATGTGCGGCAGCCGGATAAGACCGAGAGTTGTAAATGTATTAAAAAAATGTAACCTTTATAATCTCATAGATTTCGATTGGGAAAAAATCAGTGAAGTTACTTTCCATGATAAAAAAGCTGACGGAGATTCGGTTGCTGTAACAATAGTAACTGAAATCGGAAAATACGAAATTCAAACGATGAAATGTAATCAGGTCATTGATATGGCTAAAAGCTGTCTGAAAGGATGATTTGAATGAAAAACACGTTCGGTAACAGTGTTGCAATCACTTTGTTTGGCGAAAGCCATGGTGAATATATAGGTGCTGTTCTTGACGGACTTGCACCGGGAATCGAAGTTGATAAAGAATATATAGCATATATGCTTACTCTCAGACGACCCGATGGCAAAATTTCCACACCAAGAAAAGAAAAGGATGAATTCAGAATTGTCAGCGGAGTTGTTAACGAAAAAACGACAGGAACTCCCATAACAATTCTTATACCAAACGAGAATACCAACAGTTCAGATTATGCGCAGCTTACAACTGTTGCACGTCCTTCCCATGCTGACTATACAGCACAGTGTAAATATCACGGCTTTCAGGATTCGAGAGGAGGAGGACATTTCAGCGGCAGAATAACTGCAGCTCTCGTTGCTGCAGGTGCAATTTGCAAAGCGGCTTTAGAGCAAAAAAAGATTTTTATCGGTACTCACGTTAAACGTTGCGGCGGAGTTTCTGACAGAGATTTTGGTGATCTTAAATCAGATATTCAGTTGTTGGGTGAAAAGACTTTTGCCGTTCTTGATGAATCCTGTGAAGAAAAAATGAAAGACAGAATTCTTAAAGCAGCTTCAGAAGGCGACAGTGTAGGCGGTATTCTTGAAACTGCAGTGGTCGGTATTCCCGAAGGTGTCGGAGAGCCGTGGTTCGATTCTGCTGAAAGTCTTTTGTCTCATATGATGTTTTCAATCCCTGCAGTCAAAGGAATTGAGTTCGGAGCAGGCTTTGAAATCGCCGGTATGAACGGAAGCTCGGCGAACGATCCTTTTATGATAGAAGACGGTAAGATTGTTACCGAAAAGAACAATAACGGTGGGATTAACGGTGGGATTACAAACGGAATGCCGATTGTTTTCCGAACGGCAATCAAGCCGACACCGACCATTTTTAAACCGCAGAATACCGTGGATTTTCAGAATATGACAGAAACCGTTATAAACCCGAAAGGCAGACATGACCCTGCGATTATCCACAGGGCCAGAGTAGTTCAGGATGCGGCAACCGCAATAGTGCTTTGCGATATGCTTGCGATGAGGTTTGGTACAGATTGGCTCAACGGAAGTGAATGAATTATGGAAAAATACGGATGTATAGGCAAAAAATTAACTCATAGCTTTTCAAAAGAAATTCACGCAAAACTTGCTGATTATGAATATGAACTCATAGAGCTTACTGAGGACGAGATACCTGAGTTCTTCGAAAAAAAAGACTTCAGTGCAATCAATGTAACAATTCCCTACAAGCAGACGGTGATACCGTATCTTGATTCGTTGAGTGATGTTGCAAAGCGTATCGGTGCTGTCAACACCGTTGTGAATAAAAATGGTAAGCTGTTTGGTTATAACACTGATTACTATGGAATGAAGGCTCTGACAGAAAAGCTCGGACTTGAACTGAACGGGAAAAAGGTACTGATACTCGGAACCGGAGGAACAAGCAAAACTGCCCGTGTTTTGGCACAGGATCTGGGTGCGAATGAGGTTCTTGTTGTCAGTCGTAGTAAAAAAGAACAGCATATTACTTATGAAGAAGCGATAGATTTACATTCCGATGCCGATATAATTATCAACACAACACCGTCAGGGATGTATCCTGATTGTGATTCTCAGCCGATTGATCTTTCTGCCTTCAACAGGTTGGAGGGGATTGTGGATGCTGTATATAATCCGCTTTGCACTAACCTTGTTTTAAAGGCAAGAGAAAAAGGTATAAAAGCAGAATGCGGATTGTTTATGCTCGTAATGCAGGCTGTTGTTGCAGTTGAAAAATTTCTTGATACGCAAATTGAAAAGACAGTAGCCGACAGTGTTTTTGCTTGTGTTCTTGCATCGAAAGAAAATATTGTTCTGACGGGAATGCCGGGAAGCGGTAAAAGTACGGTTGGTAAACTTCTGAATATGGACGGTTTCAGTTTTGTTGATACTGACGAAGAGATAGAAAAACGCTGCGGGTGTCCGATAAGAGACCTTATAAATCAAAAAGGTGAAAAATTTTTCCGTGATCTGGAAACTGAAGTTATAAAAGATATTTCTTCAGAAGGATGTCAGATTATTTCGACGGGCGGCGGTGCCATACTGCGAAAAGAAAATGTGGATTATCTCAGAAGAAACGGAAGACTGTTTTTTATAAATGCAAATCTCGCAAGACTTCTTCCGACTGACAGCAGACCGCTGTCAGATACATCGGAAAAACTGAAAAAATTGTATGACGAAAGAATAGATATTTATAAATCTACGGCCGATGTAGTTGTACCCGATATGGAGACGGCTGAAGAAGAAGCGGAGTTTATCCTTAAAACAAGAATGGAGCTGATGGTGTGAAAATACTCGTTATAAATGGGCCGAACATCAATATGCTCGGTATAAGAGAACCCGAACATTACGGAAAAGAGACCTATGCCGATCTTGTAGCAAAAATTGAAAAACATTGCAGGTTGAAAAATGTTGATGTAACGGTTTTTCAATCAAATCACGAGGGCGACCTTGTTGATGAAATTCAGAAAGCCTACGGTAATACCGACGGAATCGTTATAAATCCCGGGGCATACACCCACACGAGTATAGCGATTTTAGATGCGGTCAGATCGGTAAATATACCTACTGTTGAAGTGCATATTTCAAAAGTTGAAGAACGAGAAGATTTTAGGCAGATAAGCTATATTCGTCTTGCTTGTGTAAAAACCATCACAGGTCACGGTACAGACGGATATCTTGAAGCAATTGATTATTTTACAGAAGGTAAACAGAATGAAAGCAATATTTAAACCGGGCAGACTCGAAGGCAGTATTGATGCCCCGCCATCCAAAAGTATGGCACACAGATACCTTATCAGTGCTGCATTGTCAAAAGAAAAGTGTATAATATCGGGTGTTGATTACAGCGAAGATATTCTTGCAACACTGGATTGCCTGAAAGCGTTGGGTGCTGAAATAAGTATTGATAAAGACGCTGTTACAATAAATCCGGAAAATTTTATGAAAACAGCGGATTCGGTTCTTGACTGCAGAGAAAGCGGAAGCACACTAAGGTTTTTTATTCCTCTTGCTTTGTGTATCGGGAAGAAAATTACGTTGAAGGGCAGCGAACGGCTTTTTGAAAGACCACTCAGCGTTTATGAAAAGCTGTGTATGGACAATGGTTTTGATTTTGATAAGATCGAAAGCTCGCTATCTCTTTGCGGAAAGCTGCAAAGCGGTCATTATGAGATCAACGGTGATATCAGCAGCCAGTTTATCACAGGACTGATTTTTGCTCTTGTGTACCTTGGTGAAGATTCATCAATCCGAATCATACCGCCTTTTGAAAGCAGGTCGTATATAAATCTTACAATTTCCGCCTTAAAATCATTCGGAGCAGACATTGAATTCGAGGATGAATTTAATATATCAATAAAAAAATCAAATCTGCATTCTTTTTCGGGCAGGGTAGAGGGTGATTATTCCAACGCCGCATTTATTGATGCATTTAATTTCATCGGTTCTGATGTTAAGGTAAACAACCTCAATGATGAAAGTCTTCAGGGAGATAAGGTGTACAAAAAATATTTCAGTGAGATTTCAAAGGGTACACCAACATTGGATATTTCAGATTGTCCTGACTTGGGTCCTGTGCTTATCGCGTTGTCGGCACTTCTTAACGGTGCAACCCTTACAGGAACGGACAGATTGAAGATAAAAGAAAGTGACCGCGGACAAGTGATGAATGAAGAACTTGTAAAATTAGGTGGCGGACTGATTTTAGGCGAAAACACAATAACCGTACCAAAACAGGACTTCAAAAAAGATACAGAGCTTTACGGTCACAACGACCACCGTATTGTTATGGCATTGTCCCTGATTCTTTCGAAGTACGGCGGAAAAATTGAAGGTGCAGAAGCCGTCAGGAAGAGTTATCCGGGATTTTTTGAGGATATCCAAGCACTCGGGGCAGAGGTGATTTTAGAGTGATAGTAAATGTAAGTAAAAAAATTCTGATAGTCGGCCTTGGACTTTTGGGAGGCAGTTATGCAAAAGTTCTCAAAAGATTCGGTTTTCACATAAGCGCAGTGACAAAAGAGCAAAGTTCAATAGATTATGCACTCAGAGAAGGAATGATTGATGAAGGCTCAACAGAGCTTGACGCAAATATAATCGGAGAGGCTGACATAGTGATATTTGCACTGTATCCGCACATTTTTGTGGAGTGGATTGAACACAACCAAAGTCTTTTAAAAAGCGGTGCACTCATCACGGATGTAACCGGTGTCAAATGCAGTATAGTGTACAAAGTACAGCAGATGCTTCGTCCGGATGTTGAGTTTATTGCTGCTCATCCTATGGCAGGACGTGAGGTCTCCGGAGTTGAAAACAGCACGGACAAGATGTTTGCGGGAGCAAACTATATTGTTACACCTACTGACAAAAATACACCCGAAGCAATCAATACCTGTATGGAACTCGGCAGACTGCTTGGTTTTAAAAATGTTACAACTCTTTCACCCGAGGAACACGATGAAATGATTGGCTTTCTCTCACAGCTTACGCATTGTATCGCCATAACTCTTATGACTTGTAACGATAAAGAAAATATGGAAAAATTTACGGGTGACTCATTCCGTGATCTTACCCGTATTGCACGTATAAACGATCTGATGTGGAGCGAACTTTTTATAGAAAATAAAGCTGTACTGCTTGATCAGATGAATACTTTTATAGACAAATTTAATGAACTTAAATCAATGCTTGAGACTGAAGATGTAGACGGTATGAGAAATATGATGCGTCATTCAACACAACGCAGAGCATTGTTTGATAAAGACTGATTTACGGAGGTAATTAAAATGAATATGATTTTTAAACGAAAGCTACCCATACCAATGGATATCAAAGCTCAGTATCCTCTTACTGCTGAGCTTGAAGTAATGAAAGTAAACCGTGACAAAGAAATAAAGAAGATTTTTGAAGGCAAGGATGACAAGTTTATTTTGATTATCGGTCCGTGTTCTGCCGACAATGATGACAGTGTTATTGATTACATATCACGCCTCAGAGGTGTTCAGGAAAAGGTTTCCGATAAAATTCTTATCATTCCCAGAATTTACACCAACAAACCGCGTACAACAGGTGACGGATACAAAGGAATGCTTCATCAGCCCGACCCGCATAAGGGTGAAGATATGTTAAAGGGCGTCGTCGCTATCAGAAGTCTTCACATCAGAGCAATGCAGGAAACAGGTTTTACCTGTGCTGACGAGATGCTTTATCCCGAAAATTACAGATATCTTTCTGACGTTCTGTCATACGTTGCAATCGGTGCAAGATCCGTTGAGAATCAGCAGCACCGTCTGACTACAAGCGGATTTGATATCCCTGTGGGAATGAAGAATCCGACTTCAGGTGATATTTCTGTAATGATGAATTCAATAACTGCGGCACAGCATTCCCATACTTTTATTTACAGAGGCTGGGAAGTTGAAAGTCAGGGTAATCCGCTTGCACACGCAATTTTAAGAGGTTATGTCAATAAGCATGGCCGGTCGTTGCCGAACTACCATTATGAAGACCTTATTCATCTTGCAGAAACTTATGAAAAATCAGGCTTACAGAATCCTGCAGTTATAATTGATACAAATCACGCAAACTCAGGTAAAAAGTGGATGGAACAGCCAAGAATTGCAAAGGAAGTTCTCCATAGCTGCAGACATTCCGACGATGTGAAAAAGATAGTAAAAGGTCTTATGATCGAAAGCTATATTGAAGACGGAGCACAGAAGCCGGAAGAATGTATTTACGGTAAATCAATTACCGATCCTTGTCTCGGTTGGGAGAAAACTGAAAAACTTATTCTCGATTTGGCTGATATACTCTGATTAAAAGCTAATAGAAAATATGGATTTCTGTGCAAAATAAAGCTTTACAGGAACGTTCATTACTTGAATATATTGTTTAAATAAAGCCATCGGTTCAACCGGTGGTTTTGTTTTGTTATTTGTTCTGCACTGTTATTCTTTCCATTCTTGCAATCGATACTTATTTCTGTTATACTCCTAATGTAAAAAAGGATTTCTATTTATCACATCTAATATCCCGAAAGGAGATCAGCTGATGCAAAAAAACGATTTGCTTCGCAGTAAAAAACTCTATCTGTTTGATATGGACGGTACCTTGTATTTAGGCAGCAAGCTATATGATTTTACATTGGAACTGCTGGAAACTCTGAAAAAAACCGGTCGCAGGTATCTTTTTATGACAAACAACTCATCCAAAAGTGTGGATGATTACGTCAAAAAGTTGGATTCACTCGGTATTGCAGCATGCAGGGAAGATTTTATGACATCGTCTCAGGCAACGGCTTATTACCTGCATAAACATCACGAGGGTCAGAAACTCTATGTCTGCGGTACTCAGTCGCTGAAGGAAGAACTGCGTCGGGAAGGCTTTACTGTAACAACGGACGTAAATGAGACTCAATGCATCGTTATGGGCTTTGACACTGAGCTTACATTCCGGAAGCTTCACGATGTAAGCTTTATGCTGCTGACACGTCCTGAATTGCCGTATATTGCAACCAATCCGGATTATGTCTGTCCTACTGAGTTCGGCTCTGTGCCTGATTGCGGAAGTGTTTGTGATATGATCTATAACGCCACTAAAAAACGCCCCGTGGTAATCGGTAAACCGTCTGCTTTGATGCCTCGTCTTGCGATGGAAGCGTTCGGTGTGTCTGACAAAGAAACCTGTGTTGTGGGTGACCGTATCTACACAGATATAAAATCAGGTCTTAATGCAGGTATTACGTCTGTTCTGGTTCTCAGCGGTGAAACCACATTGGAAATATTGAACGAAAGTGAAGATAAACCGCATCTTGTATTACAGGATGCAGGAGAGATTTTAGCAGCGTTACGAGATTAAATGTTTAAGGGTGATGAAAATGTTTTCAAAAATAATTGCGCTGATAATGTGCATTGTTTCTTTTTTTACTGCTCCATTCTCACTCATATCCTCTAAAATTGAACTTAAAAGCGAACTTGAAAATGGTAACTATGAAAGTCCGTATATTGTCAGACCTCTTGATGATATAACCGTAAACGGTGTATCTGTTGATGAATATTCAGTCGTTACTTCTGGTCTTTCACACTGTACTCTGTATTCAAATGCCGCCGAAACACTTTGTAATGAGATTTATAAGTCTTGCGGCAAAAAGGTTGCAGTGTCTGAAAACGCCGACAGAAAAGCCTTTGTAATTGACGAATGCCTGAACGATACAGACGTTTTTCAGCTTAAGGTAGTAAACGGCACTGTTTATATTTCAGGAAGCTCAGGTGCAGGAATTTCAAGAGGTATAACCGCTTTTGCAGATGATGTTTTGCTGGGTTCACAGGGGATTTTTGACCTTAAAGACGGTTATGAGTATACCAAAACTTTCAGCGATTATGTAACTTATGAGGATTTCGGAGCTGTGGGCGACGGAAAAACGGATGATTTCGAAGCTATTATCAGAACCCATGAATATGCAAACGCAAATGACTTAAGTGTTTTAGCAAATGAGATTGCAACGTATTATATAGGCGGTGCAAATAAAACAGCTTATATTATGACTGATACCGATTGGTCTACTGCGAGTTTTATAATTGATGACACACAAGTTGAAAACAGAAGCGCATGGGTATTTAATGTTGCACCGTCACGCAGCGGAATAAATATAACCGATAAGGTTTCACCTCTTAAATCCGATGCAGTAAATATCGGAACATCGCTTGAGGGCAAAAGTCTGGTTGTACTGACGGATTACAATGTCAAGCGATATATCCGCAAAGGTGCAAATCAGAATTCAGGAAGCAATCAGACCGACGTTTTGCTCGTTGATAAAAACGGAAACATTTCACAGGAAACTCCGCTTATATGGGACTTTGATGCTATTACGGCTGCTACGGCCTATCCGGTTGATACCGAAACATTGACAGTTAAAGGCGGCAGATTCACAACTCTCGCAAACAACGCTGCGTCTGAATACAACTATTATACGAGAGGCATTCAGGTAAGACGTTCTAACACCGTTATAGACTCAATTTATCACGATATTAAGAATGAGGGTAAAACGGGTGCACCGTATTCTGCTTTTATCAGTCTTTCCTGTTGTGCTGACATAACAGTAAAAAACAGCACGTTTACAGGTCACAAAAAGTATACAACTACAGGTTCTGCGGGAACAAATGTGACAATGGGCACTTATGATATAGGTGCTGCAACAGTGGTCAATGCAAAGTTTATCAACTGCAAGCAGACAAATGATATAACAGATAACGATTATTGGGGAATTGCAGGTACGAACTACTGTAAAAATCTTGTATATGACGGCTGTGCTTTTTCACGGTTTGATGCACATCAGGGAGTCCTGAATGCAACGGTTAAAAACTCCGTTCTCGGTCATCACGGAATAAAACTTATAGGAAGCGGAACGGCTCTTATTGAGAATACAACAGTTTTATCCGACAGTTTTATTGATCTTCGTTCCGATTACGGTTCAACATGGAATGGTGAGCTCATAATACGCAACTGTAAATTTTACCCGACAGGAGTATCAAGCCATATTATTAAGGCGGAAAACTCCGAGGACCACGATTTCGGCTATACCTGCTATCTGCCTCAGAGAGTTGAGATTGACGGTTTTTATGTTCACCGAACAGGAATAAATTATCTTTTTAACAATGTCAATCCGAAACATATTTTAAGTTCATACGACGCGGAATATCCTATTGTTTCTCCTCAGGAAATAATAGTTAACGATTTCAGTTGCCTGTTTTTCGGTGAGCTTTTGGTTTCAATAAACAGAGCAATGTTCAAAGTTGATATTTCATAACAATCAAAAAATCCGAGGTCAGAAACCTCGGATTTTTGCTGCTTTATTGCAGTAAAGTGTTATTTGATAATTTTTAAGGCTCATTTATTTTTCTTAAATAATACTCAAAGCTTTTTTGTTCATAAGGAACAGGCGCAACTTTAACAAATTCAATCTGTCCGTTACTGGTAACGGTAAGATAGTCCCTGTAATATGTGTTTTCTTTTATTATTTTACCGTCTTTGAGGAAAATTGCACCGCCGCGGCTGCCTGTTTCGGGACCTTCGGCAATTATTGATTCAAGAAGCACTTTCATACTTGTGAGCATATCGCGGTCAAGGTAGTATTCGGCAAGACTCTTATGCTTGTAAGGGTAAGAAGCAAGCACAGCTTCAATTTCGTTCAGAAGAGAAACACATCCCTCATAGTCTCTCTTAAAGGAGGCGACCTGACTCATTTTTGTTCTGAAACGCGAATAGTCAGTGTCAGGGTCTTTCTCAAAAGTTTTTTCCTTTATATCAAAGTTTGAGAGAATGTTCTCGGGCTGAACAGTCAAAGCATTGCTTTTTATATGCTTGGCTGCGATAAGTCCGCCCACCTGTGTATCATTGAGTGCTGAACCTCCGGGTCTTGAAAGACCGAAGGTGCCTGCCGCTTCACCGATTACGTAAAGTCTTTTAATATCTGTTTCAAAATTGTTATCGGTATATACTCCACCGTTATTATGTTGGGCACAAACAGCTATACGGAGCATATCTTTGTGCAGATCTATGCCTTGTCTGAGATAAACGTCGATTGCTTTGTTGTTGAGCTTTTCCAGTCTTTCTATCGGTGTATCCGCGTAGCAGTCAGCACTGACGATGTAATCCCTTGCTTCTTTGCAGAGCTTTTCAAAAGAAAAATTACGTGGATTTTTAGTGTAATCGAGGAAAACCGTTCTTCCTTTTAACATCTCGTTATGAACTGCCAGATCAATTTTTGAACTTTTTTCAGCTCTGTCAGAAGAAAACGGCCATTGATATCCTTTAAGAAAAACGTAACTGTATGCCTTATGTATATCGTCAAAACAGTTGTTCAGAAATTCATATTCGTTGCCGTTGCTGTCTACGCTGACAAATCTCGGCACAACCTGCATAAAACTTCCTGAAACATTCCAACGGAAATCAATGGAAGCCATACCGTATTGCCACTGTGTGAAGTTGCACATTCTGACCCCGGCATTGATAAGTACACCGGTCATACCGTGCTGGGATTCAGGGTAAACACTGTCTTCATAAATACAAGCAGGAGCACCTGTGGCACAGATTATATTCTCGGCATATATGTTTTCTTTCTTGTCGTTTTTCAGGTTAAGAACCCGAACGCCGTAGGCGACGCTGTTATCAGTCAGGATTTTGGTGACGAGCATATTATCAAGAAGAGGAGTCTGATTCTTTTCAATAACTGCTTTTTCGAGCTTTTCAGTCATAACCTTTGAAGTCAGAGGGCCGACTGAGGTTGCACGGACGGTGTTGTCGTGATCTGTTTTATATCCGGGGTAACAACCGTAGACGTCAGTAGGAAATCCGACCTCGTAATCACAAAGGCGAAGAAAACATTTACGGCTGTTAACAGCCTCAATATACATTTTCTCACCGTCACAAGATCCGCCTGCGAACATATCGGTTGCCATTTTATACGGACTGTCAGGGGTGATGCCGTCCATTGAAAGTTTATAATAGGTCTGCTTATCACTACCGGTGTTTCTTGAGGTTCCCGAAACACGGTTTTCTGTAACTATAGCAATATCTTTTATGCCTTCACGGTACAGCCAGTCGGCAGCACTGTAAGCCGCGGCACCACTGCCGATTATAAGGCATTTGTATACTTTTCTCATAAGCGCCTCACATTAAATCCGCCGTCGCAGTCAATAACCGTTCCGGTGCAGAAGTCAAAATTTCCGAGTGCCACGGAACACACACATTTTGCAACATCCTCAGGCTGACCCATACGGTTTATCGGAGTAATTCCGTCGGCAATAAGTTTTTCATATTTCTCTTTAACCTTTGCCGTCATATCCGTTTCAATTATTCCCGGTCTTATTTCAATAACGCTTACGCCGTATTCAGCAAGTCTTGCGGCAAAGAGCTTTGTTATCATTGATATTCCGGCTTTTGAAATGCAGTATTCACCTCTGTTAACGGAGGCTGTGTAAGCGGACATGGAGGAAATATTGACGATTCTTGATTTTTCGCTTTTTATCAGCAGGGGAGTGATCTGCTGTGTAAGAAAGAAAGTACCTTTTAAATTTATATCAGTCAGAAAGTCAAAGTCCTCGGGTGTAATGTCAAGAATATCTTTTCTTTCCCGAGGTGCAACACCGGCATTGTTTACGAGCAGATCGATTTTGCCGAAGGTAGTCTGAGCAAAGCTGAAAAGTTTTTTTCTGTCCTCTTCAACCGAAATATCACAAGGGACAAAAAATACCTTTTCACCGAAAGTTTCTTTTAGTTTTCTGATCTCATCGTTTTCGTTTCTTGCCGTAATAATCACTGTATAGTTTATTTTCAGCAGTTCCTCGGCAATCGCTCTGCCGATGCCTCTGCTGCCTCCCGTTACAATTGCAACCATAACTTTTTCTCCTTATTTTTTCAGAACAAACTTATTGTAATAGGGCATGTATACTTCACTGTCTCTGATTACGCAGCCTGAAACAGTACCTGCACGCATAAGCTCTGAACATTTACTGCATTTTATGCAGACTTTGTTTTTGTCGAGAGATCCTTTTGTGAGAAAATCTTTATAGAATGTCGGGTAAGCGAATGTCATTCTGCCGAAACCTGCAAAGTCTCCGATACCGGTTGAAATCAGTTTTTCGGCATATTTTACGGCATTTTCACCCTCATACGAGAGAGCAGAGACAGCAAATTTTATATCAGGGAAAGAAGTTACTATTTCTTTTGTGACATCATACACACGCTTCATTCCGATTTTTCCGTCTTCAGGTGATTTAACTGAATAAGGTCGGTTGATGTGAGGTATCAGATAGGGGTTTCCTATGGTGAGGTTGATAAACTCTATTCCTTTTTCGTGAAGTTTTTCAATTATCTTTTTTGTTTCTGTAAGGTCTATGTCGTTGTTTTCGTTTACGCCGAATCCGTAACCGTAAGGGAAACAGTCACAGGCATTAAGCCTTGTGGTGACAAAGGCTTTATCTCCCACAGTGTTTTTAACTGCGTCGATACAGTCAAAATAAAGTTTTGTACGGTTTTCGAGACAACCGCCGTAATTTCCTTCGCGGTGGAATGCACTCAGAAGCTCATTGAAAAGATATCCGTGACAGCATTTGACATCCATACCGTCAAATCCGGCTTCAAGTGCAAGTTTAGCAGCTTTGGAATACATTGCAGGGATAGCTGAAAGATATTCATCGGTTGCTACCGTAAACGGCTGGTTTTCTCTGCCTTTTTCCCACAGAGAGTTTCTGTATGCAACAATCGGCTCAGGTGTGCCGTGCGGTTTGCTGTAACGTCCGCTGTGAGTGAGCTGAACAATCATAACAGGCTCAAAGCCGTGAAGTTCCATGGATTTTGCCTTGACCTGACTTACCAGAGTCCTAAAAGTGTCAACCGTGTTTTCGTTTATGTAAAGCTGACGCGGATTGGCTCTGCCTTCGTTACACACAGCAGTGGCTTCGAACCAGATGATTCCGGGTGCACCTTCCGAAAAACGCATATATCTTCGGAATGTCAACTCATCAATTGCACCCTCCGGTGTTCCGTCACAACCCTCCATGGGTTGAAAAAGTATTCTGTTTTGAACGTTTCTGCCGTAAATTTTTACAGGACTGCCGAGCAAACTTTTCATTCTTTCACCTCATTTGAGTTATGTATTTAATTTACCATTTTGTCAATATAAATGCAAGTATTTTTATCAAAAGCTGCGATTAAGTAAAGATGTATACGCTTTTTAGTGTATTTAATCCTGAGACGACTTCTTTCTGCAACGGTACGTGCCGTTTCGTATTTAATTTAATTGAAATCTTCATTTGGCTATGATATACTGTTTATGCAAATTGTTAAAGGAGATAGATTGTATGCGTAAGACACAATCAAAGCCTCAGAACCCTCTGTGGCAGACAACAAAGCCCGAAAGAAAAAGCTATTACACTTATTTCTTCGGACAGAATATGATTTACAATATGATAGCGGGCTATCTTACTACCTTCCTTCTTCTGGTCGGTATTTCTCCGGTGAAATCTGCTGCAGTTATGCTGGCGGTAAAGGTTTGGGATGCTGTTAATGATGCTCTCTTCGGCGTGGTTTTTGATAAGTTCCGATTCAAGAGTGATAAGAAATATATCCCCTGGCTGAAGATTGCCTGTGCCGCTACACCTGTCGCAACAGTCGCAATTTTTATTATCCCGACCGCTGCGAGTGAAACGGTCAAACTTATCTGGTTTGCTCTTGCGTATATTATCTGGGATACGGCATATACAATCTGTGACGTACCCGCTTTCGGAATAATTACTGCAATGACAAGCAATATTGAAGAAAGAAACACAATTCTCTCTCTTAAGGGAATCACAGGCGGTGTCGGTTCAGCGCTTACTACCGTTCTGGTTTCCGTACTTATCAGCGAATTCGTCGGTCTTGGTTACGGTGTTGTTTCAGTTATTGTTGCTGTTGTTGCTATGGCGACAATGTTCCCGATTTGCAAGCACTGTCAGGAAAGAAACAAAACTGTTGATGAGGAACAGTTCACCGTGAGAAAAATGCTTAAATATGTCATCAGTAATAAGTATCTTCTTATTTACTATGTCGGCTATATATTCTATTCCGGTGCGCAGACCTATAACGCTTTGCACATGATTATGGCTTACTACATATACAGAAATTCACTTGCATCTCTCATTACCGGCACCGTGGCTGCGTTGCCTCAGCTTTTTATGGCACTTCTGGTTCCGAAGATTATCAGAAAGATTGACAAAACAAAGCTCTTCAGGATAAGTGTCATTGCGACCATACTTCTGTCATTCCTTATTCTTCCGACAAGAAGCAGCTTTGTTCTCTTTGTTATCACATATATGCTTCGTTCGATCCCTCTGGGCATTATCGGTGTGCTTTCATTCACTTTTACACCTGACTGTGCGGAGTACGGTCAGTACACTACCGGTACGGAGGCTAAGGGTATCACTTTTGCAATCCAGACATTTGCCGTTAAGCTTGCGGCTGCTATATCCGGTTCAATGGGACTGGCACTTCTCGGTTTATTCGGTTTCAAAACAGAGTTTGAGATAAACGGAATAAAGCAGGAAGTCAGCAATTTTGCAGACCTTGAAGCGATAAATGCCATTGCGCAGCAGACAAGTGAGGCGCTTGACGGTCTTTGGTTCACTTATAATATCGTACCGATTATCGGTATCGTTATTGCTTTGATTATCTGGAGCTTCTATAAACTCAACGACAAGGATGTACAGGTTATGGCAGATTACAATGTTGGAAAAATCACCAAAGATGAGGCTGAAAATCTTCTTTCAAAATAAGATTGTCTGTGAGTATCCGTTCATCAGATTACACAATATTTGACAAAAAGGGGCTGTAAAAAAACGAAAGTTTTTTACAGCCCCTTCTCTTTTCAGGAGATTCCAATCTGTACACATAATCAAAAACCTTTATGAAAAACGTCATTGCGTAAAATTACGGCTTCCATAGAAACACACTCAGGTCAATACTTCCGTCACTGTCAAAAACAACACCCTCTTTTTCAAGCATCTGACGTTGTATATCACCGCCGCCGAAAGCGAAGCTTTCAGCTGTTTTACCGTCACGGTTAACAACTCTGTGGCAGGGGATAACACCGGGTGCAGGATTTACGTGCAACGCATATCCTACAACCCTTGCCCAACGGGGATTGCCTGCAAGCATGGCAACCTGACCATATGTTGCAACATTACCTTCAGGTATGTTGCGCACTACTTCATATATTTTTTCAAAAGTTGTCATCATAATCACTCCGTTGTTTTTATGTCAGTTATTCTGACTCAAAAATAATAAAATATGTTGTAAATTATCAGAAAACAGTTTTATCGTACTATAAAATGCAATCTGTATTCATTATATCCGAAACTATGAATTTAATCAATTATTCAATACTTTATCTTCTCATAAAAAACAAATTAAGAGAATAGAGAAAATAATAAAAAGAAACGACAATCTTCCTGTGAAAACTGTCGTTTCTTTTTTGGCGGAAGCGGTGGGATTCGAACCCACGGTACCGTGAGGTACAACTGATTTCGAGTCAGTCCCGTTATGACCACTTCGATACGCTTCCGTATTAATCTGTGTTTATTTCTTTTCTCGCAAAACGCTTATATATTTTATCAAAAAAACCTTATAATGTCAATATATTCAGCAACTTTAATATTGATTTTCCATGTCTTTTTATGATAAAATGATCGTTATGTATAGGAGGTAGTATTATGTCTTGTTGTAATTGCGAAAACAATGATTTGTCGCTAATCAAGGATGTTCTTGATGAGTATGCGGATATAGAAGGCAGTCTTATTACGATTTTACAGCGAACACAGGATATCTACGGTTATCTTCCGACCGATGTTTTGTATTATATAGCACAGAGAGTAGGCGTGTCACCGGCTAAAGTGATGGGCGTTGCAACCTTCTATTCTCAGTTCCGTCTGCAGCCTGTAGGTAAATATCTGATTATGCTTTGCCAGGGCACCGCATGCCACGTCAACGGTTCTGAGAAGATAGAAAAGGCAATCTATGAAGAACTCGGAATCTCAGACGGAGAAACAACACAAGACGGGCTTTTCACACTCAAAAATGTTGCTTGTCTGGGTTGTTGCAGTCTTTCACCGGTTATGATGATCAACGATGAGACATACGGCAGACTTACTCCCGATAAAACAAAAGAAATTATACGGAACTTAAGGTCAAAGGAGGCATAAGGGATGCGTATAGTAGTTGGTCAGGGCAGTTGCGGAATTGCTGCAGGTGCCTCAAAAGTGTACTCTGAAATTGAAAAAAACATCCCGGATGCCTGTCAGCTTACAATTACCGGCTGTATAGGTATGTGTTTCCTTGAACCTATTGTTGATATTTACGACGGTGAAACACTTATTAAAAGACTGGTAAAAGTTCAGCCGTCAGATGCAGAAAAAATTATTGCTTTTGTCAACGGCGATGAAAACGCTGTCAGTGACATCGAGATATCGGATGACGATAAGGGCTTTTTAGATAAGCAGACACGTATTGCCCTTCGTCACTGCGGAATAATCAATCCGGAAAAAATTGATGAATATACGGCTGCTGACGGTTATAAAGCACTCGAAAAGGTGCTTCACGAAATGTCTCCCGAGGATGTTATTGAGGAAATCAAAGTTTCAGGTCTTGCAGGCCGTGGCGGTGCAGGTTTTCCAACATGGTTCAAGTGGAATGCTGCACGACAGGCTCAGGGGGAATATAAATACCTGATCTGTAACGCTGACGAGGGTGATCCCGGTGCTTTTATGGACAGAGCAGTTATTGAAAGTGATCCCCACAACCTTATCGAGGGTATGCTCATCGGTGCGTATGCAATCGGAGCACAGGAGGCTGTGGTTTACGTAAGAGCAGAGTATCCTCTTGCAATTGAACGTCTTACAAATGCTATCAGTGAAGCTGAGAAAAAAGGTTATCTCGGTGAAAATATCCTTGGTACATCATTTTCCTGCAAGATGCGTATCAAAGCAGGTGCAGGTGCGTTTGTCTGCGGTGAAGAGACCGCACTTATCGAATCTCTTCAGGGAGAAAGAGGTATGCCGCGTCTCAAACCTCCTTTCCCGGCACAGTCAGGTTACTGGTATAAACCGTCTAATATTAACAATGTTGAAACTTTTGCAAATGTTTCATGGATTATCCTCAATGGGGGTAATGCATTTTCTGCAATGGGAACCGAAAACAGCAAGGGTACCAAGGTGTTTGCACTTACGGGTAAGATTAAAAAGGGAGGACTTGTCGAAATACCTATGGGAAAAACCTTGCGCGATGTCATATTTGATATCGGCGGCGGTATAAAGAATGACGCACAGTTTAAAGCTGTACAGATGGGTGGTCCGTCAGGCGGATGTATTCCTGCGGATTTGCTTGATACTGTAATTGATTATAAGGCACTCGGTGCAACGGGCGCAATTATGGGATCAGGTGGTATGGTTGTTATGGATGACTCCACTTGTATGGTAGGAATGGCGCAGTTTTTCCTTGATTTTACGACCAAGGAATCCTGCGGTAAATGTGTACACTGCCGTATCGGAACTAAACGTATGCTTGAAATCCTTAACCGAATCGTAAAAGGTGAGGGTAAGGAGGGTGACATAGAGCTTCTTGAAGAACTTTGCTATTCTATCAAGGATGGCGCACTCTGCGGTCTTGGTCAGACTGCTCCGAATCCGGTGTTGACTACAATCAGATATTTCCGCAATGAATATGAAGCTCATATAAATGAGAAAAAGTGTCCTGCAAAAGCATGTTCTGATTTGATTTCGTACAGAATTGTAACCGAAAACTGTAAAGGGTGTACCCTTTGTTCAAAGAGATGTCCTGTTGATGCAATCAGTGGTATGGTCAGAAACCCACATTCAATTGATACCGCGAAGTGCATTAAATGCGGTGCTTGCTACAATGTATGTAAATTCAATGCAGTGGTTATGGAATGAGGTGAGTCTGTTGGATATGATAAAAGTTACAATAAACGGTAAAGAGCTTGTTGCTGAAAAAGGAACAACTATTCTTCAGATTGCCGAAGCAAACGGTATCGAAATACCAACGCTTTGTTATGTTGCCGAGGTCAAGGCTTACGGAGCATGCGGACTTTGTACGGTAGAGGTTGAGGGTATACCGAAGCTCCTTCGCGCCTGCTCAACAGTGGCGAGTGACGGTATGGTGATAAATACCGATACACCGCGTGTCAGGCAGTCAAGAAAAATTGCACTCGAACTGCTTATGTCAGACCACACAGGTGATTGCAAAGGTCCCTGCTCATTAAACTGCCCGGCAGGTACCGATTGCCAGGGCTATGTTAAGCTTATTGCAGAGGGAAAATACAAAGAGGCTGTAGCACTCGTAAAGGAAAGAGTGCCTCTTCCTGCTTCGATCGGACGCGTCTGTCCGCATCCGTGTGAGACAGCATGCAGACGACAGTTGGTCGAAGAACCGATTTCTATTGCTTTTCTCAAAAGTTTTGCTGCTGATGAAGATCTTAAATCAGGCAACAAGTTTATGCCTGAAGTTGCCCAAAGCACAGGAAAAACTGTCGGTATTATCGGTGGCGGTCCTGCAGGGCTGACTGCGGCGTATTTCCTTGCAGTCAAGGGTCACAGAGTCACAATTTACGATGCGATGCCGAAAATGGGCGGCATGCTGCGTTACGGTATTCCGCAGTACAGACTGCCTAAAGAAGTTCTTGATATGGAAATCGAATCAATTGCCGAACTCGGTGTTGAGATGAAAAATAATGTCAGAATCGGCACGGATACTACTTTGGATGAAATAAAAAACCGACACGATGCAACACTTGTTGCAATTGGTGCGTGGAAGAGCAGTTCGATGCGTATTCCCGGAGAAGAGCTCAACGGAGTTTACGGCGGTATTGATTTTCTTCGCAGTGTGGCACTTCAGAATCCTGTTAAAATCGGAAAAAAGGTAGCTGTTATCGGTGGCGGTAACACTGCTATGGATGCCTGCCGTTCAGCAGTAAGGCTAGGTGCTGAAGATGTTTACGTAATCTACAGAAGAACAAGAGCAGAAATGCCGGCTGAAAAGATAGAGATTGACGAGGCGGAAGAGGAAGGTGTGATTTACAGATTCCTCAATAACCCTGTAGAAATCATCGGTGAAAACGGCAGAGTCAAAGCTGTTAAAATGCAGGTTATGCAACTTGGCGAACCTGATGCAGGTGGCCGACGTTCACCTGCACCGATCGAAGGTAAGTTTGAAATCCTTGAGCTTGATAATGTTATTATGGCTATCGGCCAGAAAATAAACATCAACGGTTTCGAATCTCTTGAGCTTACGGACAGGGGCAACATTTCATCAGATTCAAAAACTTTCAGAACATCCGTTGAAGGAGTTTTTGCCGTTGGTGATGCCACAAACAGAGGTGCTTCCATTGCGATTGAAGCAATCGGAGAAGCACAGAAAGCATCAGATGTGATTGATTCATATCTCAACGGCAAAACGGTTGGTTATAAAAAACCGTACGTTTCCGAGCGTGTTATAACTGCAGAGGATCTTGCTGACAGACAGAAAATCAGCCGTGCGAAAATGCCTCACAGAAGTCCCGAAGAACGCAGAAAAGACTTTGATGAGGTTAATCTCGGATTCGATGCCGGAACTGCTGTAAATGAGGCGAGACGGTGCCTTGAGTGCGGTTGTCATGATTACCGTGATTGCAAACTTATCCGATATGCCAATCAGTATGATGTTTGTCCTGAACGTTTTCAAGGAGATAAACATAACTGTAAAAAGGAAACCAAGCTCGTTTATATTGAACGCGATCAGAATAAATGTGTTCTTTGTAACCTTTGTGTACGTATATGTGATGAAGATGCAGGCAAGAGCCTTATAGGACTCATCGGCAGAGGTTTCGGTACTGTAATAAAACCGGAGTTCTCAGATATATCTGTAACAGAATTCTGTAAAACCTGTCAGAAATGTGTCAATGCCTGCCCTACGGGAGCTCTTAAAACTTTATAAAAGTTCAATCAGCCCACAACGTGTGTTATGGGCTGATTTTTATTCTGTGATTTTTTTGTATAAGTTTTTGTATTCTTCTGCAAAATCAGGATTGTGGCACTCTGATATTTCAAGAGCTTTTTCTATCAATCCGGGGATTTCGTCAAGCGTTTCCGCGAAGTAATATCCATCGACAGATTCGAAAATTTTGTAGAATTCTCTGAGCTTGTGATTGAATGTGCTGAGCATAACACAGGGAGTAGCGGTGAGTATGGAGAAGATTGCACCGTGAAGTTTATCCGTTACTACGACAGCACTTTCAGCATATAATTCGACTTGCTTCTTTATCAGATTATACCTGTTGGCCTTAGTTATCTTTTCTTTGGCCGTGTGGTCGTTGAAGCTGAGCTTGTATTTATTGCTGAGTGCATCAATCAACGGTTTTTTCTCGTCGGACTGATACTTTGCTTCTTTACCTGCACGGAAAAGCACCATTACGTCAGAGTTTGCATTGCGTTTTTTTTGAAATTGTCCTGCTAAGTATAGAACCATATCAGGGCAGAAAACAACGGTGTTTTCACGGTAAGCTGACGATGCAAGTTCAAAGCTCATATGGTCACGGAAAGCGAGAATAAGATTGTTGTGTGCAGAAAAGATTTCAGCTGATATTTTTGCTTGTTTGTGGCCTTCTTCATCATCGCTGAAATAATAAGTCTGGGGAAAAAGAACGATTCTGTTGTTTTTGAAGCGTTTGATGATTTCACGTCTGTACATCTCGTGAAAAGAGTACATATTGCCGTGGTTTCCGCCACCTTGAAGGAAAATGATGTCGTCAGGACCTAACATAGCCTCGATCAGACGATATGTCAGAGGGTTGCTTATTTCTTCTTCGGAAATCTCAATGATAGGACAGTTAAAATTATCTTTAAGAAAAGCACTTTGTGCTTCGGAAATTGCAAAGTCACCAAAATTTCCGTGCTCAGCGACACCGATAACAAAAAGTTTTTTATTATTTTTTTTATTGTAAAATAGGTTAAGCAGAAGGATTCTGATGCGAAGAATCAGATTACTGAGTCTGTATTTAAGAAAGTTTTTGACAGCTGACACAATATTCACGCTCCATATCAGGATATTTATAATATTATCACCACAAGTATGTTTTGTCAAATTCAAGCTATTGCATTAAATTGTTTTTTATGTTATTTTAGTAAAGTAGTATGTCTATATTTTGTCGGAAGTAGGTTTAATATATGGCAAATAAAATTCCTGTATGTACAATCAGATTCAATACTGCTGCAGGTAACACTCATGTTTCACAGATAGTTGCCGGTTATAAAATGCTTGCAGACAGGAAAATGATAAAAATAAGAAAAGCAGAGCCATGTGTCACTTTCCGTTCAGAAGGAAATTATGAACACAACAGCATAGTTGAGGTTGATTTTGAAGGCAGAATTATCGTATACGATATGGCTGATGGTTACCAGAGTATTCATCGTAAAGATGTGTTTGATGCACAGCTTGAAAGACTTTCGTATTATTTTAAACGTAGTTTTGATCCGTACTTTCATTCTGAAATGAATAACAAAGATAAGGTCAGGGCTCTTTCTTTGAATTATCTGTGTACCTGCAAAGGGAATCCTTACGATGCGTACCGTTTTACGGATTACAGTTTTTCTGATATAAAGTCTTTTATTATCAATAAGCTTAACAAAAAAGCAAACACCTATGATTACACGATTTTTGAAAGCAACGGCATTGAATATGATAGTTATAAATTGTTGTTCCTTACACGCTTATGGGATTCTTCGGGTATAAGTGAAGAAGGTATACTTAAAACTTATCCGTATTTTACTGCGCAGCAGGCAAGGGAAGAGGCTGAAAAGTGGAAACACAGTCTTGATATTGCTACGAAAAACAGAATTGAGTATATCAAAGAGTTGAAAAATCACTTTGGTGACCGTATTGTTACAGGTGTAAGCAATGACGGATTTTCGAGAAAAATCTGTCCCGATTTGATTGTTGATGACAGAATTACAGAACGTAACAATTATATCAATATGATTAAGCAAAACTATGTTTGTCTTACCAGTGAGGGACTGCACCACAGTATCGGTTGGAAGTTTGCTGAGTACGTTGCCGCAGGTAAGGCGATTATAACGGAACCTCTGTTTTATGAAGTGCCGTATGGCTTTAACGAGGGGGACAACTATTTGGTATACGGGGATGTTTCCTCGTGTATTAAGAATTGTGAGTTGCTTCTGAGTGATTTGGGTCGTATTCACAGTATGGAAAAAGCCAACAGAAATTATTATAATAATCATATCAGACCTGATATGCTGGTTCTTGATTCATTGAAGATTGCATTACCGGAATACTTTGCAGAATAAAAATCAAGCCGTTGCCTCATAACAGTGAAGCAACGGCTATTATTATTGCGATATGTAAAATAATTTCTGCAGGTAGGCCTGCCATAAACTTGGCATGGCGTGTTTTATGGTGTATAATAAGCATTGTCAGTAACATTGCTGCAGCACCGCCGATAAGACCGAGCAACATCAGTGTTTTTTCCGGTACTCTGCGTGCATCTGATTTTGATGCGATTTTGTCATATACCGTAACGATAACCGAAACGGCGGATATGACTGAGAATGCGATAATAGCGTAATTCATATTAACTCCGTCAGCATATATATTTAATGCTTATATTCTAACATAACTTTCGACGAGGCACAAGATGAAAAGAATAGTTTGTATTTTACTCTCAGTTTTATTTTTATTATCCGGCTGTGTAGCTTCACCTCAAGATTCTCAGACTGATGAAACGTCGGCTGTTTCTGCCGTGTGGATTTTTTACAGTGAACTCTCAATGCTTAATGAAAAAAACAAAGATGAAAAAGCATTTACAGCTAAGGTAACGGAAATGTTTGATAATTGTGTCGAATGGGGAATCAATACGATTTTTCTGCAGGTTCGTCCTTTCAGCGACAGCTTTTACAAATCCGATATTTTTCCTTGGTCATATTATCTGACTGGTAAGCAGGGGAAAAGTGTTGACTACGATCCGCTTGAAATCTGTATTGATCTTGCACACGAAAGAGACATTGCTCTTCACGCGTGGATAAACCCTTATCGCATAGCTTTTGATGACGATATCTCCTTGCTTTCGGAAAATCATCCGGCACTTGGCTGGATCAAAGAAAAAACTGCAGATGTTGTCCTTGTTGACGGAGGTATTTATTATTCTCCGGCATCTCTTGCGGCACAGAAAACGGTCCTTGACGGTGTACGTGAAATTGTCAGAAATTACGATGTTGACGGGATACATATTGATGACTATTTTTATCCGTCGACAGATAAGAGTGTTGACTCTTTTTATTATCGGGAATACACCGACGGCGGCGGTAAAATGAAGCTCGACGAATGGAGACTCAATACGGTTTCAGCCTTTGTTTCACAGATGTACAATACCGTCAAATCCGAAAACAGCGACTGTATATTCTCTATCAGTCCTGCAGGGAATATCCGTAACAATTACGAACAGCAGTTTGCTGATGTTAAATTGTGGTGTTCACAGCGCGGATACGCTGACTGGATAATTCCTCAGCTTTATTACGGCTTTGAAAACGATTCTCTGCCGTTTGACAAGGCCCTCAGTCAATGGGAGAATCTTAACACAATAGGAGCCGTGAAAATGATTTACGGCATAGCTGCGTATAAGGTGAACGACAGTGATGAGGAGTGGCAGGCAGGAAAGGGAATGATCGACAGACAGCTTTCTGTTATCAAGGAAAACAGCAAAGCCTACGGTGTTGCATATTTCTCATATTCAAGTCTTACCGATAAAAACAGATGTACGGAGTTTAAAAACATTTCTTCAGTTCTTTCTTAACTGTTTGTTCAGAATAAAAGACAGTGCCGTACCCGGAATGCAAATCAAAAACCACATAAACGAGAATAACGGGCAAATTTGTCCGAAAAGATTAAACTTTTCATCGGAATAGTCCCAGACGTTCATGTGCAACCCTCGGTTTACAAGCATACCTACGCAGAATTCAATGGCTGTAATTACAAGGCATCCTACCAGACAGCGCAGAATAAGGCTGTTGGATCTGATGTTCATATTGATAAGATAAATAAGCAGAAATGCGACTCCGCCTGTAATTGTCATTGTCCAGTGTGTGTAGCCGCGTGTTACAACTTCAACAAGGCTGTATATAACGGCACCGAAGCCGAACACTGTAAGATACTCTCTGAATTTAACTTTTGTCAAAAATATCACCCGGATAAAAGTATAACCAAAAAATTAAGGAACTTGCACCTGAGCAAGTTCCTTTTTAAGTTATTTGTCTTTTGATTCAATACAATAGACCCCGGATTCAAGTACGACATATTCCATAAAGCCGACTTTGAAGTATTTTTTAATCGGTTCACTGAATGAAAGATAATCCCTGACGGAATAGTCTTTCAAACTGATTGTGCGTACCTGATTATTGTATTCCGTACATACGTAAAGTTTGTCCTCGTTCTTGAAAATGGATATCGGTCGCCTGAAAGCTACCGATGCACCGCCGCCTATGCGAAGAAGCACACGTTTTTCAATCGGAGAGAATTTTACAATTGAATTTCTGTCAGGCACAACACACCAGAAGCAGTTACCGTCCATTGCAAGACTGCGGATAGGACAGTTCTGATAAACAAGCTTTTCCTGCATTGCGATTGAACCGTCAGAGTCAAAGATGTTCATATTACCGTCATCAAACAGTGTAACAACGCCGTTGCTCTTAAGTACGGCAGCATCACATGCTATGTAATTGCCGAGTTTCTTTGCAATCTCACGGTACTGAAACCCGAATTTTGCTTCGAGATATGTTTTTATCTGTACAGGCAGTGTTCTGTCACCGTCCTGGTCATATACAAAAAACGCAACAGTCTCCTGGCCGTTAGGCAGTTTTGCACGCTGTGCATAGATGAAGCCTATCTCAAGCGGTACGACGTCAAGTAACTGTGCTTTTACAATTCTTAACATTTTATCACCCGTAAAATATTCTGAATGAAACCCCGCCAAGCCGGATACAGCCGATAGTAACCTGCATCTTAAAGCAGGTGGGTGCTTCCCCGACAGTTCACGCTCCCTTCGTCCGCAGGGCGGGAGGTCTGCAATCCGTGCCGGGAGATAAGCTCCCGTTAATACAATTGTAGGGTTAATATGGGCCGTAAGTTATCGCACAAGGCAGGGAACATTATCATTATTCCTCGTCGAACTCGAACAATTCAGAAAGTCTTTCTTCGAAAATTTTGCCGATTTCATTGAACTCTTTTTCGTCCTCAATAGGGCAGAGGTAGGATTCACCGTCATCTTCTTCCTCAACCTTAAGGATGATAAGTTCTCCGTCGCTTTCGAGAACGTCCTCAGCCTCGTCATAAACAGGGAGAAGTGCCACATAACGTGCATCATCAGTCTCAATTCTGTCAAGTTCTTCAAAAATATGTTCAACACCGTCTTCGTCAATAACGCTTACGATGTCAGGATTGAATTCTTCAGCCATTTTTGTTCCTCCAAATTATTTCTCGTATCTTATATTTTAACCTTAAATCGGTCAATAGTCAAGATAAATTCAAATTAAGTTAAAATATATAAAATTTTTCAACTTTTTTCAAAAAAACTATTGACAAACACAAAAACACATGTTAATATAAAGTCGAACCAAGGGAAAACATAACAAAATAACACATGAGAGATGTGAAAGAAGGAGGCGAGTCCAATGAACTCAACAGAAGTACAATTTAATAGGACCGCCGCAGATCAGGTATAAATCACAGATTACGGTGTGAAGAAACCGAAGTTAATGAATTTATCATAAATGATTAAACCGGTCTGACGGGCGGCAGGCGAGTGGGAACGCCCACATTATATAGCAGGCCGATCGAAAGATCTTAACCTTAACTAAAAAATTCAATAGAAATAAGGTGGCTACTAAGTACATCTAACAAATTTTCAGATTAAATCAAATTTGAAAGAGTGAGTTGAAATGTACAAATAAAATCTAACGAGGATAGAAATTTTAAAAAGAGAGTGAGTCCTATGCACATCTGATTTAGATTCTCAAAAAATTATGAGAGAGTGAGTACGATGTTCAAATAAGCTTATTCCAATAAAATTTAACTCGGAAGAGAGTGAGTGACATGTACATCTAGCGTTTTATATTAAAAGTAAATGTAAAGGTGTGAGTCCAAAGTACTGGTCATTTTAAACTTATAGTAAAAGTAAAGGCGTGAGTCCAAAGTACTAGTCAATTTTAACTGAAATATAAGAGGATCGAATTTCGATCCTCTTTTTTCTCATTTGTTTTGAAAGAAAAGATAAAAGAGGTGGTCAGCTGACCACCTCTTTGTGCATCTTATTTTGCTTTTCCCGGGAAAAGTCTGAATGTGAAATTAAATTCTTTCTGAAGAAGTCTGTATTTGTCAAGGCTGATAGGGCCACAGGATGCTGAGCCGCAGCTCAGATGCTTGTAGTCAAGGCTGAGTACAGTTTCCTTGAGAGGTTCAAGCTCGTAATCGTGAAGAGTTTCACGAAGCATATTCGGTTTGAAATGCTGTGCGTTCACGCTGAAAGAATCAAAGTTTTCAGCTGTACAGTAAAGACTGATACCGTCAGCGTTTCTGACTTCTGCCCATTTTGTACCGTAGTGAGAAGAATTCTCCTGCGGACGGACATAGTGTTCAAAGTTATCTGTAACGGTAGTTTCGAACTTGTCGACGTAAGTAGAAAGATTCTTGTCAATATAACTTTCGTGAGGACCATAACCGAAGAAGCTGAACTTCTCAAATCCTTCGGGCATTGTAAGCTGCAATCCGATACGGGGAAGAACCTCGATTCCCTCGGTTGCAGTTCCGTTTACATTGATAAGAACGGCACCGTCGGCAAGGAATGTGTAAGTCATTGTGCCACGGAAAGCAGGATCAAATGTATATGAGCCCAAAGACATTTTAACTTCGACAACAGCCTTATCGCTGTTATTTTCTTTGAGAACAGCACTGTATGTTTTCTGCTTTAATCTGTAGATACCGATGTTGCTCCACTGTTCGGTGTAAGGAACGTCGTTATCAAGGGGTGCGCGGTTAAGGTTAAGTACAACAGGTTCAGAGATAAGATCGACATCGTTATGTCTGATTGTTTCAAGTCTTCCGTAGGGTTTATCGAAAACATAAGTGTTTTCGCCTGCGGCAATTCTGATATATCTGTCATCTTCATTAAGTACGAGCTTACCGTTCGGAGCATCAGTTTTTTCGCATGAAGAAGATTTGAGCTTGAATTGCTTGAGACCGCATTCATAACCTGCAGGTGCCCATGGTTTTTCTGTTCTTGTCACAAAATGGAGAGTAAGGTACGTTTCTCCTTTAAAATCATAGTCGGAAGGATTGAAAAGTGAAAAATCGTTGGACTCTCTGGGCATAAGCATGAGTCCGGAGATTTCACCTTCGGCAACAGTCTCTCCGTCGGATTTGATATTCCATTTGATGCCGATATCGTCAAGACCGTTGAAGAAGAGTCTGTTCTTGATTTTAACAGAGCCGTTGCCGTTATATTCGGCAAAGAATGGCTGATAAGCAATTTTTGCTTCCATAAAACCGGTATGAGGTGTCCTGTCCGGATAAACAAGTCCGTCTACACAGAAGTTTCTGTCATTCGGATAGTCGTTGAAATCGCCACCGTAAGTGTAATTATATCCACCTTTACCGTCAGGGATTGCTACAGAATGATCAGTGAATTCCCAGATACAACCACCAACGAATCTGTCATCAGATTCAATCAGTTCCCAATAATCCCGGAGATCTCCTGGTCCGTTACCCATTGCGTGACAGTATTCGCAGAGGTAGAAAGGCTTCTTTGCACGTTTTTTACTTTCAAGGATCTCTTTACATACGTCAATTGACGGATACATCCAGCTTTCAACATCAGAGACATCCGTGAACTTTTTCTTTGCGTGATCACCGTAGCTGTAATTTGCACCCTCGTAGTGTATAATCGCACCGGGCATCCGTCCCTTAATGTAGTCTCTCATCGCGCGGTGATTATCGCCGCAACCGGATTCGTTTCCTAGTGACCAGAAAATGATTGAAGCTCGATTTTTGTCACGTTCAAACATTCTTTTGGCACGGTCAACGTAAGCTTCTTTCCAAGCAGGATTCTGTGAATATTCACTCCAGAATGCGTGCCACTCAGGCTGTCCGTATTTGCTGTCTTTGGCTGTACGGCAGATTCGTGATCCCGTACCGTGAGTTTCGATATCTGCTTCGTCTACAACAAGGAAACCGAGTTCATCACACATTTCAAGGAAACGCGGATCATTTGGGTAATGTGATGTTCGGATAGCGTTGACGTTATGACGCTTGAGGATATAGAGATCTTCAAGCATATGCTCAACAGGTGTAGCATGTCCGAGGAAAGGATGTGAATCGTGACGGTTGACACCGCGGATTTTAATCTTCTGTCCGTTAAGATAAATTACTGAGTGTTTGATAATAAGCTCTTTGATACCTATCTTAGCGAGGATTGTTTCACCCGGCACGTCGAGATAAAGGCTATAGAGATAGGGTAGCTCATCGCTCCAGAGAACCGGATTTTCAAATTTGATCTTTATCTTGGAGTCCTTGCTTTCGCCTGAAGCTAATTCTTCGCCATGAGGGGAAACGAGCCTGTAAGCAACTTGTCTGTTACCGGTGATTTTAAGGTCAACGTCTATTGTGCAACGTGTGAGCTTTTTCTTGAGTTCTGTCTTTATATAGAAGTCTTCGACTCTGCCACGTTTACTTCTTTCAAGAATGTAAACTTCACGGAAGATGCCGCTCATACGCCACATATCCTGATCTTCAAGATATGTACCGTCGCACCATTTGAGAACGAGCACGGCAATTCTGTTTTTACCTGCGTGAACAAAGTTCGTGATGTTAAATTCACTGGTCATATGACTTACCTGGCTGTAACCTACAAATTTGCCGTTAATCCAGAGATAGAAGCAAGAATCAACACCCTCAAAATTAAGGAAAAGGTCACGGGTGAGCATATTTTCATCGACGTCAAAATCACGCAGATAAATACCGCAAGGATTTTCATCCGGTACGTGCGGTGCATCGAGAGGGAAAGGGTAGTTGATGTTTGTATAATTAGGCTTATCATAATCTTTTTCAAGATCCATTTGCCAGTTCATCGGAACCTTTATTTTGTTGTATTCTGCTCCGATTGTGTAATCTTCAGCATAGAATCCGTCTTCTACCTCAACAATGCTTGGATAGAATCTGAAATCCCATTCACCGCAGAGAGTGTGAAAATACTTTGATTCGGAACGGGGAAGTTCCGCTTTTTTTTCATCCTCATAAGGAATAAAGTAAGCACGAGGTTCTTCACAGCCGTAGTGCAGAACGTCTAAATTTTTGTGATAATCAGGTAATTTTAGCATTTGGAAACCTCCGTTAATTATAACTCGATTTTTGCTTTTCTTGAATTTATACCGTAGAAAATTGTAGGATCAAACTTCGGCTTTCTTGAATATGTGTAAAGACCGTTCTGTTCCTGCTCAATATCGTAAAGCTGAGTATAGCAGAAACCGAAAATATACTCGTTGTCAAGCAGTGCATCCGTCAATCCCTGATAGCGTTCGATGAATTCATATTTGTTCTTTGGTGCAATACCGTAACCCCAGGCATTCTGCTCACCGGGATTCATTGACCACTGAATTCCTCCGTATTCACTTACGAACATAGGCTCGCCTCTGTAAGTCTGACGCTGTTCATGAACATCAAAAACTTTACCTTCGCCGAGTTTTTCATAATGTGATCTGAATTCCTCAATATCCTGGTTGTAATCATGGATATCAAAGATTTCACCCGTTACGTGGAAATTACCGCTTGTGTCGATGCAAGGACGTGTCGGGTCGTATGCTTTGGTAACATCATAAACCATCTTGAGCGCAGGGTCGTGCTGTTTTCTGCCGTCGTAATCCCAAGTCTCATTAAACGGACACCAGCCGATAATTGACGGGTGATTGAAGTCTCGTTCAAGTTCTTCAAGCCACTCGGGAATAACGCTGTAAACTATATTCGGATTGGAAGAATCAAGTCCACAGTTCGGATATTCACCCCAAACGATATAGCCCATCTTGTCACAGTGATAAAGGAAACGAGGCTCGAAAATCTTTTCGTGAAGTCGTGCACCGTTGAAACCTACAGCGAGGGAAATCTGAATGTCTCTGATAAGAGCCTCTTCGTTCGGAGCAGTGTAGATACCGTCTGGATAGAAGCCCTGATCCAGAACAAGTCTCTGGAATACGGATTTTCCGTTTATAAGGAATTTATGTCCGTCAAGTTTAATGTCACGAAGACCGAAATAGCTGTCAACTCTGTCATCGTTGAATTTTAATTCAAGATCATACAGTCTGCCTACTCCGACATCCCAATAATAGGCTTCTTTAAGGTCGAGGTGCGCATTTACAACGCCACCCTTTGTCTCAACACTTCCGACGCCCATAATTCTGTCGTGGAAAAGTGCAAGTGCTTCGAATTTACCTTCGCCGACAACCTTAGCCTGGATATCAACAGAACCGTTTTCGGCATTCGGGAAAATTTTTATGCTCTCAATGTATGATTCAGGTGTAAATTCAAGCCATACTGTCTGCCAGATACCTGTTGTTCTTGTATAATCGCAACCGTGAGAATAATACTCCTCACTCTGCTTACCTCTGGGCTGAAGAGGATTGCGAACGTCGTCTTCAGCATAAACCGTAACCGTATTTGCACCCGGTTTTATATAATCGGTGATATCGAATTTGAACGAAATATATCCGCCCTTATGTGTACCGACCTCGACACCGTTGATGTAAACAGTAGCCTTGTAGTCAACAGCACCAAAATGAAGAACCGTTCTCATACCTGCATATCGCTCTGGGATAACAAACTCCCTTGCATACCAGACAGCAGCCATAAAGTCTTTGTTTTCTATGCCGGAAAGAACACTTTCAGGGCAGAACGGGACAGTTATAACAGAGTCAAGGCGAGTGCCTTTCTCGTAGAATTTCTTTGCAAGACCGCTTTTAGAATTGTCGATCTGAAAACTCCAGTTTCCGTTCAGATTCATCCAGGACTGACGCTGAAACTGTGGGTTCGGATGTTCGGGGCGTGGCATATTCATATCAATATCCCTCCATTATAATTTTTGTTATAATACCATATATTGTTGAATTGTTCAATAGAAAATGCACATAAAGTGTTTTATGAGTATAAATTTTATTCCGATTTTTCTGTACAAATTAACATATTTATGTTATCATCGGTTTGAGGTGAAAATGAGATGACGGACAATGAGCTTTTGCTGGCAAGAATAGAGGACTGTATTTCATCATGTTCTGATTCATATCTCATTACAAGTACAAATTTTCTCGATATATATCAGCAGAGCACGGTTATCTCGTACCTCGGAAAACGCAATGATGTAAAATATGCTTTTTACGGAGGCTTTGAAGACAGCGAACGTAAAACAGCAGTATTCTTTCCTGATTATGCTGACGGTGTTGAGTATTTAAGAGAAAATCCGGAGCTTTCACCGATAGTAGCACTTAAAATAAAAAAAGACAGTTTTTCTACGCTTACACATCGGGATTATCTGGGTGCAGTTATGGGCCTCGGAATAAGACGTGAGGCAGTCGGAGATATTCTTGTTACCGACAAAGGGTGCGCAATGGCGGTTATACGCAGTGTTGCAGGCTACATAAAGGATAATCTTGCATCTGTCGGCAGGGGAAGTGTAAAGGTTGAAATAAAAGAAAGCTTTGACGGATTTTCTGCTGAGGCTGTTTTTGATACCGTACGTTGTTATGTTTCATCAATGCGTCTTGATGCGGTTCTTTCAGCTGCTTTTTCAATCTCACGCAGTTCAGCATCGGAAAAAATCCGTAGGGGTGAAGTGCTCATGAACGGTGTAGTTATGTCAAAAAATGATATCCGCGTACCGTTCGGAGCAAAGCTTGTAATCCACGGTAGCGGAAAAGTTATAATAGATGAAGATGCCGGTCTTACCAGAAAGGGCAGACAGGCGTTTTTGATAAAAAAATTCTGATTCAAAGGTTGTGTTTTTATGTTAAACATTGCTCACAGAGGCTTCAGCGGCAAATATCCGGAAAACACTATGCTCGCCTTTCAAAAAGCAATTGAGGCAGGTGCAGACGGAGCAGAACTCGACGTTCATCTTACCAAGGATAATGTTGTTGTCGTGATTCACGATGAACGAATCGACAGAACGACTGACGGTGAAGGTTTCGTTGATGACTATACCTATGAAGAACTTTCACGTTTTGATGCAAGTGCTGCATTCAGGGGCGTTTACGGTTTCAATAAAATACCTACTCTGCGTGAGTATTTTGAACTAGTCAAGCCGGTTGAAGGTTTTATAACAAACATCGAACTTAAGACAAGTGAAAATGAGTATCCCGGTATTGAAGAGGCTGTTCTGGAGCTTATCAAAGAATTCGGTCTTGAAGACAGAATAATTATTTCAAGCTTCAATCACTACAGTGTAATGCGTTTTAAAGCCCTTGCTCCGGAAATCAGGTGCGGATATCTTGTCGGCAGTTGGATTTACAACTTCGGCGAGTATGCAAAAACCAGAGGTGTTGAATGTGTACATCCGAGATTCAATTCACTTAATGAGCAGAGTGTATCTGAAATCAAGAGTCAGGGGGTTCAGATAAATACCTGGACAGTTAATGATCCTGAGGATGTTGAGCGTCTTTATAATCTCGGAATTGATGCCGTTATCGGAAATTTCCCCGATATGACAGCTGAGGTAATTGAAAAGTTAAAATAAATCGGTGAAATATTTAATTTTTACTTGAAATTCGCAATGTATAGTAGTAATATAAACCCAACCCAATAAAATAAGAAGGTGCTTTTTATGTTTACAGGTAATATGGAAGAGTTCAGAGGTATTTACTCTTTGTTACTCACTCCTTTTAAAGAGGACAAGTCAATAGATTATGACGTTTATGCTCAGTATGTTGAGTGGCAGGCATCAAAAGGTGCACATCATCTTTTCTCAGTCTGCGGTAGTGCTGAAATGACATTACTCACTCCGGAAGAAAGAATCAGGTGTGCCGAAATCGCAGTTAAACATGCAAACGGTGCTGAAGTTGTTGCTACTGCAAACCTTGAGCCTACATGGCAGCATCAGGTTGAGGAAGTTAAACGTATGGAGCAGACAGGTGTTGACGGTCTTGTTTTTGTAACAAGAGGTGTAGGTGACGACGATGAACAGCTTGTTGATTACCTTTCTGCTCTTGCAGAGAATACTACACTTCCGATTCTTCTCTATGAGTTTCCGGGATTTCAGCCTCACTGTATGTCAGGCAAGGCTTACGGTCAGCTTGTAGAAACAGGTAAATTCAAGGGCGTCAAGGATACAACCTGCTCACTTGAAAGAATTAAGGAAAAAATCGCAGTTCAGGGCGAGTCAGCTGTTCTTCAGGCTAATATCCCGTTCCTCTTTGATGCTTATCAGGCAGGTGCAAGAGGTGTGTGTGCAACTCCGACTTCCTGCGGTACAAACCTTTTCCGCAAAATGTATGATGAGTATTTTGTAGAAAAGAATGTTCAGAAAGCACGTGAAACATATAACGAGATCATCCTTCTTGATAACTGTATCGACAGCGGATTTAATGCAAGCGCAAAGTATCTTGTACAGCTTCAGGGTATTCCGATGTCAACCGTTACAAGAGCCGGTGCAAAGATTGATGCTCCGAGAAGAAGAAGCATTGAGTCATTCTATGAGTATGCGACTCAGAAGGGTCTTCTCTGATTAATGTGAATAATCTGTTAACAAAGAGTCCGTTTTACGGGCTCTTTTATACATTGTTGCAATATTGTATATACATTCATACCATAAATGTATAGTACTTTGTCTTGAAATGATGTTTTTGATGTGGTAGAATTTCTACAAAAGGAGGAGATACTATGGCATCACAAAGCACAGGCGAAAAGACAAAACTCCTTATTGCCAATTCTTTAAGAAAGCTCATGAAGAAGAAATCTCTCGACAAGATTAAGATTCGTGAGATTGTTGAGGATTGCGGTGTTAACCGTCAGACCTTCTATTATCATTTTCAGGATATATATGCACTTGTCGAGTGGATTTACACCTATGACGGAATGCAGATTTTTAATGAGTACAAAGCAGATGCTGATTGGATGACAATGATCAAAAAGATGTTTGATTATCTTGAAGAACATCAGGATGAAATAAAATGTGTAGTCAATTCAAAGGCAGAAAAGTTTTTTTATAACTTTGTTTATGAAAAAATCGGCATGTGTTCAAGACTGGTTGTTGAGTTTCTTGCCCAGGGTAAGACTGTTGATGCTTATTACAAGTCTTTTCTTTCCGATTTTTATACATTTGCAGTGTGCGATGTTGTTGAAAACTGGATGCGTAATCGCAGCACAACAAGAATGTCAAGTGATGAACTCATTCATTTATTTGAGCTGACTATGCTTGGCAATGTGAAGGCTGCGCTTGACCGTTTTGAGCAGGAAACGCTGAAACGTCATGAAGCTAATAAAAACAGTTGACAAAGTCGATATATAATGCTAAAATACTTCGGTATAAAGATGTTGACGAAGAGGGAACTGGCATCTGAACTTTCAGAGAGCCGTCGGTTGGTGCAAGACGGTAAGTGTCAGGTCAGGTCTGTAGCTTCCGAGTCGGAGAGAAGAAAGTGTAAACGATTAGACCTCTCCCGTTATGCTTCGTAAAAGCACCAAGAGTGGCATGTATAATGCAATTTGAGTGGTACCGCGGGTTTTCAGCTCGTCTCAAAGTTTTGAGACGGGCTTTTATTTTTTATTTTGTATAAATTCTTAGGAGGAGATATATATGGCAAAGGATCTTGCAAAACAGTATGATCCGAAAGACGTTGAAGACAGAACCTATAAATTCTGGCTTGACGGTAAATACTTTCATGCGAAATGCGACCCGGAAAAGGAGCCGTACACAATAGTGATTCCACCGCCCAATATTACGGGTCAGCTTCACATGGGCCACGCCCTTGATAACACACTTCAGGATATCCTCATCCGTTACAGACGTATGCAGGGTTATGATACACTCTGGCTTCCGGGTACAGACCACGCTTCAATTGCTACAGAGGCAAAGATTGTTGAGGCTATGGCTAAAGAAGGCCTTACAAAGGACGATCTCGGCAGAGACGGATTCCTTGTACGTGCATGGGACTGGAAAGAAAAGTACGGCGGCAGAATTATTGAACAGCTTAAAAAATTAGGTTCATCATGCGACTGGGACAGAGAGCGTTTCACTCTGGATGAAGGATGCAGCAGAGCTGTTCGTGAAGTTTTTGTAAGACTTTATGAAAAAGATCTTATATACAGAGGCAACAGAATGGTTAACTGGTGTCCTTACTGTCAGACATCAATTTCAGATGCTGAAGTTGAGTACAGTGAGCAGGACGGTAACTTCTGGCACCTTCTTTACACTGTTAAGGAGACAGGAGAGCAGCTCGAACTTGCAACAACAAGACCTGAAACAATGCTCGGTGATACAGCTGTTGCAATCAATGCAGAGGATGAGAGATACGCTCATCTTCACGGCTGTCACGTAATCCTTCCTCTTCTTAATAAGGAAATTCCGATCGTATGCGATGAGCATGCTGATATGACAAAGGGTACAGGTGTAGTTAAAATCACACCGGCACACGACCCGAATGACTTTGAGGTAGGCAGACGTCATAATCTTCCTATGGTCAGAACATTTACTTATGACGGCCATATGACAGGTGCTGCAGATAAGGCTGCTTATGATGAGCTTGTTGCAAGCGGTAAGGCTGCTGCCGACGAGCCCGAGGTTCTTGATTGCGGTAAGTATGCAGGTATGACAACAATGGAAGCACGCAAGGCAATTCTTGCTGACCTTGAAGAGGGCGGATATATCAAATACATTGAACCACTCAAGCACGAGGTTGGTACTTGCTACCGTTGCCATTCTACAATTGAGCCTATGGTTTCAAAGCAGTGGTTCGTACGTATGGAGCCTCTTGCAAAGCCTGCTATTGAGGCTGTTGAAAAGGGCGAAACAGTTTTCGTACCTGACAGATTCACAAAGAACTATATGAACTGGATGAGAGGTACACGTGACTGGTGTATTTCACGTGAGCTCTGGTGGGGTCACCGTATTCCTGCATGGTACTGTGCAGATTGCGGTGCAACAATAGTTTCAAAAACTGACATTGATGCTTGTCCTCACTGTTCAGGCAAGAACATCGAACAGGACAGCGATACTCTTGATACATGGTTCTCATCAGCACTCTGGCCGTTCTCAACTCTCGGCTGGCCTGATGAAACAGCAGACCTTAAGCACTACTATCCGACCACCACACTTGTTACAGGTTACGATATCATCGGTTTCTGGGTAAGCCGAATGATCTTCTCAGCTCTTGAATATACAGGCCGAGTTCCGTTTGACACTGTTCTCATCCACGGTCTTGTACGAGATGCCCTTGGCAGAAAGATGTCAAAGTCACTCGGTAACGGCATTGATCCTCTTGAGATTGTTGAACAGTACGGTGCGGATGCTCTGCGTCTTACTCTTGCAACAGGTAACAGCCCGGGTAACGATATGAGATTCTCTGATGACAAGGTAAGTGCAAGCCGTAACTTTGCAAATAAGATCTGGAATGCAGCACGTTTCATTCTTATGAATCTCGGTGAGGATGAAAAAGCACCTCATGTTCCGGAAGATCTTGCTCTTGAGGATAAGTGGATCCTCAGCCTCTTCAATAACCTTGCTAAGGAAGTTACAGATAACCTCGATAAGTTTGAACTCGGTATTGCAGTTCAGAAGCTCTATGACTTTATCTGGGATATCTTCTGCGACTGGTATATTGAAATTTCAAAAATCCGTCTTAATTCCGGTGATGAAAAAGCAGCACAGACAGCACGTGATATGCTTGTTTACATTATGTCTAATACACTTAAGCTTCTTCACCCGTTTATGCCGTTCATAACTGATGAAATCTGGCAGACACTTCCGCACGACGGTGAGTCAATTATGATTTCTGAGTGGCCTGTATACAATGAAGCATTCGACTTCTCAGCAGATGAGCAGGAAATGGAAAGAATTATGGAAGCGGTCCGTGCTATCCGTAACCGCAGAGCAGAAATGAATGTTCCGCCGTCAAGAAAGGCGAAGTATTACATCGCCACTGCATATAAAGACACTTTCCGCCAGGCAGGCATCTTTATGCAGAGACTTGCATCATGTTCGGAGGCTGAAGTTGGTGACAGCTTTGAGTTTGACGATGCAGTATGCGTTGTTACAACCGATGCTAAGGTTTACATCCCGATGGGTGACCTTGTCGACTTTGAGGCTGAAATTGCACGTCTTGAAAAGGACAGAGCTAAGGAAGTCAAGGAGCTTGAGTTTATCGATAAGAAGCTCAGTAACGAAAACTTTGTTGCGAAAGCACCGGCAGCAGTTGTTGAAGGCCAGCGTGAAGCAGCACAGAAGCCCCGCGACAAGATTGCAATGATAGACGAAAGCCTTGCAAAATTGCGTAAATAATTAGAATTTATGGGACGGTTAAACCGTCCCATATTTTGAAATGAGTGATTTTATGAATTATAATGAAGCACTTGAATTTATCCATTCACGTATGAAATTCGGCTCACAGCCGGGTATGGAGCGTATCTCTGCCTTGTGTGAGGCGTTTTATAATCCGCAGGACAAGCTAAGGTTTGTCCATGTCGCTGGTACAAACGGTAAAGGCTCAACCTGCACTATGATTGCAAAAATACTTGAAGCCTCAGGATACAAAGTCGGTCTTTTTACCTCACCGTTTATAACGGATTTCCGTGAAAGAATACAGATAAACTCACAGATGATTCCGAAGGATGATTTTGCCCGGATTGTTGAAAAAATCATTCCTGTAATCAATACACTTAAAGAAAAAAACATCAATCCAACCGAGTTTGAAATAATCACAATAGCTGCATTTCTTTATTTCGAAAAGGAAAACTGCGATATTGTTGTACTTGAAGTCGGTCTCGGAGGTACACTTGACTCGACCAACATCATCAAAAAATCTGAGGTCAGCGTCATAACATCCATTTCAATGGATCATACCGATATTCTCGGTGATACGATTCTTGATATCGCAGCCCACAAGTGCGGAATATTTAAAGAAGGCGGTCATGTTGTCGGATATCCACAGCCCGATTTTACGGTTGAACGTTTTGTGAAAGAAAAGGCAAAAGAGGCAGGTTGCGATTATACCCATTCCGACCTCGGTCGTATCCGTCTTGTCCGTGAAGAATTTGACGGTTCAACAATCATTTACGCAGGTTGTACGTTCAAAATACCTCTCTCGGGTAAGCACCAGATTTATAATTTTTCAACAGCCATTTCAGCTATAAATGTTCTTAAAGGTAAAGGCTGGAATGTTTCGATGAAAAATATGCTCGACGGTGTTGCGGCACTCAGGATGCCTGCAAGAGTTGAAACTGTTTCAACAGATCCTCTTGTAATCGTTGACGGAGGTCATAACGTCGAAGGTTTTGATGCACTTTGCTCATTTCTTGAAAAATATTTCAAAGATAAGAAGATAATTGCTGTTTTCGGAATGATGAAAGATAAAGACTATAAATACTGTGCGGAAAAACTTGCTCCTATGTGTGAGAGAATTTATACGACAACGGTTTCAAATCCGCGCTCGTTGACAGCAAAAGAACTTGCCGAAGAATTAAAACAACACGGTGCAAAGGTAAAGCCTGTTGATGATTGCGGTAAGGCTTATAAAAAAGCACTTAAAAAAGCAGACAAAGACAGCGTGATTATCGTTTGCGGTTCGCTTTATCTTGCATCTGATATCAAAAACCTACAAAAGTAGATGTTTTTTTACCCCACGCTTCAACATAATATTTAATACAAATCCTTTATCCTTTTGGATAGAGGATTTTTTATTTTGCTTTATTAGGAGGTATAAAATGCCTGTCAGAATAATATCAACATCGCAACGTGTTACAGCTTTTCTTGAGGGTGAAATTGATCACCACACGGCATCGGCCTTGCGTATGGAAATAGACGATGCCATTCAGAGGAATAAGCCGAAAACAGTTAAACTTGATTTCGCCGATGTAACATTTATGGATTCATCCGGAATCGGTCTCGTAATGGGCAGATTCCGTACGATTCAACCTTTTGGAGGCAAACTGATTGTTTCTAATCTTTCACCTCAGATTTATAAGATTATGAAACTCGCAGGTTTAGAAAAAATAGTAAGTTTATCCGGACGGGAGGAAGTAAACAATGCAGATATTAAATAGTTTCAGAATGGTAATCGATTCGAAATCGGTAAATGAAAGTTTTGCACGTTCAGCAGTTGCTTCATTCGTGGCACAGCTTGATCCTACACTTGATGAAATTTCGGATATCAGGATGGCGGTAAGCGAGGCGGTAACAAACTGTATCCTTCACGCTTATCCTGAAAGTGTGGGCAAAATCTACATACAGGTTTCGATTATGGAAGACAGCAAAGTAAAGATTACGGTCAGGGACAAAGGGTGCGGAATTATTGATGTCAGACAAGCGATGGAGCCTCTTTTTACCACACTTGGAGGTGAACGGGCAGGTCTGGGCTTTGCCGTTATGGAAAGTTTTACGGATAAGATCAGTGTCCGTTCGAAATTAAATAAGGGTACTACGGTAACAATGATTAAGCGTATTAACGGACGTGCAGCACTATGATTCTTCAGAAGAATGAAAGAGACCGAAAAATTAAAGAAAATCTCGGATTGGTACACTCCTGTGCTCACAAGCTCACGGGCAGAGGGGTAGATTATGATGACCTTTTTCAAGCAGGCTGTGTAGGACTGATAAAAGCAGTTGACGGTTTTGATGAGACCAGAGGATTCAGCTTTTCAACCTATGCCGTACCGGTAATACTTGGTGAAATGAAACGTATATTCCGTGATGACGGAACAGTAAGTGTAAGCCGTTCACTTAAAGAAAAAGGCAGAAAAATCACTTTTGAAAGAGAATCATTTATCAGAAAGTTTGACCGTGAACCTACGGTCAAAGAGCTTGCGCAACGGCTCGGATATGATGAATTTGAAACGGTTCAGGCTATAACTGCATCTATGCCCGTGATATCCCTGACGGCACAGGATGACGAATCTGATACGCAACTCGATATACCCGTTGCGTCGCCCGAGGAAAGAATTTCAACCTCGATTGCTCTTGAGCAGGTTATGAATAACCTTGAAGAAAGCGATAAGGAAATAATCAGACTTCGCTATTATTCAGGGGAGACTCAGACTGTTATTGCCCAAAAACTCGGTATGACACAGGTGCAGGTGTCACGACGTGAAAAGGCGATTCTGAAGCAGATGCGTTCAAAATTGTTGTAGACAAATTCCGCAGATAGTGTTATTATCTTTGCGGAGGTGTTTGTATGCCCGGTAAAACCAATTGCGAAAGCTGCAACAACTTTTGCTATGATGAAATTGAAGATTATTATTACTGTTCAATGAATCTCGACGAGGATGAGTATGTGAAATTTCTCAGCTCGTCTTTTTATGACTGTCCTTACTATGAACCTGATGATGAATATAAAATAGTCAGAAAACAAAATTGAAATAAAACCGGGCTTATGCTCGGTTTTTCTTGCATATTTATGCATTTTGTGCTATACTCACTCGTATCAATTGTGGTAATACTATTGAAGGAAAAGTAAAGTTTAGAAGGTAATTGAATGTTAATAGATTTTCACAGCCATATTTTTCCTGACAGGATTGCACAGGGTGCACTGAAGTCGTTGAGCGACAGTATAGTGAAATATCAGGGTGTGCGATATCCGCATTATACTGACGGCACTCTGAACGGAATTTTAAAGTCGATGGATGATAACGGTGTGGATATTTCCGTTATTCTTCCGATCGCAACACGACCGACACAGACTGAAAATATAATTGCTTTTGCAAAGAGCATTCAGGGAGACAGAATCAGGTCATTTGCATCACTTCATCCTGATCAGGATGATTGGGAATCAGTTCTTGAAGCTATTGCTCAGTACGGTTTTAAAGGCGTTAAATTACATCCGGAATATCAGTCGTTCTTTGTTGACAGTAAAAGGTCTCTGGATATTCTCAGAAAATGTGAGGATTTAGGACTTTATGTCACTCTTCACACGGGCTATGATTACGGTATGCCTCCGCCTTCACATTGTCAGCCGGATCGACTCAGACATGTTCTTGATTATGTTTCAGGTAAGTATATAATTGCAGCACATCTCGGTGCTTTTTCAAATTGGGATGAAGTTGAAAAGTATCTTGTCGGAACACCGCTGAACTTTGATACAGCGTTTATTTCAAAGTTTATTTCACCCGAACAATGCAAACGGATTATCCTTAATCACGGTACGGACAAAGTTTTGTTTGGCAGTGATTCACCGTGGCAGGAACCGAAAAAAGAATATGATTTTATCCTGAATCTCGGTCTTTCAAAGGAAGATGAGGATAAAATATTTTATAAGAATGCGTTAAGAATCTTAAAATGATGAGGGATTTAAAATGAGAATTGTAGTAAAAGTCGGAACATCAACACTTGCACACGCAGGTGGTCTTCTTAATATACGCAGGGTAGAAGAACTCTGCAAAGTTCTGAGTGACCTTAAAAATGCAGGCAACGACATTATTCTTGTAACGTCGGGAGCAATCGGAATGGGTACAGGTAAGCTCCAGCTGGCATCCAAGCCGACAGATATTGCAGGCAAACAGGCAGCGGCTGCTGTCGGACAGTGTGAGCTTATGTATACCTATGACAAGCTGTTTTCAGAATATAATCACACCGTCGCACAGCTTCTTATGACCGGTGATGATTTTGATCATGCAGACAGGTACAGTAATTTTATCAATACTATGAATAAATTGCTGGAATTCAAGGCGTTGCCTATCATTAACGAGAACGACACTGTTTCCACCGATGAAATCAAAGTCGGCGATAATGACACTCTTTCTGCAATGGTAGCTGTCAGTGTCAATGCAGATTTGTTGATACTTCTTTCTGATATAGACGGCTTATTTACAAGTGATCCGCATAAGAATTCGGATGCCACACTTATTTCTGTTGTTTCTGAAGTGACTGATGAAATTCGTGAACTTGCAGGCGGTGAGGGCTCTGAACTTGGTACAGGCGGTATGAAAACAAAAATCCGTGCAGCTGAAATCACCACGGCAAAAGGTTGCGATATGGTTATTGCGAACGGTGAAAATCCGTATATACTTTACGATATAGTTGACGGTAAGTCAGTAGGTACAAGATTTCTGAAAAAGGTTGGTGTCTGATATGACAACACTTGATATCCTAAAACAGGCAAAAGCAGCTAAGTCTGTTCTTGCAAAACTTACAAGTGAAGAGAAGAACAATGCACTCTATGCGATGGCAGAAGCTTTGCAGGATTGTGCAGACGAAATACTCAAGGAAAATGAGGCTGATATAGCGGCAGCCAGGGGAGTTATCTCGGATGTGATGATTGACCGCCTTACTCTTACAAAAGAGCGTATTGACGGGATGGCAGACGGAATTCGTGCTGTTGCAAAGCTGCCGGATCCTGTAGGGGATGTTCTTGAGCGTGTAGAACGTGAAAACGGAATGGTTATAGAAAAAACTTCAGTTCCTATGGGCGTTGTTGCAATAATTTATGAAAGCAGACCTAACGTATCGTCAGATGCCGCTGCACTTGCGTTAAAGAGTGGTAATGTTTGTGTCCTTCGTGGCGGCAAAGAGGCTTTCAGAAGTGCCAATGCCGTTGTGAATGCCCTTCGCAAAGGATTAAAAAAACTCGGAATTGACGAAACCGTTATCAATATGGTACAGGATACAAGCCGACAGAGTGCCAATGAACTTATGACAGCTGACGGTTATGTTGATCTTCTTATTCCTCGAGGCGGTGCAGGACTTATCAATGCATGTGTTAAGAATGCGACTGTACCCTGCATACAGACCGGTACGGGTATATGTCATATTTATGTTGACGAAACTGCCGACCTTGATATGGCACTTAAAATTATAGAAAATGCTAAAACAAGCAGACCTTCTGTCTGTAACGCTGAAGAAGTATGCCTTGTTAACAGAAAAATTGCTGCTGAGTTTTTACCGAAGTTAAAAAATATTCTTGTTGATGAACGCGAAGTGAATCCTGTTGAATTGCGTCTTCATCCGTCTGCAAGGGAATTTATTGACGGAACACCTGCAGGCGAGGAAGATTTCGATACAGAGTTTCTCGATTACATACTTGCTGTCAAGGTTGTTGAAGATGTCAATGAGGCGGTAGAACATATCAGTGCACACTCTACTCATCACAGTGAGGCCATCATTACTTCAAGCGAAGAAGCAATTGAGATTTTTACACGCGATGTAGACAGTTCGTCGGTTTATGTTAACGTAAGCACGCGCTTTACTGACGGCGGCGAATTCGGCCTCGGGTGCGAAATGGGTATTTCAACACAGAAACTTCACGCAAGAGGTCCTATGGGTTTGCGTGAACTCACAACGTATAAATATATTATCCGCGGTTGCGGTCAGATAAGATAAGGAGGCTCGGTTATGGCAAATACATTCGGCTTTATCGGTTGCGGTAATATGGGCGGTGCCCTTGCTAAGGCCGTATATCTTGCAGGATACGGGAATGATATTCTTCTTGCTGATCCCGATACTCAAAGAGTGAAGACACTTTCATCTGAAATATCTGCCGTTGCTTCCGATGCTGAAACGGTTGCACGCGAATGCAGTTTTGTTTTTATAGGTGTCAAGCCACAGGTTCTTTCCGAGTGTTTTGATTGCATTAAGAATATTCTGGCAGACAGAGTAGATAAGCCCGTTATCGTTTCAATGGCTGCGGGCGTTTGTGTCAGTGATATTAAGAAGATGTCCGGAATCGACAGTGTTATCAGAATAATGCCGAATATGCCGGTTTCTGTGGGCTCAGGCATTGTTCTTGCCTGTTCTGAGAATGTAACAGACAAACAGAAGAGTATCTTTGAAAAATCAATGAGCTGTGCGGGTATTTTTGATTGGATTGACGAAAAGTTTATTGATTCGGCAAGTGCTCTTTCGGGTTGCGGACCTGCTTTTGTGTATATGTTTGCTCAGGCTCTTGCAGACGGTGCGGTTGCATGCGGCCTTCCGCGTGATAAGGCAATTCTTTATGCGGCAGGAACACTTTCAGGATCTGCAAGAATGATTCTTGAAAGCGGAAAACATCCCGAAAAACTAAAAGATGAAGTCTGCAGTCCGGGAGGTTCTACAATAATGGGTGTCAAAGCCCTTGAAGATGAAGGTATGCGCGGTGCTGTGCTTAATGCAGTTATTGCCGCTTACAACAGAACAAAAGAATTAGGTAAATAAAATAATGTAGTTGGCATTTGTCAACTACATCATTTTTTTGTGTCTGAAAATAATCACACATCCGATAACTGAACATACACTTAACAGAATTACATAAAGGTATCCGTATTTCCACGTAAGCTCCGGCATATACTCAAAGTTCATTCCGTACCAGCCTGCAATCAACGTCAACGGTGCGAAAAAGGCCGTGATTATGGTAAAGAGCTTCATCGTATTGTTCAGTTTAAGATCGAGATGTGACTGGTAAGTTTCACGTAATTGTACAAGACTATCACGCAGAAGAGTTACTTCTGAGCAAAGCCGTTCAGCTTTACCGGTGAAATTTCTGAAAAACTTCAGGTTTTCTTTGTTAAAAACTTCATTTTCGTTTTCAATGAAAACTTCTCCGATATTTATCAATTGCTTATAGTAATTACGCAGATTCAGCAGTTTTCTTTTATATCTGATCAGTTCTTCATTGAAGTTCTTGTACTCAGTCTCGTTGATTATCTTGTCTTCTATACGGTTTATATCAATTTCGATTTTCTCAAGCTCTGTGTTGTCATTTCTTATAATACTGTCTATAAAAGCGAATATAAACAATTCAACTGAATATTCTGATGGTGAAAATCTGTGAACAGCTTCCAGAAATCTTTCAAAATTTTTCTGGTTTCTCCCGTTAATTTCAGTTAAAATTATTAGATTTTTCTTGATGCAAAAGCCAAGAATACTTTGA